>NZ_JARCCY010000070.1:0-17163 GCF_039907775.1 Arthrobacter sp. CC3
CATGCCCATCGACCGAACCCGGACCAAGATCAGAACGACCCCGCCCCATCAAACACAACCGGTGGATCGAGGCTTAGAGCCCGTGGCTTAGCACGAGGCCCAGCGAGAACAGCACGCTGTAACCCAGGTTGATCATGCCCGTCTGCTTCAGGACCGGGATCAGGCTCTTGCGCTTCCGGCCGTTGATCATCAGCCAAGAGGGCATCAGGCTGGCCGGGATCAGCAGCAGCACGATGAGCATCCACGGGCGCGACGGTGCCAGGACGATCACCAGCAGGATGGCCACGGCGAGCATCAGCACGTAGCTTTCGCGGGCGTGCTTGTCACCCAGCCGCACGGCCAGTGTCTTCTTGCCCGCCTGCATGTCCGTGGGGATGTCCCGGACATTGTTCGCCATCAGGAGCGCGCACGCGATCAGCCCGGTGCCTATTGCGCCGATGATGGCAGGCAGGCTGACCTGCCCCGCCTGCGTGTAGGTGGTGCCAAGGGTGGCCACCAGGCCGAAGAACACAAACACGAACACGTCGCCCAGGCCCATGTAGCCGTACGGGTTCTTGCCGCCGGTGTACCCCCAGGCCGCCAGGACGCAGCCGAGACCCACCAGGATCAGCCACCACGCCTGCGTGATGAGCACAAGCACCAGGCCGAACAGCATCGCCAGCCCGAACGCGGCGAACGCGGCGCGCTTCACCATCTCCGGCTTCGCAGCGCCGGAGCCCACCAGGCGGAGCGGGCCCACGCGGTCCTCGTCCGTGCCCCGGATGCCGTCCGAGTAGTCGTTGGCGTAGTTCACGCCCACCTGCAGCAGCAGGGCCACCAGCGCGGCCAGGATGGCGTTGACGGGCTTGAACGCGTCCATCTCGAAGGCCGCGGCAGTGCCGATCAGGACCGGTGCGATGGCAGCCGGCAGGGTGCGCGGTCGGGCGCCTTGGATCCATTGTGCGGCTGTAGCCACGGTCAGTACTCCGATTGGTTCGTTGTTCGGTTCAGCTTGGGAAGAGCTTTTCTATTTTCCCTGATGCAGGGCGTCCAGCAGAACGGTCATGCCGAGGCGGTCCGGTTTGCCGTTGGGCAGCATCATGAGTTCCCCGGCAGCCAGGACGGTTTTGGGCGCCAGGGCGCCCAGTGCATCGTGGCGCCGCGCGGTGAAGCCTTCGATGCCGGCGGGCGTGGCGTCGTCCACGGCGACGTAGGCCGCCACCGCCTGGCCCCATTCCTCCGACGGGACGCCGGCCACGAAGGCCGCCAGCACGCCGTCGAGCTTTTCCAGCTCTGCCTGCACGTGCGTGGCGGACACCTTGACGCCTCCGGTGATGATGACGTCGTCGACGCGGCCCAGCACGGTGAGCTTCCCGGTGGCGTCGATGGAGCCGAGGTCGCTGGTGCGGTACCAGCGGACGCCGTCCTCCTCGAAGAAGGCGTCGGCGGTGAGGGCGGGGTCGCCGAGGTAGCCGGCGGCGAGGGTGGCGCCGCCCAGCAGGATCCGGCCGTCCCCGTCCACGCGGGCGAGTACGTCCTCGAGCGGGAAGCCGTCGTAGACGCAGCCGCCGCAGGTTTCCGCGGAACCGTAGGTGGTGATCACACGCGCGCCGGCGTCGCGGGCCGCGGCGAGCAGTTCGGGCGACGCGGGGCCGCCGCCGAGCAGGATTCCGTTGAAGCGGCGGAGGGCGGCCAGCGTTTCAGCGGACGGGGCGTCCAGCAGCCGCTGCAGCTGCGTGGGCACCAGGGAGGTGAAGCGGATCTTGTCCGTGAGCTCCTGTGCAGCCGCGGTGAAGGCCTCCGGCGTGAAGCCGCCGGAGAGGTCCATGGCCCACGGCCGGGTGCCGGCGAAGAGGGAGCGCACCAGGACCTGTACCCCGGCCACGTACTGCGCGGGGAGGGCCAGCAGCCACTGGCCCTCGCCCTTGAGTGCGAAGGCGGTGGCCACGGAGGACGCCGCCAGGGCCTCCACCGTGAGGACCGTTGCCTTGGGCGTACCGGTGGAACCCGAGGTCCGCACCACCACGGCGGCGTCCTCGAAGCCCGGCGTTTCCACGGCGGAGACCACCAGGTTGCCGTCGGCGTCGGCGGAAAGCTCGACGGCGGGGCCCTCGCCGTGGAGGGCGTCCGCCAGCGCCTTGAGTGCAGGCTCGATGTTCGGAAGCTGGGAGGTCACAGGGGCTGCCTTCGTCAGTGGGGCGGGCTTTAGAAGTAGTACGGGAACTGGGACCAGTCGGGGTCCCGCTTCTCGAGGAAGGCTTCCTTGCCTTCCACGGCCTCGTCCGTCATGTAGGCCAGCCGGGTGGCTTCGCCGGCGAAGACCTGCTGCCCGGCCAGGCCGTCGTCGGCCAGGTTGAAGGCGAACTTGAGCATGCGGATGGCCTGCGGCGACTGCCGCGCGATGTCCGCCGCGTACTCCAGGGCGACTTCCTCGAGGCGTTCGTGGTCCACGGCCTCGTTGACTGCGCCCATCCGGACCATGTCCTCGGCAGAGTATTCGCGGGCCAGGAAGAAGATCTCGCGGGCGGCCTTCTGGCCGATCTGGCGGGCCAGCAGCGCGGAGCCGTAGCCGGCGTCGAAACTTCCCACGGTGGCGTCCGTCTGCTTGAACTTGCCGTACTGGCGGGAGGCGATGGTGAGGTCCGAGACGACGTGCAGCGAGTGCCCGCCGCCGGCGGCCCAGCCGTTGACGACGGCGATGACCACCTTGGGCATGGTGCGCATGAGCCGCTGGACTTCCAGGATGTGCAGCCTGCCGGCGCGGGCGGGATCGATGGTCTCCTTGGTTTCGCCGTCTGCTGCGTTCTGTACTACGTACCGATACCCGTCGCGGCCCCGGATGCGCTGGTCTCCGCCGGAGCAGAAGGAGTGCCCGCCGTCCTTGGGCGAGGGCCCGTTGCCGGTCAGCAGCACGGTGGCCACGTTGGGGGTCATGCGGGCGTGGTCCATGGCCCGGTAGAGCTCGTCCACGGTGCCCGGGCGGAAGGCGTTGCGGACCTCCGGGCGGTTGAAGGCGATGCGGACCGTGGGCAGGTCCCGCAGCACCGCGCCGTCCGAATCCCGCTCCACCTGCCGGTGGTAGGTCATGTCCTGGAAGTCGTCGAAGCCGGCCACGGTGCGCCACCGGGAGGGGTCAAAGACGTCGGATACCTTGGCTGGAAATACGTTGCTCACAGACCGAGTCTAGTAATCGCCTCAGCTGATGCAGAACTCGTTGCCTTCGGGGTCCGCCATGGTGTGCCATTCGTGCGGCCCCTGGCTGGCCGTCCAGAGGAACGTTGCGCCGCGTGCCTCCAGCTCTTTGCGCACCTCATCCTTGTCCCTTCCATCCAGGCGGACATCCCAGTGCACCCGGTTCTTGACGGTCTTTCCCTCGGGCGCGGTCTGGAACAGCAGCCGGCGTTCCGGAGCCTTGGCATCGATCTCTTCCGCCGGCCGGATGGCGGCCCCGGCCTCCCAGACCAGTTTGCCCTTGTGGGTTTTGGTCTCGGCTTCGGTGGCGTACCCCTGCTCGATCATGGACCGGATGAAGCCCTCGTCCTGCGGCTCCACGGCCCAGTCCAGTGTGTCCGCCCACCAGTCGGCAAGCTCGTGCGGGTTTTTGCAGTCGATGACGATCTGAATGTTGAGTCCCATTACCCAAAAGTACGACGGCGGCGGGCGCGGCGGTAGGGGGCGGACGGGTCCTAGGGCTGGACCTGCTGCAGCTGCTCCATCAGTTCGGGCGGGATGGCGTAGATGAACACCACTGCCAGCAGGTTCTTGGCGGCGTGCACGAAGTAGCTGAACATCAGGTTTTTCCCGGTCCACACGTACACGAACACCAGCGTGGCGCCCATGGCGAGGTACGGCATCAGCACGGGCAGGGTCAGCGTTTCCTGGCCCACGATGTGCAGGGCGGCGAAGAGGAAGGTGGACAGGACGCAGCACACCCAGATGTTGACGCGCCGGCTCAGCTTGCCGATCAGCAGGTGGCGGAAGATGTACTCCTCCACGAACGGGCCCACAATCACCAGCAGGGGCACGATCAGCCACGGCGATACCTGCTGCACGAGTGCCTGCACGTTGGCCTGGTTGGCGGAGCCCTGCACGGGTCCGGTCAGGGCCACCAGGATGGCGGTCAGGATCAGCATGGCCACCACTGCCACCGGGATCATGATGAGCGTGAACCACGGACGAGTGGCCAGCACGCGGAGGTCGCGGGAGGCGACGCGGCGGGCGGCGGCGACGGCCAGGATTCCCACGCCGCCGTAGAACAGCAGGTTCACCGAGTACACGGCCACGGTGGGGTCCGGGGACAGTTGCAGCAGCAACGGCTGCAGCAGCGGTCCGGCAACCGCAAAGAGCGCGGCGACGGCCACGTAGAGCCCCACGGTGGTGTAGTCGAGCGCGGAAAAACGGTAGAGCTCCGGCCGTGGCGCCGGGGAATTGCGGACAGCTGTTCCCATGTGTCCAGCCTAGCTGGCCAATGACTGCCGGCGTTGCAGCGGAGTTAGGGCGCCCGGTAGAATGTTCGGTATGCCTAAATTTCTGTTTCGGTGCGCCAAAGTAGTCCGCCGAACCGGTTTCCTCCGCTCTGCCGGAGCCGCCGTCGTCGCCGCTTTCCTCTTCCTGTCCCTGGCCGCCTGCGGGGGTGCCGCTCCCGGCCAGGGCCCCGGCGATGAGAAGCCCGTGGTGCTCACCACCTTCACCGTGCTGGCCGACGTCGCCCAGAACGTGGCAGGGGACAAGCTGCAGGTCGAATCCATCACCAAGGCCGGCGCCGAAATCCACGGCTACGAGCCCACGCCCGGCGACATCCGCAAGGCCTCGAAGGCGGACCTGATCCTGGACAACGGCCTGAACCTGGAAGCGTGGTTTGCCCAGTTCGTCGAGGGCCTGGACGTCCCGCATGCCGTGGTGAGCGAGGGCGTGAAGGTGATGTCCATCAGCGAGGACTCTTACCAGGGCAAGCCGAACCCGCACGCGTGGATGTCGCCCGTGAACGTGCAGATCTACGTGGACAACATGGTGAAGGCGTTCTCTAAGCTCGATCCGGACAATGCCGCCACGTTCGAGGCGAACGGTGCGGCCTACAAGGCCAAACTGCAGGCCGTGAAGGACGAGATGGTGCAGAAGCTCGCCACCGTCCCCGCGGCACAGCGTGCCCTGGTGACCTGCGAAGGCGCCTTCTCCTACCTGACCCGCGACGCCGGCCTCAAGGAGGTCTACATCTGGGCAGTCAACGCCGAACAGCAGGCCACGCCGCAGCAGATCGCCCGGGCCATCGAATTCGTCAAGGCCAACAAAGTCCCGGCCGTCTTCTGCGAATCCACGGTGTCCGACGCCCCCATGCGCCAGGTGGTGGGAGCCACGGGTGCAAAATTCGGCGGCGTGCTCTACGTTGACTCGCTGTCCGAGGCGGACGGCCCCGTGCCCACGTACCTGGACCTCATCCGGCACGACTCCAAACTCATCACCGAAGCACTGGTTAGTGCCCCGGCGGGTGCAGGATCATGAGCACTCCGGCCATCCTCGTTGAAAACGTCACCGTCCACTACGGCGAAGTCCTGGCGCTGGACGCGGCATCGCTCAGCCTGGACACCGCCCGGATCTGCGGCCTGATCGGCATGAACGGCTCCGGCAAGTCCACGCTGTTCAAGGTGATCATGGGAATGATCAAGCCCGACGCCGGCCGCGTGCTGATCCATGGCCAGTCACCGGCCAAGGCGCGCAAGGAGGGGGGAATCGGCTATGTCCCGCAGAGCGAGGACGTGGACTGGCAGTTCCCGCTGTCCGTCCGCGACGTGGTGATGATGGGCCGCTACGGGCACCAGGGCTTCACCCGCCGCCCCTCCAAGGCTGACCGCGCCGCCGTCGACCTCGCCCTGGACCGGGTGGAACTGTCCGAGTTCGCGAACCGGCAGATCGGCCAGCTGTCCGGCGGCCAGAAGAAGCGCGCGTTCGTGGCCCGGGGCATCGCCCAAGGTGCCACGATGATGCTCCTGGACGAGCCGTTCGCCGGCGTGGACAAGCGCTCCGAAGCCACCATCACCCGCCTGCTGCGGGAACTCGCCTCGGACGGCTGCACCATCCTCATCTCCACGCACGACCTCCACGCCCTGCCGCAGCTGTGCGACGAAGCCGTGCTGCTGATGCGCAAGGTCCTGATGCACGGCCCGCCCGAGGTGGTCCTGCAGCCCGAACACCTGGCCATGGCCTTCGGCCTGGACGTCCTCAACCGGGACCTTCCGGAGCAGGAAACTGCCAACCAGCGCCGCCTTTCCAAGCAACAGGACTGGAGCTAAGCCATGGACCTCTTCGACATCGTGCTGGAGCCATTGAGCTACGACTTCATGGTGCGCGCCATCATCACCACGGCGCTCGCCGCCGTGGTCTGCGCCGTCCTGAGCTGCTGGCTGGTGCTGATCGGCTGGTCGCTCATGGGTGACGCCGTTTCCCACGCCGTGCTGCCCGGCGTCGTGCTTGCCTACATCGTCGGCGCGCCGTTCGCCCTGGGGGCGCTGGTGTTCGCACTGATCGCCGTCACCCTGATCGGGGTGGTCCGGAACACCAGCCGGGTGAAGGAGGACGCGGCGATCGGCATCGTGTTCACCTCGCTGTTCGCCCTGGGCCTGGTGCTCATCTCCGTCACGCCCAGCCAGACCGACCTCAACCACATCATCTTCGGCAACCTGCTGGGCGTCAGCATCCCGGACCTCATCCAGGTGCTGGTGCTGGGTGTGGTGGCGTTCGCCATCCTGATCCTCAAGCGCCGCGACCTCACGCTGTACGCCTTCGACCCCGTGCACGCCCACGCCATCGGGCTGTCGCCCAAGCGGCTGGGAGCGTTGCTGCTGGGCCTGCTCGCGCTGACCTCCGTGGTGGCCCTGCAGACGGTCGGGGTGGTGCTGGTGGTGGCCATGCTGATCATCCCCGGGGCCACGGCGTACCTGCTCACCGACCGGTTCTCCCGCATGCTGGTGATCGCCCCGGTGGTCTCCGCAGTGTGCTCCATCGCCGGCATCTACCTGAGCTACTACCTGGACACCGCGTCCGGCGCCATGGTGGTGCTCACCCAGGGTGTGGTGTTCGCCGCCGTCTACCTGTTCAGCCCCCGCCAGGGGCTGATCGGCACCCGGCTGGCGAAGGCCCGCCGCAGGAAGGCAGTGGCGCTCGCCGCGTGAAGCGTACGACGGCGGCGCTTGACGCCGGGGGTCCGGCCGGGCAGGCTGGAGCGATGAAGTCCTAACCAGCAGCGCCCATTTCCCGGACCCCGTTAGGACTTCCCTTGACTGAACACCTTTCCCTGACCGGCGTCACCCATGGCTACGGTGACCGCCAGCTTTTTGCTGCCGTCGACCTCACGATTGGCGCCGGCGAGCACGTGGCCGTCGTCGGCGAAAACGGAGCCGGCAAATCAACCCTGCTGCGCATCCTGGCCGGTCTAGAGCCGCCGAATCAAGGCACGGCCGCCAGCCACGGACGCATCGGGTACCTCGCCCAGACCACCGGCCTGCCGGCATCCTTCACGGTGGGCAACGCCATCGATGAGGCGCTGGCCTCACTCCGCGCCGTCGAGGCCGAGCTGGACAGCCTGGAATCCGGCCTGGCCGATGCGGACGAGGAGCAACTGGAGCGCTACGGCAACCTGCAGACCGAATACCAGCTCCGCGAAGGCTACGCGGCGGAGTCGCGCGTGGAAGCGGCACTGGACCGGCTGGGCCTGGGCGGACTGGACCGGCAGCGGACGCTGGGTTCGCTTTCCGGAGGGGAGCAGCACCGGGTGGCGCTGGCCTGCGTGCTGGCTGACCCCGCGGACATCCTCCTGCTGGACGAGCCCACCAACCATTTGGACACGAGCGGCACTGCCTGGCTCGAGGCGCGGCTGGCCGCCCACCGGGGGACCGTCGTCGTGGTTTCCCATGACCGGGCGCTGCTGCGCAAGGTGGCCGTTTCCGTCATCGAAGTGGACGCCGAACGGTGCGCTGTCAACCGCTACGGGAACGGTTACGAAGGGTACCTGCGGGAGAAGGCGGCCGAGCGTGAACGCTGGGTGCAGCAGTACCGCGGCTGGCTCCATGCCATGGCCGCAGAACGCCTGCAGGCGGACACCGTGGCCGGGAAAATGGGCTACGCCCGCCGGCGCGACGGCGACAAGATGGGCTTCGACTTCAAGGCCGGCACCTGGCAGCAGGCAGCCAGCAGCAAGGTCCGCAACGCCCAGGAGCGGCTCCGCCGGCTCGAGGCCAACCCAGTGGACCGCCCGCCGGTTCCCCTGAAGCTGGCGGTGGACCTCCAGGGCGGGTCCGACGGCGCTGCCCTGGACGCCCCCGCCCTGGAGGCGCGCGGCGTGGAAGTTCACGGCCGGCTGGAACGGACCGATTTCCGGGTGGAGGCCGGCCAGAAGATCCTGATCACGGGTCCGAACGGCGCCGGCAAATCCACGCTGCTGTCCGTCCTTGCGGGAACCCTGGAACCCGATGCGGGCACCGTGGTGCGGCACGGCCGGATCGGCTACCTGCAGCAGGAACTGGAGCCGCCGCAGCGCCCGGGGCAGCGGCTGCTCCCGGCCTTCGTCTCCGGCCTGGGCGGGAACATCGACGAACATGCGGAGGCTCTGCTGCGGCTGGGCCTCTTCCGGACCACCGAATTCCACGTGCCCGTGGGCAGCCTGTCCGCCGGGCAGCAGCGCAGGCTCGCCCTGGCCCGGCTGCTGCTGGGCGGCTTCGGCACGATGCTCGTGGACGAACCCACCAACCACCTGGCGCCCGTCCTGGTGGAGCAGCTGGAAACGGCCCTTTCGGAATTCGGCGGAACGCTGATCATGGTGAGCCACGACCGCGCGCTGGGGGAGTGGTTCAGCAAATGCGCCGCACGGGAAGGCGCCGGCGGGAGCTGGCTCCGGTACGCCATGCGGGACGGCGCGCTCGTCTAGCTTCGCGTCGTTTGCGGGGCGCGGAAGCAGCCCGGAAAACGGTGAGGTTTGCGTTAAAGGATCGTTACGCCGCACGCGCCGGGCCGAAACAACTGCGGAGCAGGATGGAAGGGAGTCAGTGATTCCCACGCTCAAGTAGCACCCGCGCGCTCAGCCGCCGGGCCTACCCAGCCGGCCGAAAGGATCCCTCCCATGATCACCAAGAACCTTTTCCTGCAGGGCGTTTTCCCCTTCGAAGGAGCGGGCCTCGACAAGCCCGCCCCCATCCACCGGGAGCTTGCCCACTTCGTTCCGGACGGAATCATCAACCAGACCCTCTACTTCCGGGGCGGGAACTCCAGTTCCGAGCTGATCACCGTGGTCCTGATGCGCGACGGCGTGCCCATGCGGTATTTCCCCATCGGCGCCAAGAGCGACGTCCACGTGCCGCTCCGCGTGGTGGAGGACATCGAGGGCGGCTCGGTGATTGAGGTGTTCCTGCTGGCGGCCGAGGGCGTGGCGGGCTTCGTCGTGATTGACCTGGGCATGGTGGAACACTGATGACCGCCGTCACAGACAAGACGCAGCCCACGTCCCAGCACAAAGGACAGCACAAAGCCCAGCACAGGTTGCCCGGCCCTGTTCCCGCGTCGAAGGGCAAGCGGCCGCCCGGAACACGGGACGCCCGCCGTCGGCTGGTGGTGATCGGCAACGGCATGGCCGGTGCCCGGGCCGTGGAGGAAATCCTTGCCCGCGGCGGCGCCGAGCAGTTCACCATCACCATGTTCGGCGACGAGCCCTACGGCAACTACAACCGGATCATGCTCAGCCACGTCCTCTCCGGCGAGGAAAGCGACGCGGACATCTTCCTGAACTCCCTGCACTGGTACCAGGACAACAACATCACGCTGCACGCCGGGGTGCGGGTGGAACGGATCGACCGGTTCACCAAATACGTCTTCGCCAACAACGGCCACGTAGTCCCGTATGACGTGCTGATCATCGCTACCGGCAGCCAGTCGTTCATGCCGCCCATGGACGGCCTGTATACCCCTAGCGGCTCCATCAAGCCCGGGGTCTTCACGTTCCGCACCATCGATGACACCCGCAACATGGTGAAGCACGCGCAGGACGAAGGCCATCCCTCGGACAGGCGACGCAGGGCCGTGGTGATCGGCGGCGGCCTGCTGGGGCTCGAAGCCGCGCGCGGGCTCCAAAGCCACGGCATCGACGTGGACGTGGTGCACTCCGGCGGGCACCTCATGAACGCCCAGATGGGGCCCGACGGCGGCGCGATCCTGCGCCGGAGCGTCGAAGCGCTCGGGATCCGGGTGCATACCGGCAGCCGCACCACCGCGGTCCTGGGCACGGACAAGGTCACCGGCGTCCGGCTGCGGGACCGGCCGGACATCGACTGCGACATGGTGGTGGTGGCCGCCGGAATCCGCCCGAACGTGGATGTCGCCGTCCTCAGCGGACTGCATGTGGAACGCGCCATCGTGGTGGACGACCAGCTGCGCGTGGTGGACGAGGACGACATCTATGCCGTGGGGGAATGCGTCCAGCACCGCGGCGAGGTCTACGGCCTGGTGGCCCCTCTCTGGGAGCAGGCCGTGGTGCTCGCCAACCACGTCACGGGCGCGGACTCTGCCGCGGCGTACCTTGGCTCCCGGATCGCCACGAAACTCAAGGTTGCCGGCGTCGAGGTCGCTTCCATGGGCCTGCAGGGCCCGGAACGGGAGACGGACGAACACATCGTGTTCTCCGAGCCCAGCCGCGGGGTGTTCAAGTCCATCGTCATCCGGGACAACAAGATGGTGGGCGCCACGCTCCTCGGTGACAGCCGCAAGGTGGCCTACCTGACCCAGGCCTTCGACAAGGGGCTGCCCCTGCCGGAGGAGCGGATCGTGCTGATGTTCGACCTGGGCGGTCCCGGGGAGGAACAGGGCGTGGCCGAGCTCAACGACGACGCCCAGGTGTGCAACTGCAACGGCGTCAGCAAGAAATCCCTGGTGGATGTGGTCAAAGGCGGGTGCAACACCGTGGCCGGCGCCATGGACGCCACGCGGGCCGGCAAAGGCTGCGGTTCCTGCAAGCTGCTGGTAAAGCAGGTGGTGGAATGGGCGGCCGACGGCGACGTGGCGGAGGACCCGGCCGCCAGCTATTACGTCCCGGGCATCCCGCTGGACAAGGCCTCGCTGATGGCGGCCATCCGCAAGCAGGGGCTCCGCTCGGTGTCCTCCGTGTTCGCCGCCCTGGCACCGGGCAGCGCGGAGGACGCGAAATCGAAGATGGGCCTGGCGTCGCTGATGAAGATGATGCTGGCGGACCAGTACATCGACGAGCGGGACGCCCGGTTCATCAACGACCGCGTGCACGCGAACATCCAGCGGGACGGCACGTTCTCCGTGGTGCCGCAGATGAAGGGCGGCGTGACCTCCGTGCAGCAGCTGCGCCGGATTGCCGACGTCGCCGAGAAGCACAACATCCCGCTGATCAAGCTCACCGGCGGGCAGCGCATCGACCTGCTGGGTGTTCCCAAGGAAGACCTGCCGCAGGTCTGGGCGGACCTGGACATGCCGTCCGGCTACGCCTACGGGAAGAGCTTCCGCACGGTCAAGACGTGCGTGGGCAAGGACTTCTGCCGTTACGGGACCGGCGATTCCACCAGGCTGGGCATCGACATCGAGTCGCGGTTCCAGGGCATCGAGGCGCCGGCCAAACTGAAGCTTGCGGTGTCCGGCTGCCCGCGGAACTGCGCCGAGTCGCTGGTCAAGGACGTGGGCGTGGTGGCCGTGGAAGGCGGCCGCTGGGAAATCTATGTCGGGGGAGCGGCCGGCGCCCACATCCGCAAAGGCGACCTGCTGGCCACCGTCGATGACCCGGGGGAGGTCAAACTGCTGACGGGCCGGTTCATGCAGTACTACCGGGAGAACGCCAACTGGCTGGAGCGGACGTATTCGTTCGTGCCGCGGGTGGGCATCGACCACATCCGGGCTGTCGTGGTGGACGATGCCGAGGGCCTTGCCGACGGGTTGGACGCCGCGATGCAGGCCTCCGTGGACAGCTATGTGGATCCGTGGACTGAACGCGACGATCCGCTGACGCCCGGGCAGTTCCGCACCTCGCTGCCGCTGACGGTTCTTCCCCAGGTGCCGGTCCGATGAACGCGGGCTTCAACCTGGGCCCGGTGGACCAGATCCCCTTCGGTGAGGGGCGGGCCTTCGGCGTCGACGGGGAGCAGGTGGCGGTGTTCCGGCTCCGCGATGGGAGCCTTCGGGCGCTGTCCGCCGTGTGCCCGCACAAGGGGGGCCCGATCGCGGACGGCACCATCGACCAGGACCAGGTCCTGTGCCCGCTGCACCAAAACGCCTTCAGCCTGGACACCGGCTGTTCCACCACCGGCGCCGAACCTCTGACCAGCTACGACGTCCAAATGGACAATCATCAGAATATTATTCTGCGAACCGCGGCGAGGTAGATGAATTTATTCGGCATATCTCCTTTCAACTGTTGTCTGCGTCACTGACGGTTCCGCCGGGCTTGTAAACTGGGGAGGCCGCGCGAACTTCGACGCCTGCGAGTTTTGCTCCGGATAATTGCCCCAACCGGGGGATAAACCCGAATTATCCGAATCTAAGCTCCGCGTTACTGAGCCGGCCATCCCCCGACCCACAAGGAACAGTTGTGCCACAAAGTACCCCCACAGAACTCGTGAGCCCGCCGGCGCAATCCGCCGTCGTCGACTCCACCCTCAGCGCCGAGGGCTACAAGAAGTCCCTGAGCGGCCGCCAGGTCACCATGATCGCCATGGGCGGCGCCATCGGCGTCGGCCTCTTCATGGGTGCCGGCGGACGCCTGGCCTCCACCGGCCCCGCGCTGATCTTCTCCTACGCCATTGCCGGCGTCATCGCGTACCTGCTGATGCGCGCGCTCGGCGAACTCATCATGTACCGCCAGACGTCGGGTTCCTTCGTCAGCTACGCCGGCGAAATGTTCGGCAAGAAGGGCGCGTACCTGTCCGGCTGGATGTACTTCATCAACTGGGCCATGACCGGCATCGCCGAGCTCATCGCGATCGGACTGTACTTCCAGTTCTTCTTCCCCAACGTGCCCGTTGAACTGTCGGCCATCGCAGCACTGCTGCTGCTGGTGGGCGTCAACCTCCTGAGCGTCAAGGCGTTCGGCGAATTCGAATTCTGGGCCTCCTGCCTCAAGGTCGGCGCCATCGTGATCTTCCTGGCCGTGGGCACCTTCATGGTGGTTACCAACGCCCAGGTGGGCGACGGCCACGCATCGGTCAACAACCTCTTCGCGGCCGAAGGCGGAATGTTCCCCAAGGGCGCACTCGTCATGATCCTGGTCCTGAACGCCGTGATCTTCGCCTACAACGGCATCGAGCTCGTCGGCATTACGGCCGGCGAAATGCAGGACCCCGCCAAGGAAGTGCCCAAGGCGATCCGCGCCGTCGTGTTCCGCATCGTGGTGTTCTACGTCGGCTCCGTGACGCTGCTGGCCATGCTGCTGCCGTCTGACCAGTACGTGGCCGGCACCTCGCCGTTCGTCACCGTGTTCGGCCAGATGGGCCTGGGCTGGATGGGCGACGTCATGAACATGATCGTCATCACCGCCGCACTGTCCTCCTGCAACTCGGGCCTGTACTCGATCGGCCGGATCTTCCGCACCATGGCCAACAACGGCCACGCCCCGGAATGGCTGACCCGGATGTCCAAGAGCCACGTGCCGTACGCCGCCATCCTGGCCATCGGCGCCGTGTACCTCGTCGGGATCCTGCTGAACATCTGGCTGGGCGGCTCGCACGCGTTCGACCTTGCCCTCAACTCCGCCTCGATCGGCGTGATCTTCACGTGGGGCGCCATCTTCGCCAGCCAGATCGCGCTGCGCAAGAAGAAGGGCAAGGTTTCCTCGCTGCCTGCGCCCGGCGGAACCTGGAGCAGCTGGGCCGGCCTGGTTGCCCTGCTGGCCATCACGGTGTTGATCGGCTTCGACACCATGACCAGCAAGTCCGGCGAGGTCTTCCACCTGGGCCTCTGGACCTTGGCCACCATCCCGTTCTTCGCCCTGGTGCTGTGGCTCGGCTGGCAGAAGGTCCGGAACAACGAACCGAAGAGCGAGCTCTTCAGCTAACGCTTTTCACCCAAGCAGTACGCGCCCAAGCAGTAGGCGCCCAAGCAGTACGACGACGGCGGCGGTCACCTTCCAAGGCGGCCGCCGCCGTCGTCGTCCCCGTCTTTTGAGCGCCCGGGGGAAGCGCGAGCGGACACTTGAGGCCCCCGGAGGAGCGCGAGCGGACACTTGAGCCCCCCGGAGGAGCGCGAGCGGACACTTGAGCCCCTGGTGCAGGGCCATAACTGTCCGTTCGCGCTGAGTGGTCAGGCCTTAAGGTGCCGGGCGAAGTGGTCTTCGATCCGCTGCCAGGCCTCCGCCGCCGCTTCCGGGTCCGGTTTGACGCCCATGACGCGGAAGAGCGGGCGCAGCACGCGGGGTCCTTCCTCGGCGTCGTTCATGAACGCGTGTCCGGCGCCGTCGAATTCCTTGATGTCGTGTTCGATGCCCAGCTTGTCCAGTGCGGTTTCCAGTTTCGCAGCCGCGCCCGGCAGGGAGCGGTCCGCCTTGCCGAAATTGCCCACCACGGGACAGGCGCCGAGCAGCGCTTCTTCCGGGTTCTTGGGCAGCCTGCCGTAATTGACGGCCGCGGCGTCGAAACCGTCCTTGGCGATCAGCAGGGCGAAGCCGCCGCCCATGCAGAAGCCGATGACGCCGATCTTGCCGTTGGTGCGCCCCGATTCCTCCAGCCAGTCCCGCGCCGCGGCGAGGTCCGCGAAGGCCTTACCCGAGCCGGACAGGAGCGAACGCATGGTGGCGACCAGGCAGCGCCGCGGTCCGCCGTCGCTGAAGAGGTCCACCGCCAGGGTCAGGTACCCGGCGGCTGCCAGCCGGTCCGCCTGGCGCCGCGCGATGTCGTTGAGGCCGAACGCCTCATGGATCATCAGGACGGCGGGAAACGGCCCGGTCCCGGATGGCTCCGCAAGGTAGCCGCGCAGGTGCGGCGAGCCGACGGCGGAAGTTCCGCCGTGAGGGGCGCCTGCGAGGGTGCCCGCGCCGCTGAGGTCAATGATCGTCATGGGGCGGACCTTCCGTTGGCGGTTGCTGTCCACCCGAGAATCTCACAAAAACGGCGGGCATCCCCCAAAGGAATGCCCGCCGCGTTGCCCGTGGCAGCTGCCGAAGCCGCCGCCTGGGATGCTCTAGTCTCTTTTGAACTCGTCCTTCACGTTTTCGCCAACTTTCTTGGCGTCAGCAACAACCTGGTCCTTCTGACCCTCTGCGCGCAGATGGTCATTGTCCGTGGCGTTGCCGGCCGCTTCCTTGGCCTTGCCGCCGAGGTGCTCTGCTTCGTTCTGAATTTTGTCGCCGATACCCATGGTGTATTCCACCTCTCGTTGCCGGTAAAAAAACTAAGCGGTTTCACCATAACACAAAGCATGCTTACTAATTCAAGGAATAAGTCCATGAGTTAGGCAAGGTCCATCCGGCGTCGTCCCGTGACGGTTGTCGGCGCTGCCGGATAGGCTCGGGGCATGGACCACAAGACCACCCTCGCCCGTCACGTCAACGCCAGCCCGGACAAAGTGTGGGCCGTGATCTCGGACATCCCGGGCTCCGCCGCCACCCTGTCCGGAGTCGACTCCGTCCAGATGCTCAGCGAGGGCGGATACGGCGAAGGCACCCGGTGGAAGGAAACCCGCACCATGATGGGCCGGGCCGAAACCGTGGAAATGTGGGTGTCCCAGGCCGAACCGCCGTCGGCCGCCAGGGCCGGCACCACAACCGTCAAGGCGCTCCAGGGCGGCGCGGACTACACCACGCGGTTCATTCTTGCCGAGCGCGACGGCGGGACGGACCTGACTTTGACCTTCGGCGCCGAGGTGGTCAAGCCCACGCTCCTGAGCAAAGTCGCGATGGCCCTCTTCGGCAGGATCGGCATGAGCATGACCAGGAAAATGCTGGCCAGGGACCTGTCCGAGATTGCTGCGAAGGCCGAGTCCCTCTGATGGCGGGCAGGCCCGCCGCAGGAAGTGGTACCGCAGGAAAAGCGCCCAAGGTGACGGCGCCGCGGCTCTCGCCGGTCCGGCTTGAAGAGCTCCGCGATGAGCCGTCCCCGGATTTCCAGCGCGGCGAAAGGTACGACGGCGTCAGGTTCAGCCGCGCTGACGCCGACGGACTCGAGCTGAGCGGCACTGACTTCGCCGAGTGTGAATTCGAAGGCGCCTCCTTCAACGAAACGCAGCTCCGCGGCGCCAGCTTCCGGGACTGCGTCCTGGCCGACGTCTACGCCCCCGTGTTTACCGCCGCGCGGGCCACGCTCCGCGACGTCGAGATCGGCAATCCACGGTGGGGTTCGGCGGAACTGTACGAGAGCGGCTGGACGTCGGTGCGGATCGACGGCGGCAAGCTGGACTACGTCAACCTCCGCGGCTCAAGGCTGACGGACGTGCAGATCAGCGACTGCATCATCAACGAGCTGGACCTTGGCTCCGTGACGGGTACACGCGTGGCCCTGAAGAACTGCACCATCGGCACCCTGGACCTGGCCGGTGCGAAGTTCAAGGACTTCGACCTGCGCGGCACTGACTTCCGCACCATCAGCGGACTCGAGAGCCTGGCCGGCGTGGTGATCGACGACTACCAGCTGAGCCTGCTGGCACCGCTCCTGGCAGCCCATCTCGGCATCACTGTCCTCTAGCCTCCAGACTGGCGGCTGGCGAGTTCCTGCGTAACCCGGTTGACCCCTTGCGGCCGCAGTGTAATCTTTATAGAACGAACGGTCGGTAAATTAGGCCCCGAGCTCTTGCCGCCGCAGATGACATTGCCGTTAATCGCGTGAAGGGTGTTTCCATGGCCTCAGCAGTAGCAGGACCGCAGGCATTTCTGGTGGGCGGTGCCCGGACACCGGTGGGCCGTTACGGAGGAGCGCTCTCCGCGGTCCGCCCGGATGACCTCGCCGCCCTCGTGGTCCGCGAGGCCGTCACCCGCGCAGGCCTTGACCCCGATACCATCGACGAGGTGATCCTCGGCAACGCCAACGGCGCCGGCGAGGAAAACCGCAACGTGGCCCGCATGGCCACCCTGCTGGCAGGCCTGCCCCTCCACATCCCCGGCATCACCGTCAACCGGCTGTGCGCCTCGGGCCTGAGCGCCATCATCATGGCCAGCCAGATGATCAAGTCCGGTGCAGCTGACATCGTGATCGCCGGCGGCGTCGA
>NZ_JARCCY010000071.1:0-17006 GCF_039907775.1 Arthrobacter sp. CC3
GAAAACACCAACACCGCGCACAACATAGTCATTACAAAACCCGCGGACACACCCCATAAACGCGACTGTAGTACTAGACTGCTGGCATACGCAGCCAACCTCCAGGAGGCAACCATGGACTATGCAGGTACGGGCAACGAGAAAGCCGTTGCGGCGGGAGAGCTTAACCGGACGCACATCGGGCACACGGTCAGTTTCCAGCCGGACGAGTTCACGCTGGTGTTCGGCCGGATCGGGGCCATTGCGCGCAAAGAGGGCGGAGTAACCATCGCGCTCGACGGCGTTGAGGGTGCGGGAGGCCTGCAGTCCCATTACAGCCTGCCCCCGACGCAGACTGTCTACGTCCAGCCGGACATGCTCACGAATACGGAGTCCACCATCAAGGATCTGTTCGGCAAAGTCCAGGACAACCTGCGCGGACACAAGGGGGACCAGCGCCCGGACGCTCCGTAGCCGCCGGACGCCCCGTAACGGCCGGCGCCGCTCAGTCCGGGGTAGCGGGGCCCGCATCGGCGACGGCGGCGGGGAACGAGGTGCGGAGCGCCGCCAGCAACTGGCTGAAAACCTCGTCTTCGGTGCCCGTGCCGTCCACGCTCAGGAGGATTCCGCGTTCTGAGTACATCTCGGCCACCGGTTCGGTCTCCCGGTAGTACAGCTTCAGGCGGTGCCGGATGACTTCCTCGGTATCGTCACTGCGTCCGGTAACGGTGGCGCGTTGGAGGACCCGGCGGACCAGCTCGGCGTCGTCGGCCGTCAATTGCAGTGCGACGTCCAATGACTGCCCGGCGGCGGTAAGCATCGTGTCCAGTTCAGCCAACTGGGCCGTATTGCGGGGATATCCGTCCAGCAGGAAGCCGTTCCGCACGTCGTCCTGGTCAAGGCGGTCCCGCACCATGCGGTTTGTCAGGCTGTCGGGGACCAGATCGCCGCCGTCCAGGTGCTCCTTGACCTCTTGACCAAGCGGCGTCAGGTTTTTCACATGTTCCCGGAAGACATCACCGGTGGACACTCCGGGAATGCCGAGGTGCCGGGACAAGCGGTCCGCCTGCGTACCTTTTCCGCAGCCCGGAGGACCAATTATCAGCATTCGCAACATTGAGCCCGCTCCCTGGTGCCGTCGAAAGGTGTCCCACTATGGTGTCCGCACGGTGGCGGCAGCACAAGGGTCGGACGCGGCAGCAAGCGGCCGCATAAGGGGCCGCGGCGGGGCGCGCCGCCTGTTCCGTGTCCCAATTGTGAGCAAATCTTTCGGCGATCCTGCGCCGGGCGGACGTTTGCATGGGTAGCTTCGGTACACCACTAGATGGAAGGTGTACCGAAATGACGATCACTGACTACTTCTCAGGCGTAGCCATCATGCTTGGATCCCTGCTAGCCGCTGCGGGGCTATCCGCCGGGATCATCCGCGCCAGGTCCCACCACTAGGCGAGCCTCCCTGTCCGTCGCCATCGGGCGGGAGGCATCTGCTGGGGGCAATCCAGGAGGCAAAGCAAAGGCCCCGGGTTTTCATCGAAGAAAACCCGGGGCCTTGCTACTTGGCGGTGACGGTGGGATTTGAACCCACGTTGGCTTTGACACCAAACAACATTTCGAGTGTTGCACCTTCGGCCGCTCGGACACGTCACCAACCTGAATAGGTTACCGGAGCAAGGCGCCCTTCCCCAAAACGAGGGCGCGCCGGGCAGCCAACGTCTTCCCCGCGCCCGCGCCGGGGACTAGATTCGTAAGCAAGATGATCAACTCCCAGCAGCACTCACAAGCCGGTTCCCAGGCCCGCGCCTATTGGACCGTCGGCCACGAAAAAGGCGAGCTCCGCACTGAGGACCTGCCCGCGCCGGGCCCCGGTGAGGCCCTTGTCCGTGCCCTGTATTCGGGAATCAGCAAAGGCACCGAAACGGTGGTCCACTGCGGCCACGTGCCGCCACGGGTCGCCGAAAACATGCGGGCGCCGCTTCAGGAGGGCTCCTTCCCCTCGCCGGTGAAGTTCGGCTACCTCTCCGTGGGAATCGTGGAAGCCGGCCCCGACGAATGGGTGGGCCGCACGGTGTTCTGCCTGCACCCGCACCAGGACCGCTACGTTGTTCCAGTCGAGTCCCTGACCGTGGTCCCGGAGAATGTTCCGGCCCGCCGCGCCGTGCTCACCGGAACTGTGGAAACCGCCGTCAACGCCCTCTGGGAAGCCGGACCTCGCCTGGGCGACCGTGTCGCCGTCGTTGGTGCCGGCCTGGTGGGCGGCATGGTGGCCACGCTGCTGCGGACGTTCCCGCTGCAACGGCTCCAGCTCATCGACGTCGATCCCGGGAAGCGCGCTTTCGCCGACGCCCTCGGCGTCGAATTCAGCCACCCCGACGACGCCCTGGCCGACTGCGACATCGTCATCCACTGTTCAGCATCCCAGGAAGGGCTCGAACGGAGCCTGCAGCTGGTGGGCGACGAAGGGGACGTCATCGAGATGTCCTGGTACGCCGACCGCAAAGTCACCATCCCGCTGGGGGAGGACTTCCACGCCCGCCGGCTATCCATCCGCGCCAGCCAGGTGGGCGTGGTGGCCCGTCCCCGCCGCCACCGACGTACCAACGCGGACCGCCTCGCGCTCGCCGTGTCCCTGCTCAGCGATCCCGTCTACGACACGTTCCTGACGGGGACGTCCCCCTTTGCGGAACTTCCCGCCGTCGTCCACGAACTGGCCGACGGGCGCCTGGACGCGCTCTGCCACGTCATCGAATACCCGGCCGAAAACCCTGCCGAACATCCCCACAAAGACACGAGGTAGCCCTTGTTCAGCCTGACCGTCCACCGCCACTTCATGATTGCCCACAGCCTTCCCCGCGCGGTCTTCGGACCCGCCCAGGGCCTGCACGGTGCCACCTTCGTGGCGGAGGTGACCTTCCGCCGTCGGGCGCTGAACGACGACTCAATCGTCCTGGACATCGGTGCGGCCGGCGGGCTCATTGAAGAAGTGCTGGCCGGCCTCAACTACAAGAACCTGGACGAGCACCCTGACTTTGCCGGGAAGCTGAGCACCACCGAGGCGCTGGCGCAGTACATTGCCGAGGCCGTCGCAGCCAAAGTCCGTGGCGGCGGGGACGGGCGGGAACTGGCCGGCCTGGCCGTCACCCTGCGCGAGAACCCGGATGCCTGGGCGTCGTTCTCCCTCGACTTCGACGCCTGACCGTGCGCCGCGTCCGGCTGCTTGTCCCCGGCAATATCCGCCACAGCTCCGGCGGCAACGTCTACAACGCGCACCTGGTTGACGGCCTGAAGGCACTCGGGGAGGACGTGGAGGTCACCGCGGTTGAAGGCGCCTGGCCCGATGCCAGTGCGCATGAACGACGCCGTCTGGGGAGCCTGCTCGGGGCATGGGGACCGGGGGACCGTCCCGGGCCAGTCGTAGTGGACGGACTAATAGCCGTAGGTGCCGCCGACGAACTGGAGTTCGCGGCAAAGGCAGGGCAGCAGACCTGGATCCTGGTGCACATGCCGTTGCCTGATACCTCATTGGCCGCTTCGCTAAGGAGGGAGGCACGAGCCCTTCGCTCCGCAACCGGGGTGATCTGCACGAGTTCCACGGCGGCAACCACGCTCGCGGCGCGCGGCCTGGAGGGCGTCCTGGTAGCGCTGCCCGGCACGTCCGCGGCTGCGCTTGCCTCCGGATCTGACCCGCTTCACCTGGTAGCCGTTGCAGCCCTGCTCCCGAACAAGGACCAGCTCCTGCTCCTGGAGGCGCTCGCCGGGATCAGGGACCTGCCCTGGACCGCGTCCCTGGTGGGATCCGATTCGGCCGATCCCACCTATGCGGAGGCTGTCAGGGGCGCCATCATCAGGCTGGGGCTCACGGACCGGGTCTCTGTCCGTGGGGAGCTCAGCGGGCAGACTCTCGACGCGGAGTGGGACCGGGCGGATCTCAGCCTGCTCATTTCACAGGCGGAAGCGTACGGGATGGTGGTCACCGAATCCCTGGCCCGCGGGATCCCGGCAGTGGTCCGGGACGGCACCGGCGCTGTCGAAGCGCTCGCGGCGGGGTCGCCCGCCGGATCGGAAGCTCCCGACGCCGGCGGCCCGCCCGCCCTGCCGGGCGCCGCCGTCGTGCTCGGCACGGACCCCGCCCCGCTGGAATCTGCCCTGCGCACCTGGCTGACGAATCCCGGGCTTCGCTCCCGCTGGCATGACGCGGCGCTGGCTGCGCGGACACGGCTGCCGGGCTGGGACGTCACGGCCAGGATCGTGCTGGACGCCATTGCCTCAAAGGCACCCGGAAATTGAATGGTCCCTCCTCATTCCGTTGACGCACCGGCTGATGGACAATGGCCGCTATGACCAGCGAGCCGCTCACTGTCGAGACTCCGCCTGCACGGACGCTCACCGCGGAACGCCTCCGCGCCTGGGCCTGGCACCGGCAAGGACTCGACGGCAGCCTCGCCGGCGAGAGCCCTGCAGGGGTGCTGGCCAGGGCCGGCTGGGCACGTTCCCTGGGCGGCGCCAACCCCTACCTCACGTTGTTCGCCCGTGCCGGAATCCGCCGCGAACAGGTTGATGCTGACGTCCTGGCGCTGCGGATCTCCGAACTCCCCAGCGCACGCGGGTGCACTTACATCCTGGGCTCCGAGGACTTCGCCTGGGCGTTGCAGCTGGGCAAGGTGTCCGCCGAGGTGTTCAAAGTGCTTGGCAGGCTGGGGGTGGACCGCGCTGAACTCATGCTGCTCGAGGAGCAGGTGCTGCATGCCCTGGCAGACGCTGGCCGTCCGCTGGATCCCAAGCAGCTCAAGGACGAACTGGGTGATTCCGTACGGAGCCTGGGCGAGGAAGGGAAGAGGCAGGGTGTATCCACCACCCTCCCCACCGCCCTTGGCCTGCTCCAGCGCGACGGCCGGATCCGCCGCGTCCCCGCCAACGGACGCCTCGACCAGCAGCGCTACGCCTACACTCTCTGGGACCTGCCGCCCAGCCCGTTGGACATCGATTCCGCCCGCACTGAGCTGATTCGCAAGTACCTGGGCTGGACCGGCGGCGCCACGCTCAAGCAGTCGCAGTGGTTCTCCGGGTTCACGGTCGCCCAGAGCAAAGCGGCGCTGGCCGCCGTTGGCGCAGTGGAGCTGCCCGCCGTCCACCCTGCCGCCAGGGGCGAAGCGCTGTGGATGCTGCCCGACGACGTCGAGCGCCTCGCCGCTTTCGAGGTCCCGGCGGAGGAACAAATCCAGCTCCTCGCCGGGACGGACTCGCTCGTCATGCAGCGGCGGAACGCCGGGGAATTGTTCGCGGGCGGCGACGGGGATGCGGAACTGCTCGGCGCAACCCTGGCGCAGCAGGCAGACCTGCCGGACCACCCGATCCTGGACCGCGGCCGGATCATTGGGCTCTGGCAGTACGATCCCGCGGGGCAGCGGATCGCCCACTGGCTGTTCGCCGGCCCCACGCCCGGCGTGCTGCAGCGGATCGAGGACGTGGAGTCCTGGATCCGCGCGGACCTGGGTGATTTCCGTGCCTTCAGCCTCGACTCGCCGGCGTCGCGGCAGGAGCGGATTGACGCCCTGGACGCGGCAAATGCCGGCTAGCTGACCTGCCGGTGTCCGGCGAAGAAATCCCGGAGCAGGGTGGCGCACTCCTGCTCGCGGACTCCGGCGTAGACCTCAACCCAGTGATTGAGGCGGCGTTCGCGAAGGATGTCGAACACGGATCCCGCAGCCCCTGCCTTCTCGTCCCATGCCCCGAACACCACCCGTGGAATCCGGGCCAGGACGATCGCGCCGGCGCACATGGCACAGGGCTCCAGGGTCACTACGAGGGTGCAGTCCGCCAGCCGCCAGCCGTCGCCTCCGCCGCCGGTTGCCTGTCCCAGCGACTGGAGCCGGGCGGCTGCCTCGCGGATAGCCACCATCTCGGCGTGCGCGGTGGGATCACCGTGCGCCTCCCGTTCGTTCCTCCCTGTACCCAGGACTTCGCCGTCAGGACCGATCACGACGGCGCCGATGGGCACGTCTTCGGTGCCCAGCGCGCGCCGTGCCTCGGCGAGGGCAAGGCCCATCCATTGGGCATGGCGCGGCTCCGGGGAAGTCATGGCTCAATGATAGTTTCGAAGATACGGCAGGCGCAGACGACGGATAAGCTCGGGAGACGCAGTGAAAACCTTGACTGACCGCATTACCGACCGGTGGGGGCGGTGGGTTGTGCCGTACGCAGCCCTCTGGATCACCATGCTGATTGGCGGCGTGATCGTGGTGGCGCTGGCAGTGATGGGCGCCGAAGTTTACGACAACGTGGTGGACGACGCTGGCCTGGCCAACCTGGACAAGCCTGCGCTGGCGCTCTCTGAGGACCTCCGGACCCCTTGGCTCAATTCCGCCGTCACGGCCTTCACCAATATCGGCGGCGGGATCGGGATGCCGATCGTCGGCAGCATCCTGACTGCGTGGCTGACGTGGGCGGGGCGCACCTGGCGGCCCCTCATCCTGGTGGGCGGCGCCGCCGCTGTTTCGGTCTCCGCGACCACCTTTGGCAAGAAACTCTTTGGCCGCACCCGGCCGGACCATGCAGACGCTGTTCCGCCCTATGAATCCTCGCCCTCGTTCCCCAGCGGGCACACACTCAACACCACTGTCGTGATCGGACTGGTGGTCTATCTGGCCTGCCTGCAGATCCAGCGGACCGTGGCGCGGGTGTCCATCATCACGGCTGGTTCGATCTTCATCATTGCCATGGGTCTGAGCCGGGTATTCCTCGGCCATCACTGGCTGACCGACGTCATCGCCGGGTGGCTCCTGGGCCTCGCCTGGGTGGGAATCGTGATCCTAGCCCACAGGCTCTTCCACGTGATGCGGCACCGCGAGCATGCCGGGCCCGCCCCGACGTTCGACCACCCGGTGCTTCGGGAGGAACTTGGCGCCCACCGCAGCGCCCACCGGGGCGAGGGCCATCCGGAGGAGCCCCGTGGATCGCGGGGCCGGGACACCACCTCCGGGTGATAGTTTTGACGCATGCGCACACTCGTCGTGGACCACCCGCTGGTCGCTCACAAGCTCACCGTTCTGCGGGACAAGAACACCCCTTCTCCGGTCTTCCGGCAGCTCACCGAGGAACTCGTCACCCTTCTCGCCTATGAGGCAACCCGGGACGTCCGCACCGAGCCCGTGACCATCGAAACGCCCGTCAGCACCACCGTCGGCACCGCGTTCACCAAGCCCACGCCCCTGGTGGTCCCCATCCTCCGCGCCGGCCTCGGCATGCTCGAGGGCATGACCAAGCTTGTGCCCACGGCCGAGGTCGGTTTCCTGGGCATGGCCCGTGACGAGGAAACCCTGGACATCATCACGTATGCGGAGCGCCTGCCGGAGAACCTGACGGACCGGCAGATCTTTGTCCTGGACCCCATGCTCGCCACTGGCGGTACATTGCGCGAAGCCATCAAGTTCCTCTTCAAGCGCGGCGCCTCGGACGTCACGTGCATCTGCCTGCTGGCAGCGCCGGAGGGCCTGGCCAAGCTGGAGGAAGAACTCGCGGACGCGAACGTGACCATCGTGCTGGCATCCATTGACGAGAAACTAAACGAGAAGTCCTACATCGTGCCCGGACTCGGGGACGCAGGCGACCGCCTCTACGGCATCGCCGGCTAACGGCAGAGCTGGTTCTTCACTTCGTGGGTGCGGGCCGGGGGCGGCGTTCCGAAACGCAGCCCCCGGCCCGCACCCACGTTCTCGCGAAGCGATTGCCCCCTTCCGGTTTTCGGCGGCCGCAGCTAGCCTGTGGCCCATGGACTGGAAACTTGAACTGGTGTTTGTCCCTGTGTCCGACGTGGACCGGGCCAAGGATTTTTACGTCAACAAGGTGGGCTTCAATGCTGACTACGACGAGCGGCCCACGGAAGGCATCCGCTTCGTCCAGCTGACCCCGCCGGGATCGGCCTGTTCCATCGCCATTGGCGAGGGCCTGAACGATGCCCCTCCCGGCAGCGCCCCGAGCCTGCAGGTCGTGGTCAGTGACATTCAGGCCGCGCACAAGCAGCTCAAGGACAATGGCGTCGACGTCAGCGACATCGACGTCCAGGACTGGGGCCACTTCGTGTACTTCGCGGACCCGGACGGCAACAAGTGGGCGGTGCAGTACCTCCCCCAAAGGCCGAACGGCTAAGTCACAAAATCCTTCGCCGCCCCGGCGTGGGGCAGGATGGACGCATGAGCTTCCACCCAGACGCCGCCGTATCGCCCATCGCCGCGTCGTCGGTCTCCACTGTTTCTGCCAGAGCCGTACTTTTCGACATGGACGGCACCCTGGTTGATTCCACGGCGATTGTGGAGCAGGTATGGGGCGAGTTTGCGGCCCGTTACGGACTGGACATCGCCGAGATCCTCCGCACCTCGCACGGCGTGCAGGCAGGGGACACGGTGCGCCGGTTTGCTCCCGCCGGCACCGACGTGGTGGCACTGACCGAGGAACTGGGCGCCATGGAGCGGGTCCGGACGGAAGGCATTGTCGCCTTGCCCGGGGCCGCTGAACTTCTGCGCAGCCTCCCGGCGGATGCCGTGGCGCTGGTGACTTCCGCCGACCGGATCCTTGCCGATATCCGGATGGGCGCAGCCGGGCTGGCCATGCCGGCCACCGCCGTCACGGCCGACCTTGTCACCCGGGGCAAGCCGCACCCGGAAGGCTACCTCCGGGCCGCCGAACTGCTCGGGGTGGACCCGGCCGACGCGCTGGTCTTTGAGGATGCCCCAGCTGGCATTGCGGCCGGGCTGGCCGCCGGGATCCGGACCGTTGCCATCGGGCCCAACACCGGCCCCCTGCCGGACGGCGTTCTGCACCTTGCGGACTACTCCGGCGTGTCCGTGACCACGGACGTGGACGATTCCGGTGCCAGGAGGATTTCCTTCCGGTTCTGACCCCAAACCGGTTTTCGGTCCAGTAGTCTCGGGAGGGACGTCTGAAACTATCTTGGGGGGATAGGATGACCGAAATCCCGATTGCCGGCAATAGAGGTATCGTTCAGCTGCGCACCGGAGTTTTGCATGTGCAATGGATTCCAGGCCTGGCTATTTGCGAGGAAGCTGCCCTGGCTGTCATGGCGGCTGTCAACGACCTGAGCGGCGGCCGGTCATTTCCGATGCTGGTGGATATGGCCGCGACGGCGTCCATGAGCCGCGGGGCCCGGCGGGTCTTTGCCAGTCCCAGCACCGTGGCAAGGGTGGCGCTCCTCGGATCGTCCCCGGTGGACCGGGCCATGGCCAATTTCTTCCTCAGCATTAACGCTCCTGCCGCCCCAACGCGCTATTTCACCTGCCCCAAGGCAGCCATGGCGTGGCTCAGGGAAGCGTAGCCGTCGCAGTAAAGGGACCTAAACCCGGGCGAGATCGGCGCGAAGCTCCCGTACCGGAATGCGGCCCGTCGCAAGGTCGCGGGTCAGGCGGCCCATGCCGCGGAGGTCTGCGATGGCCGTTTGCACCAGGTCCACGCCCGCGTCGGCACCGCTCGTCCAGTCAACCGGTACCTCGTGCACGCGGAGTCTGCATCTTTCCGCCATGATCAGCAGCTCGGTGTCGAAAAACCACTCGTTGTCCGCGGTGTGCGGAAGAAGGCGGCGGGCCACGTCTGCGCGAATTGCCTTGAACCCGCACTGCGCATCGCTGAAATGTGCACCCATCAGCGTGTGCAGCAGGAGGTTGTATCCGCGTGAAATGAACTCGCGCCAGGGGCTGCGGACCACCTGGGAACCGCGCGCCAGCCGGGTTCCGATGGCCAGATCGGAGTGCCCGGACATGAGAGGCGCCACCAACGGCGCCAGCGCAGCGAGGTCCGTGGAAAGACTCACGTCCATGTAGGCAAGAACGGGTGACGGCGACGCCAGCCAAACGCTGCGAAGGGCGTTGCCGCGCCCCTTCGCGGGCAGCCGGACCACGGTGACTTCGCGGAGCTCACGGGCTATGCGTTCAGCTGCTTTGAGCGTGCCGTCGGTGCTGGCGTTGTCGGCCACGGTAATCCGGAACGCGTGCGGGAAGCTGCCGAGCAGATAAGCGTGCAGGTGCCGCAGGGATCGCTCCAGGTCCCGCTCCTCGTTGTAGACAGGGATGACCACATCAAGAACGGGGAGGGCAGTTCCTGCATCCCCCGGGGTTCTGGCGTCGATGGGTGCGCGGCGGGTCTGCCCCGTTGCGGGCGGCGAAACGCTGCCGGACGGAAGATCGACGACGGCCCGCGGCTGCGATTGCGGTTGGAGTATGGATCCCGCGGCCTGGTCAGTGAGCGTCATGGTTCCACTATGCGACCGGCGGATATGAAGGATTTAGGCCAAAGCTGTGCAGCTCCTGTGGGATTTTGCCGTTGTCTGGAAACGGGCAAGGAGACGGCGGCGGTGCGCCCACCGTCATTGGTGGACGCACCGCCGCCGCGGATGGTGCGTCAGGGCCCCAACAGCGAGCAGATGTTCGTTGCCGTGCCGGCCCCGGAGAATCTCCGCAATTCGTTGCCGTCGGAGTCCACGGAGAAGTTGACATTCCCCCGCGTGAGGACGAGCCCGTCAGGGGAGGGGAGTTGGAGGAGGTTATTGCCGGTCGCTCTCACTTCGACCACATTCTCGCTGGGGAACGAAAAGAAGAGGACTCCGGTGATGACCAATTTCAGGGGCTTTCCGTTTGGCCCCGTCAGGGTGATCTTCAGCCCGGGAGAAGTGCTGATGATGTCCCCTGAGGGAGTCGTGATGTTTTTGGCCTTACCGGTGACTTCACCGGTGACGAGAAAACCACAGTTCATGAATGAAGCGGGTCCGTCCACAGTGATCGGCGGGCCGGAAGGGGCAGCAACGGCCGGCGCGGCAGCCGCGAAGATTGAGGCCAGGACGGCCGTCGGAACTAACCATTTTTTCATTGTTGTGCTCCCTGCATCTTGACGACGGCCCGGGGGCCGGCCGCCGCTTGGAAGACGATGGAAAGCGGCGGCGACCCAGAGTCACTCCACAACCTTGTGAAAACCTTGTGGCCCCGGGAACGGGGGGAGCCAAATCCCGCAAAACAGCCGAAGGCCCCGAATCGCGTGGATTCGGGGCCTTCGGCTCATGCGGACCAAGTCCGGCGAGGGTGCGCCGGCTTAGTACCAGTTGTTGGCGTAGTGGAAGTTCAGGGCGCCACAGGGGGAACCGTACCGTTCCTTCACGTAGTTCAAGCCCCAATTGATCTGGGTACGGAAGTTGGTCAGGTAGTCGGATCCGGCGCTGGCCATCTTTTCGGCCGGCAGGGACTGGACAATGCCGTACGCGCCACTGCTGGCGTTCGTGGCTGTGGTCTTCCAGTCGGATTCCTTGGTCCACAGGGTGGTCAGGCACTGCATCTGGTCGGCCGCCCAGCCGTAGGTACCGAGCTGCGAGGCGGCGTACGCCTGGGCAGCTGCGGGGTCGTCCACGGCTACTGGCGGTGCCGGGGCAGGAGCCGGTGCCGGGGCCGCAGCAGGTGCGGGTGCAGGCGCGGGTGCCGGTGCTTCCGGTGCGGACTTCTCCTCCGGTGCCGGCTGCACGTCGGACGACTGAGCTGCCAGGCTGACGGACGCCGGGGCGGGCATGGCCGATACCAGGATCTTTTCGAACGCGAGCTTCGACTCGGCGTTTGCGGTTGCGGCGCTGGCTTCGCCGGTTGCAGACGTAGCCGGGGCTGCAGGTTCTGAAGCCTGGCCGGCGGCGCCGACTCCGATCAGGACGGCGCAGGCCGTGGCTACTACAGCGGCGCGGCGGCCGGAACCCTGCAGTCCGGCAGCAAGCCGGGCCAATGGGGATGCGGTGGTGGCTGGCTCGGCGCGGTGGCGCGAACGTTCCGCAGGCGTCTTGGACTCGTCGGAAGCGCGCTCCGGACGTACTTCTAGCGTGGATTTAGTCATGGTTGCCTCTCGATGCCGGCGGAGTTAGCTGTCGGGTTCGGATGAGGTCATCCGGCCGCACGGAACTTCACGTGTCGGCTTCACCCCGAGGGCGGCTGTGCAAGATGCCCGGAGACCTGGGTCCCCCGCCTCTGCCTAATCATGAGGAAATCCGGGTAGCGGCAGAGTTTGGCGTCCATCCGGATATGCGGCTAGAACGGTGGCCGCACTCTAAAAACGGTACAGGAGTATCGCGCTTAAGTCACATTTCGGTAACGAGGATCACGACGGCGGCGCGTTGACTTGCGCCGGAACGGCTGGCTCGCCGCTCTGGAACCGGAGTTAGGCTGCCGGCGGCTCGCAGGGCAGGCGGAGGGCGAACTCGGTGCGGCCCGGGCGGGAATTTACCTCGACGGTTCCGCCGTGCGCTTCCACGATGGACTGCACGATCGACAGGCCCAGTCCGCTGGTTCCTTCGGACGCGGCTGCGCCGCCGGCGCCCGCACCTGAAGCGGAGCGGGCCGGACTGGTGCGGGCGGCGTCCGCCCTGGCAAAGCGGGCAAAGACCCGGTCGACGAACTCCGGCGGTATCCCCGCACCGTTGTCCGTCACGGTCACCACGGCACTGCCGTCGGCGGACCGCATCACGCCGGTGACCACGGTGGTTCCGGGGTCCGTGTGCTTGCGGGCATTGGAGAGGAGATTGGCCAGCACCTGGTGCAGCTGCTTGGCGTCGCCGCGGACCACAACGGGCTCGTCCGGCAGTTCAAGCTGCCAGACGCGGTCCGGCGCCATGACCTTCTCGTCGCTGACGGTTTCCACCACCAGTTGCGTCAGGTCCACGTCGCTGATCTTGAGCGGCTGGCCTTCGTCCAACCGTGCCAGCAGCAGGAGATCCTCCACCAGGGTGGTCATCCGTTCCGACTGGCTCTGTACCCTGGCGAGCGATTTCTTGCCGTCAGGCGTGAAGTCCTCGGTCATCCGCATCAGTTCTGTGTAGCCGCGGATGGCAGTGAGCGGCGTGCGTAGCTCGTGCGAAGCGTCCGCCACGAACTGGCGCACCTTCGTCTCACTCTGCTGCCGGGCCTCGAGTGCCTTGGACACGTTGTCCAGCATGAGGTTGAGGGCGTGGCCAACGCTGCCCACTTCAGTTCCGGGGTGCGCGTTCGACGGCGGTACCCGGACCGCCAGTGCCACTTCGCCGGCGTCGAGCGGCATGTTCGAAACCTGCGTGGCCACCTCAGACAGCTGCTCGAGCGGTTTCATGGTGCGGCGGATGAGGACCGTTCCGGCCAGGCCGATCAGGACCAGCCCTCCCATCGACACGATCACCATGGTCCACACCAGAGAGTTGAGCGTGTTTTGCTTTTCATCGAGGGGGAGCCCGGTGACAATCACGTCCCCGTACTGCGCTTCCACGGCAACCAGGCGGTAGGAGCCGGTGGACAGTGTCCGGTCAACCGGGCTTGCGTCGTGCCGGAGGGCCAACAGGACCTGGTCGTCCTCGGCCGAGAGCGATGCGGTCGTGGCGTCGTTGGCCAGGAACCCGGCGGTGCTGACATTTCCGTTGTCGATCCGGGCAATGAGGGTTCCGATTCCTTGGCCCTTGCCCTCCAGCGGGTCGGGCCTGCCGGCCGGGTTGCCGAGCCGTGGCCTGCCCGCTTCGTTGGAGAGCCTTGAGGCCTGGCTTAAGCGATCGTCGAGCTGCTTGGTCAGGAAGGAATCCATGGACGCGTAGCTGAACAGGCCAATGGCGCCGCAGATGGCCACCAGCAACGCCATGGCCACCAGCACCAGCCGGGTGCGGAGGTGCCACGTGGACGGATCGAGCCAGCGGCGGCGGTCCTTGCGGATCTCGCCGGAAAGCGTGGGCACCTCAATCCGCCGGTTTGATGACGTAGCCTGCGCCGCGGACGGTGTGGATCATGGGCGGGTGCGTGGCATCCACCTTCTTGCGCAGGTAGGAAATGTAGAGCTCCACGATATTGGCCTGGCCGCCGAAGTCGTAGTCCCACACACGGTCCAGGATCTGGGCCTTGCTGACCACGCGCTTGGGGTTTTCCATGAGGTAACGGAGGAGTTCAAACTGCGTGGCCGTCAGCTGCAGTTCCTCGCCGGCGCGGGTCACTTCACGAGTGTCGATGTTGAGGACGAGGTCGCCCACCACCAGTTCGGCGGTGTCCATGGCGGCCACCCCGGAGCGCTGGACCAGCCGGTGCAGGCGGAGGAGCACCTCTTCCATACTGAAGGGCTTGGTGACGTAATCGTCGCCGCCGGCGGCCAGGCCGAGGATGCGGTCCTGGACGGCATCCTTCGCCGTCAGGAAGAGCGCAGGCACCTCCGGCGCGAAGGCGCGGATCCTGGTGAGCAGCTCGACGCCGTCGAACCCCGGGAGCATCACGTCCAGCACCAGGACATCCGGGCGGAACTCCTTGGCCAGCTTCACGGCTTCGGGACCGTCTCCCGCGACGGCTACGGACCAGCCTGCCATCCGCAGGCCCATGCTCATAAGCTCGGAGAGGCTGGGTTCGTCGTCCACCACCAAAGCCCGGATGGGGGAGCCGTCCGGGTGGGTGAGCTGGGGAAGGTTGTTAGTCATGGAGTGCGAAGTGGCCATGGGACAACTCTCCGATCTGCGGTTGAGCCGGCGCTATGGGGATCCTGTGTGCCAGCTGTGAATCCCAGCCTAGCGAGCTGAACGCGCGGACGGGCCCTTGTCTGGCCGACCGGTGCGGATCGGCCGCCTTCGCGAGGCGGAAAGGGGCATTGGAAAGGTCACAGCTTGACCTCTTGTCCCGCACAGGCCCCGCACAGGAACCCTTCGGAGTCTGGAGTGGACCAAGCCCCCTGCCCCAGGAGAACGCCATGAACAACAACCACCCCACGCCTGTACCGGAGAGCGATGCTGACGGGACAACGGAAGGCAAGCCGCTTCAGGATGCCGGCGCTGTGCGCGGCCTTGCCAGCAGCCCCGCGGGTGGCGGGCAGGGCGGTGGGTGGGGAACGCCGTCGTCGGCCGCTGGCTCCGGTTTCCCGCCGGCGGCCGGATGGGGCTCGCCCAGACAGCCCGGCGGCTGGCCTGCCCCGGACGGCACTTCGAAACCGTGGACCATGAAGCGCGGGGTGGTAGTGGCCGGAGCGGCGGCTGTCCTTGCGGGCGGGGCCGGCGTGGGAATCTATGCCTTGACGACCAGTTCCGCGTCGGCCGACGCCGCCGACGGCACGGCCGACGCAGGCGCACTGCAGGAAACGCTGCCGGGCGCCCGTGGCGGGGCGCAGGGCGGGTTTGCCGACGGCGGGATGCCGGCCCAGGGCGGCGGTCCCGGAAACTTCGCCCCGGAAGGCCTCGGTGGAATGGGCAGCGGAGTATCTGCCGCCGTCCACTCCGAGTACGTCATCCTCCAGGACGGCGCCTACGTCACCAAAGTTGAACAGCAGGGGACGGTCACGGAGATCAGTTCCGGCGCCGTGACTGTCAAGAGCACCGACGGGTTCAGCCGCACCTATTCACTGGATTCGGACGTGGCGGTGAGCAATCAGCAACAACGGCGTCAACAGGCTGGCGGGACGTCCGCCAGCACACTGACCGTGGCCGATATCGTGTCCGGCGCCATGGTAAGGATAGTTGCCGCAAAGGATGGTGACAGCTTCCCGGCGGAGTCCGTCCAGCTGGTGGCCGCGACGCTCGCCGGGCAGTCAAACTGACCTGGCATGCTGCGCGGGCAGGAATTTTTCTGCTGGGCCCGGCCAGGGGCTGGACATGTGCCACAAGGGAGCGTTGGTATTTCAGCAATACGGTACGGGCTGAATTTTTGTGCCGAAAAGGTTCGTTTTGAAGAAGAAAATTCGGAATTTCGGGAATTCTGATCGATCGTTCTGAAAAACACCTGTTATTTTATTGGCATTTCAGAATCGTGATTTGGGCCACAATGTGGGCTTTTGTCTCACGATGCGGACGATTCCGTCCATTGTTACTTGCAAGTTTTCATTGTTACGTTGCACACTTCAATTGTGAACAAGAACTCAACAGCACCTGCAGCCGCAGAATCCTGGACCAGCCCACCCGCTGGCGAAGACATGCGCTGTTGTCGAATGCACGCCTAACTTTCCCACCCCGAGAAGTTTTTAGGCATTCGCCCCTAGCCCAGCGTCGGGCGCCCCTCCCCAGATCTCATTGCGGGGAAAGCCAGCATTCGAGCCGCGATGACGGCCATTCACATTGAGGTAAGCATTCCATGTCAGTTGCATCTGGATACGTCCACATCTCCGTCCGAAACGCCAACAAGGGCGGCCAGCCTTCCGGCCTCCGCCAGGGCTTCGGTGCCCGTCCGGCGTTCGCCCCGGCAGCCCCCGGCAACAGCTTCCCGGCCCCCGGCTATGCGCCGCAGGGCTACAACCCGAACTCGTACGGCCAGCTCCGCGCTGTTCCCGCCGCCGAGTCCGCTCCCCAGACGGCGCCCACCCCGGTGATCGCCCCGGCCAACGGCAGCGCCGTCCGCCCCGTCGCCAACGAAAATGTTGCCCGTGGATTTGTGCTCTACATGGGAATCGATGAGGAAACCGCCGCAGCAGCCGGCACCTCAATTGCCAAGCTTGCCCAGGAAATCCGCGCCTACGCCCAGTCCCTCGTCTCCGGCGCGGAGAGCTACGCCGCGGTGGCGGTTGCCCCTGCCAGCGCCCCGGGTTCCGCGCTCGACGTCGTGCGGTCCACCTTCGGTGACCCCACCGTCAACTCCCGCCAGCGCACCGAAACCACCCGGCTGCCGCAGCCGCAGGATCCCCGTCCGTCCGGCGTCCTCATCGACCTGGCCCGCCGCGAGGTCCACCTCGACGGCGAATCCCTGAACCTCACGTTCAAGGAGTTCGAGCTCCTCAACTACCTCGTGGAGAACGGCACCCGCACCGTGGGCCGCGACGAACTCCTCGAGGGCCTGTGGCGCAACGCCGAAGAGGTTCCCAACGAGCGGACCATCGACGTCCACATCCGCCGCCTCCGCTCCAAGCTGGGCCGCCTCGCCAACACCGTGCGCACCGTCCGCGGCCAGGGCTACCGGTTCTACGAGCACCCTGAAGTTGTGGTCTGGGCCGCTCCGGAATACTCCATCTAGTGTCCTGCGTCTGAAATTCGCTTCGTAATTATAGAATGGGGTATGGCGAACGTTGGACGGCCGAAGGCCCCT
>NZ_JARCCY010000072.1:0-16561 GCF_039907775.1 Arthrobacter sp. CC3
TTTTTCCCGATCCGACAGGCATTCTCCGTTTAAACCGCCGCTACAACCTCAAACCGACCGGTGGATCGAGGCTAAGCTGGCCGCGCAACATCGGAGGAGGCAGTCACCCCGCTTCCCGGCGGGCTTCGCCAAGCCACTCGGCCACCTCGTCGTCGAGGTCGGAAAGGAAGCGCAGCTCCAGATGGTGCATCCACACGCCGGGCGCCGGGCTGACCACTTCCTTGAACCGGGCCGAATCGATGCGTCGCGGCAACGCTATCGACAGAACGGCGGGCACGTCGGACCTGATGTACCTGGCCGGCCACCACAGGTAGGCAAAACCGCGCCGTCCGCGGAACGCCACCTGGCTTTTTGTAGCGTTCATGGTCGACGGCGGGTACGCCGCCAGGATGCCCTCCACCCGCCGCAGCAGCTCCAGGCCCAGCGGGGAACCGCGGAAGACCTCCTCCGGGGTGGACTTACCGGCAGCGCCCCGGGTCATGGTGCGGCACCGGACGGGAGGCCCTTGGCTGTCATGGCGGCGAGCCTACGCCGGCCCGCGCGGCCCGGCAACGGCATGCGCCTCACCGCAACTATCCCGGATCCGCTTCTTTGTTGACGTTGAACAACTGGATTCTTCCCATCCGCTGGCATGATGGATGGCAGACCGACAGATTTTGGACGTTTGGAACAAAGGAGCTCGAATGGGATTGCTGGACAACAAGACTGCCATTGTGACCGGTTCATCGAGGGGGATCGGCGCTGATGTTGCCAAGCTCCTCGCTGCCGAGGGTGCCGCCGTCGTGGTGAACTACCGTCAGAAGGCGCCGCGCGCCAATAAGGTTGTGGCCGAGATCGAGGCCGCCGGAGGCCGTGCCGCAGCGGTCGGCGCCGACCTCACCACGCAGGAAGGTGTCCAGGCGCTGGCCAGCGCGGCCATGGAGAACTTCGGCTCACTCGATGTCCTCGTCCTCAACGCCTCCGGCGGCATGGAGTCGGGCATGGAAGAGGGCTACGCCCTGAAGCTGAACCGGGATGCCCAGGTCAACATGCTCAACGCTGCCGTGCCGCTGATGCGTGAAGGCTCCCGCGTGGTGTTTGTCACCAGCCACCAGGCCCACTTCATCGATTCAGTCCCCACGATGCCGGAATACGAGCCGGTGGCACGCAGCAAGCGCGCCGGAGAGGATGCCCTGCGCGCCCTCATCCCGAACCTTGCAGAAAAGGGCATTTCCTTCGTGGTGGTTTCCGGCGACATGATCGAAGGAACCGTTACGGCCACGCTGCTTGACCGCTCCAACCCGGGCGCCATCGAGGCCCGCCGGGCCGAGGCCGGCAAGCTGTACTCCGTGGCCGAGTTTGCCGCGGAAATCGCCAAGATGGTGACTGCCGACGTCGAAACCGGCCACACCGAGTACGCCGGCGGCGCCGACTACTTCGGCAAGAGCACCGGCCAGGCAGGCTAGGACCCTCAGCGCCAGTCCGCCGAGATGGCACGTCGCGGCAATCGTTCCGAGGAACATTGCCGCGACGTGCCATCTCGCGGTTAGTGCCTCAACCGGTTAATGCCTCAGACCCCGGCGATGTGCCGCACGGCGTCCAGGTAGGGCATGTTGACCACTGCGTCCGCGACTGCGCGCACCGCCGGTTTGGCGTTGAAGGCCACCCCGATTCCGGCGGCTCCAAGCATGTCCAGGTCGTTGGCGCCGTCGCCCACGGCGATGGTGTGCTCAAGGGGAATGCCCTCGGCCGCAGCCCACTCGCGGAGGTACTTCTCCTTCGCCGCACGGTCGATGACCGCGCCCAGCACTTTGCCCGTCAGCGCGCCGTCGACAATTTCCAGCTCGTTGGCGATCCAGTGATCCATCCCAAGGTCTTCCGCGATGGGGCGGAGGATCTGGTTGAAACCGCCCGAAACGACTGCCACGGCGTGACCTGCCGCCTTGAACGCCGCCACCAGTTCCGCTGCACCCTCACTGAGTTTCACCTCGGCCCGTACGGAATCGACGACGGCGGCGGGCAGGCCAGCGAGCACGGCCACCCGGGCGTGCAGGCTCTGGGCGAAGTCCAGCTCGCCGCGCATGGCAGCTTCCGTGACCGCCGTGACCTCTTCCTTCTTCCCGGCGTAGGCGGCCAGCAGTTCGATGACCTCCTGCTGGATGAGCGTCGAATCAACATCCATGATGAGGAACTTGCGGGGCGCCTCCCGGAGGGGTGCCGGGACGATCGCCGTGTCCATCCCGGTGAAGCCGGCAGACGCCACGTCATGGCGCAGCGCGGCGATCTCGGCAGCGGTGCCGGATTCCACGGAGAAATCCACCGTGTACACCTCGAAGCGGTGGTCGCCGCTGCGGGATTCTGCGGCGAAGGAAGCGCCTGCTCCGGTCAGCAGGGAACGGAGGTGTTCCAGTTCCGGAGGGGACATTTTGACGCCGTAGCTGACCGCAGTCACGTTCGAACTCATGGCTGCAATCTTAGCCAGCGCACTCCCGGCACCCGAATTCGTTTCGTTCCGCCCTGGTGCAGGCTCCGCGCGTGGTGTATCAGTTATCAGTCGCACCGTGTTTTGTCCTAGTGTCTACTCCTATGAGTGATGTTCTTGAAATGGCTGCCGTCAGCGTTGTCCGCGGAGCCAAAACGCTCCTCAACAAAGTGGACTGGCAGGTCAAAGAAGGCGAACGCTGGGTAATCCTCGGACCCAACGGCGCGGGCAAGACCACTCTGCTCCAGATTGCGGCGGCACGGCTCCACCCCACGAGCGGGATGGCTGGCATCCTGGAAGAGATGCTGGGGGCTGTTGACGTCTTTGAACTCCGGCCCCGCATCGGCCTGTCCTCGGCGGCCCTTGCCAACCAGATTCCCGAGCAGGAGAAGGTGCTCAACGTTGTGGTCACGGCCGCTTACGGGGTGACCGGACGCTGGCGCGAAGGCTATGAGAAGGACGACGAACGCCGTGCATTCCGGCTCCTGAACGAGTGGGGGATGGGTCCGCTCCTCAACCGCGCTTTCGCGTCCCTGTCCGAAGGCGAACGGAAGCGGGTCCAGATTGCCCGCGCCCTGATGACAGACCCGGAACTGCTTCTCCTGGACGAGCCCGCGGCAGGGCTGGACCTCGGCGGCCGCGAGGACCTGGTGCACCGCCTCAGTGAACTGGCACGCGACGAAACTGCCCCGGCCATTGTCCTGGTGACCCATCACCTCGAGGAAGTTCCGCCGGGCTTCACCCACGCGATGCTGATGCGCGATGCCGGCGTTGTGGCGGCCGGCCCCATTGCCGACGTCCTGACTTCCGAGCACCTCAGCGAGACCTTCGGCCTGCCGCTCGACGTCACGGTCAACGCGGGACGCTACGCCGCCACCGCACGCCGCTGACCCGGCTGGCCTTCCGAGCGTGGAGTTACTCAACGGCGTCTTCATCTTCTTCGCGGGGCTGTGGGCCGGAACCATCAACAGTGTTGTGGGTTCGGGCACCCTGGTCACGTTCCCCGTGCTGATTGCCCTGGGCATCGCCCCGGTGACAGCATCCATCAGCAATGCCATGGGGCTGGTGGCGGGGAATGCCGCGGGCGCCTGGGGGTACCGGAAAGAACTTGCGGGGCGCGGCAAGCAGTTTCTTCGGCTGTTGCCGGCATCCCTGCTGGGCGGCATCAGCGGCGCCTGGCTGCTGCTGCACCTGCCGGAGAAGGTGTTCCACTACGCCGCACCTGCCCTGATTGTGCTCGCCCTGCTGATGGTGGTCTTCCAGCCCCGGCTCCAGCAGTGGGTGCGGAACCGGGAGGCGAACCCCGAGCACGCGATCAACGACAAACGCCACGGCGTGCTCCTGATCGTCCTGGTGTACCTGGCCGGCGTCTACGGCGGCTACTTCGTCGCCGCGCAGGGCATCCTCCTGGTGGGCATCCTGGGCGTGTTCATGACGGGAACCATCCAGAACGCCAACGCCATGAAGAACATCCTGGTCCTCGGGGTGAACATCGTGGCGGCGGCGTCTTATCTGCTGTTCGCATTCGGGCGCATCAACTGGCCGGTTGTGGGCATTATCGCGGTGAGTTCCCTCATCGGCGGCATCATCGGTTCCAAGGTGGGCCGGCGGCTTTCCCCACCGGTCCTGCGCGGCGTCATCTTCGCATTGGGCCTCGTGGCCCTGGGGTTCATGATCGCGAACCTGTTCAAATGACCGGCACTTGCCCCGGTGCATCACCTGTCCCGATGAAATGACTTCCAGTGACTTTCCACTACCTCGAATCCGCTGATGATCCCCGGGTGTCCGACTACACCCGGCTCACGGACGTGCACTTGCGCAAGGTCCGGGAACCCGCCGAGGGGATGTACATCGCGGAATCCTCGCGCGTGCTCCGGCGCGCCCTCGCTGCCGGCCACCGGCCGCGTTCCTTTTTCCTTGCCGAGAAGTGGCTGGAGGACCTGACCGACGTCTTTGACCGGTTCCCGGACGTCCCGGTGTTTGTCGGCAGCGCCGCGCTGCTGGAAGACATCACCGGTTTCCACCTGCATCGCGGCGCCATGGCGGCCATGCACCGCCCGGCACCCGTGCCGCTGCCCGAACTCCTGGCCGGTGCACACCGGGTGGCGGTCCTCGAAGACATCGTGGACCACACGAACGTGGGTGCCATCTTCCGCTCGGCAGCCGCCCTCGGCGTGGACGCCGTGCTGGTCTCGCCACGGTGCGGGGACCCCCTGTACCGGCGCAGTGTCCGCGTGAGCATGGGTACCGTGTTCCAGGTTCCGTGGGCCCGCCTGGAGTCGTGGCCGGACGATCTCAATGTCCTCCGGGAGCAGGGTTTCACGGTGGCAGCCATGGAACTCACGGGAGATGCCGTGGACCTCGATGAACTGGCCGCCCGCAACCCGGACAAGCTCGCCCTGGTGCTGGGCACCGAAGGTGCGGGCATGAGCCCGGAGACCCTCGCCGCCGTGGACCTCGCCGTCAAGATTCCCATGCGGGCGGGAGTCGATTCGCTCAACGTCGCGGCGGCTTCCGCCGTCGCGTTCTGGGAACTCCGACCGAAGGGCTGACCCCGGTTCGTACCGGGAGCCTCTTTAGGCTAGGATTGAGTGTTGGTCCGGGCACCTGATGTTATTGATGTTGTTCCGCACCTTCATCCCATTCATACCTGGCAGCTGGCAAAATCCAGTTGTGCGAACGAAGGTCCAATTATGAAGTCTAATACTCACCCGAAGTACGAAGCTGTTGTTTTCAACGACCTGGCTTCCGGCGTCAAGTTCCTGACCAAGTCGACTGTGTCTTCCAAGAAGACCATCGAATGGGAAGACGGAAACACCTACCCGGTCATCGACGTCGAAATCTCCTCCGAGTCCCACCCGTTCTACACGGGCAAGCAGCGCATCATGGACTCCGCAGGCCGCGTCGAGCGCTTCAACGCTCGCTTCAAGGGCTTCGGCGGCAAGAAGTAATAACTTCTCCCCAAGGCAGTTGGAAAAGCCCGCATCCTCCGGAATTCCGGAAGGTGCGGGCTTTTGCGTTGGTGGGGCAGGATGGGATGCATGACATTCCCTTCTTTTGAGACCGGCGCGGCGGACGGCACTCACGACGACGGCGGCCGGCGCCACGGTGAGTACAAGGTCCCGGGCGGCAAGCTCGTGGTGGTGGATTTCGACGTCGTCGGGGGCCGCCTTGCGCACGTTTCCGTCAGCGGTGACTTCTTCCTGGAACCCGATGAAGCGCTGCTGGACATCAACCACGCCCTGACGGGACTACCGGAAACGACTGCAGCGGCGGACATCTCCGCCGCCGTGGCCGATGGCCTCCCCGACGACGCCGTGCTCTTCGGGTTTTCGGCCGACGCCGTGGCCGTCGCCGTCCGCAGGGCCCTGGCGAAGGCCACCGGCTGGGCGGACCACCACTGGAATGTCATCGCGCCTTCGGTCCTTCCGACCCACATTAACGTTGCCCTGGACGAGGTGCTCACCGAGGAAGTGGGGGCAGGGCGCCGCAATCCAACCCTCCGCTTCTGGGACTGGGAGGAACCGTCCGTGGTGATCGGCAGTTTCCAGTCGGTCCGCAACGAGGTCCATCCCGAGGGCGTGGCCCGCCACGGCATCAGCGTGGTCCGGCGGATAAGCGGTGGGGGAGCCATGTTCATGGAAGCAGGCAACTGCATCACCTACTCGCTGTATCTGCCCCAGACCCTTGTGGACGGCATCAGCTTCGCCGATTCGTACGCCTTCCTGGACGCCTGGGTCATGGCTGCACTGAAGAAACTCGGCATCAGTGCCTTCTACGTGCCGCTCAACGACATTGCCACGGAGCAGGGCAAGATCGGCGGTGCCGCCCAGAAACGGCTGGCCAACGGCGGCATGCTGCACCACGTCACCATGAGCTATGACATCGACGCCGACAAAATGGTGGAGGTCCTCCGGATCGGCAAGGAGAAACTCTCGGACAAGGGGACCGCCAGTGCCAAAAAGCGCGTCGATCCGCTGCGGCGCCAGACCGGGCTGGCCCGGACGGAAATTGTTGAGGCAATGATGGATGTCTTCAGCGGCCGGTACGGGGCCACGCCCTCGGTCCTCACCGAGGCCGAACTTGCCGCCGCCCGTGACCGCGTGGCGGCAAAATTCGGCACCTCGGAATGGCTGCACCGGGTGCCCTAGGAATGACGTCGATTGCTCCGCAACTGCCGTTATGAGCGGCCAAAACGGCGGTTACGGAGCAATCGATGGTGCCTTCGCGGCTGCTGCCTGTGCCGTGAGGGAACGGTGCAGGTGGCTCAGCTGCTCGATGACGATCCGGCGAAGCGCCCGTGGAGCGTCCGGGTGGCCGGCCAGCCAGTTGTCCGAACGGACGATCACGGGGTGGGCGGCCGGATCGCCCCCGTCCAAATCCTGGCCCGCCGGATAGAGCCCGCGGACAATCCGGCTGGCGATCTCGATGCTGCGCTCCGCCCAGACGTTCTCGAGGCACTCGAAGTACGGTTCCACAAACGGGTCCAGCAGGCCGTCCGGGGCCGTGTTGAATCCGGCAATCGTGGCGCTGAGCAGCTGGTTGGAGAGGGCGCTGCCTGTGACGGCGGCATCCCAGGCTGCGGCTTTGACGACCGCCACCGGGCGGGCGGCGAGTGCCGTGGCATGGCCCGCGCGGCCGGACGCCGTGGTGTCACGGGAAAGTTCGGCGTCGAGTTCGGCCTCCGTTGCCTGACCGTTGGCCGCCAGGGCATGCCACAGGCTCCAGCGGAGCTCCGGGTCCACGGCAAGGCCTTCGATGACCGTTGTGCCGTCCAGGATTCCTCTCAGGAGGTCCAGGCGGACTGCCGACTGCCTGCTGGCGGCGGCGAGGGTCCTTGCCCAGGCAAGCTGGTGGTCCGAACCCGGCCGGGCTGCGGCAAGTTCCCGGGCAGCCGCGTCCAGGAAGCGGCGGCGCACCGTATCCCGTTCCGAAACCGGGACATAGCGGTCGATGGCAGTCGACGCGTTGCCCAGCACGTTCAGCAGGACGCCGATGCCGTTCTCGGCGGCGCCGAATTTCTCCACTGCCGCAACGTAGCTGTCCGCCGGTGCCACACCGTCGCGGGCGGCATCCCAGAGCGCCGTCCAGCAGAGCGCCCGGGCCATCGGGTCCTGCAGGGCTCCCAGGGACGCACGCGCTGTGGTTTCGGAGCGGGGATCAAGCCGCACCTTCACGTAGCTGAGGTCATCGTCGTTGACCAGGAGGAGGGCGGGCACCGGCTTGCCCTTCAGTTCGGGAACCAGCGTGCTCTGGCCGGTCAGGTCGGTCTCCACGCTGTCCGTGCGGACCAGCAAGCCGTCGGCGTCGAAATCGTACAGCCCGACCCGAAGCCGGTGCGGCCGCAGTTCCTGCCGTCCGGTGACCGGGTCCACTGCGTCCTGGACGAGGGCAACCCTGCCCAGCACGCCGTCGTGCTCATCAATTTCTGCCGTGACGGTGGAGATCCCTGAAGTCTGCAGCCACTGGCGGGCCCATGCCGCCAGGTCCCGGCCGGACGCCTCGCCGAGGGCGGCGAGCAGGTCCGCGAGCGTGGTGTTGCCGTACTCGTGGTCCCGGAAATACCGGCGCGAGCCGGCGATGAACGCCTCGAAGCCGACGTAGGCCACCAACTGCTTCAGCACGGACGCGCCCTTGGCGTAGGTGATGCCGTCGAAGTTCTGCTTGGCCGCTTCAAGGTCGGGAATGTCGGCGACGATCGGGTGGGTGGTGGGCAGCTGGTCCTGGACATAGGCCCACGCCTTGCGGTTATTGGCGAAGTTCACCCAGGCCGTGTCCCAGTCCGTGGCGCGGTCCACGCCCAGGGTGCCCATGTAGTCGGCGAAGGACTCTTTGAGCCAGAGATCGTTCCACCACTGCATGGTCACCAGGTCACCGAACCACATGTGCGCCATTTCGTGCATCAGGGTGTTGGCGCGTGCCTGGTACTGCGAATCAGCGGCGCGGGACGTAAACACGTAGTTTTCGGTGAAGGTGACCAGCCCGGGGTTTTCCATGGCGCCGAGGTTGTATTCGGGCACGAACGCCTGGTCGTACCTGCCCCAGGGGTAGGGGTAGTCGAAGAGGTTGTTGAAGAATTCGAGGCCCTGCTTGGTGAGCTGGAACAGGTGCTCGGTGTCGAAGGATCCCGCCATGGAATTGCGGCAGTAGAGGGCCAGCGGGATTTCCAGCGCTGTGCCGTCCTCAAGGGTTCCGCTCCAGTGGTCCTCGGCCTTGAAGTACGGCCCTGCCAGCACGGTGGTGATGTAGGTGGACATCCGCCGCGTCGGCGCGAAGTCCCAGCGGCTCGTTGCGGGATCGCTGGTCAGCTGGGTGCGGTTGGCCTCTGTGCCGTTGGAAGCGACCTGCCAGTCGGAGGGGGCCATCACATGGAACGTGAATTCCGCCTTGAGGTCGGGCTGTTCAAAGTTGGCGAACACGCGCCGGGCATCAGCCGGCTCGTACTGCGTGTAGAGGTAGCACTGGCCGTCGGCGGGATCGAAGAAACGGTGCATTCCCTCCCCGGACGTGCTGTACAGCGCCGTCCCGGTGACGGTGACCTGGTTTTCGGCCTGGAGGTTGTCGAGCCGGATACGGGATCCGTCCACGACGTCGGCGACAGACTGCCCCTCTCCGTTCAGGAACACGCTGTGCACGTCGCTGCTGATGAAGTCCAGGAATGTGGAGCCGCCGGGTTCCCGGGCGGAGAAGTTGATTACGCTGCGGCTGGTGTAGCCGGTAACCTCCGGATCCTGCGCCGTGCGGACGTCGAGTGAAACGTCGTAGCTATGGGTGGCGATCAGGGCTGAGCGATTTGCCGCTTCATCGCGTTGCAGGTTCTCATTCGACACCAAGCTATTGAATCATGGCGCAGGCGGATCACCGGTGCCGCGTCGGTGCAGTGGCTTCGGTGCAGTTGTCCGGGCGGGGCCTGGTCCGTCACGGCTGAACGATCAGCATGGCGGCCCCAAGGCCCAGGGCGGCGATCAGGAGCCACGCCGCGAGGGCTGCCAGCAAGGCCCTGGCGCCGGTGTGGAGCAGGGTTTGCACCCGGACCGCCGAACCCAGGCCGAAGAGCGCCGTGCCGAGCAGCAGATCCTGCACGGCTGCTGCGGCCTCCAGCCAGCCGGGGGAGAGCCAGCCGGTGGACCGCAAACCCACCATGGCCACAAATCCAATGACGAACAGCGGGACGACGGGCGGCATCCGCAGCTCGGCGCCGTCGGTTTCGGAGGCCGGGCCGGCCGGCTCCGCACGACCCAATCCGTCCGGTCCGGCCCCGTTCCGTCCGGCCCCATCCGGTCCGGCACCGTCCGGTCCGGCACCGTTCCGGGTTTCGCGGTTGATGGCCGACCGCTGGTGGATCCCCGCGGCGGCCACCATGGGGGCCAGCAGGATCACCCGCGTCAGCTTCACGACGACGGCGATCGCCAGGGCACCGGTGCCTGCGGTCTGTGCGGTGGCCACCACCTGGCCGACGTCGTGCACCGATGCCCCGGTCCATGCACCGAACACTTCAGGGGTGAGCTGCAGCGGGTGCAGGAGCAGCGGCAGCACACCGATGGCCAGGGTGCCGCACAGCGTGACCAGCGCAACCGGCAGCACGGTGTCCACGTGGCGGATCCTGCGGACCGCAGCCATGGCGCCAATGGCGGAGGCTCCGCAGATGGAGAAACCGGTGGCGATGAGCAGGGAGGCATCGCGGGTCAGGCGGAACATCCGGGAAATCCCGTAGGTTCCGGCGAAGCTCACCAGGACCACCCCCGTGATGAGCAGCAGCGACTGCCAGCCGAGGCCCAGGACGTCCAGGACGCTGACTTTCAGTCCGAGGAGCACAATTCCGGCCCGCATCAGGTGCTTGCCGGCGAAGTCGAGTCCCGGACGCGCCCGCCCCGCCGTCCAGGTTCCGGTGCCGGGGAGGTTGGCAGAAAGCAGGCCAAGCACGACGGCGACGGTCATGGCGGGCAGGGCGGGCACCATTGCGTGTACGGTAAAGGCCACCCCGACGGCGAAAACGGCAGTGAGTAGTCCCGGCAACAGGGGTGGGATCCGTGCGGAGATCCGCCCGTGGGGGGCGGCGGGGAGTCTGGGCAATGGCACTCACCTACCTTGCCGGAACAGTGCGGAAAAACACGAACCGGCCGGGTGGCTTCAACACGCCCCAATGGGCATCAGTAATGAATTCGAAACAAAAAGGTGGTTGGCTAATGACCATGTCTGACCTATTCCAGGATTACTCCGAGGCCGCCGGCCGCACCGGCGCCTACGACGAGATGTTTGCCCCCGGCCAAGAAGCCAGGAAGTCCTACGGACAGGTCGCGGGTGCCCTCCGGGAACTTTCCCTCACCGATGTCACGGCCCGTGCCGATTCGATGGCGCGGACCTTCCTGGACCGCGGTGTCACCTTCGACTTCGCCGGGGAGGAACGTCCGTTTCCCCTGGATATCGTCCCCCGGGTGATCCCTGCCGATGAGTGGACCGTGCTGGAGAAGGGCGTGGCCCAGCGGGTCCGTGCCCTCGAAGCCTTCCTCAACGACGTTTACGACAAAATGACGGTGGTGGCCGACGGCGTCATCCCGCGCCAGCTCGTCACCACCAGCGCCCATTTCCACCGCCAGGTCCACGGCTTCGAACCGGCCGGCGGCGTCCGCGTCCACATCTCGGGGATCGACGTCGTCCGCGACGCCGCGGGAACCTTCCGGGTGCTCGAAGACAACGTGCGTGTCCCCTCCGGAGTGAGTTACGTGCTGGAAAACCGCCGCGCCATGGCCAAGGGCCTGCCGGAGGCGTTCGGCCAGCAACTGATCCGTCCGGTGGAGGAATACCCCCGCCGTCTCCTGTCCGCACTCCGCAAGACGGCACCGTCCGGCGTGGACGACCCCACCGTAGTGGTCCTCACGCCCGGCGTGTTCAACAGCGCGTATTTCGAGCACACCCTGCTGGCCGGCCTTATGGGCGTGGAGCTCGTGGAAGGCCGCGACCTCATCTGCCGCGGCAACAGGGTCTACATGCGTACTACCGCCGGCGAACAGCGCGTTGACGTCATCTACAAGCGCATCGACGACGACTTCCTCGACCCGCTGCAGTTCCGCGCCGATTCCATGCTGGGCTGCCCCGGACTGGTCAATGCGGCCCGCGCCGGAGGCGTGACCATTGCCAATGCGGTGGGCAACGGCGTGGCCGACGACAAGCTCGTCTACAGCTACGTGCCCGACCTCATCCGCTACTACCTCAACGAAGAGCCCGTGATCGCCAACGTGGACACCTTCCGGCTGGAGGAGAAGGAAGCGCGCGAGCACGTCCTGGACAGGCTGGATGAACTGGTGGTAAAACCGGTGGACGGCTCCGGCGGCAAGGGCCTGGTCATCGGGCCCGACGCATCGAAGGAAGAACTCGAGGCGCTGCGTAAGCGCGTCATCGCCGATCCCCGTGGCTGGATTGCGCAGCCGGTCCTGCAGCTGTCTACGGTTCCCACCCTCAGCGGTGATAAGTTTGGCCCTCGGCACGTCGACCTGCGGCCGTTCGCCGTCAACGACGGCGACGAAGTCTGGGTGCTCCCGGGCGGACTGACCCGCGTGGCCCTCAAGGAGGGTTCGCTGATCGTCAACTCCAGCCAGGGCGGCGGGTCCAAGGACACGTGGGTGCTCTCGGACTCTCCCGAGGTTCCGGTGGAGCTCCTGCCCAGGCCGTCCATCACCGTCCGCGAGCGGGTTTCGGTGTGGCCGGTCGAAAGCAACTGGCGCGACCGCCAGACGGAGCAGCAGCAGTGAGCCGCCGCCGTCGGGAGCTCACAGCACCAGTTTCCCTATTTATGTACATGCAGATTTCGGACCCGCAGGAGGTAGCCGCGAATGCTTAGCCGTATTGCTGAGTCCCTATTTTGGATCGGCCGCTATGTGGAGCGGGCTGACGGTACCGCCCGCATCCTGGACGTCCACCTCGAGCGCCTCAACCACCTGCCCACGGAGGAACGGGACAATGTGGCCCGGGAACTCCTGGCTGTTATGGGAGCCCGGCCCGAGAGCGACGAATTCGGCCTCGAGGAGCTGCTCCACGCCCTGGCCTACGACAAGCAGAGCGCCACATCGATCGCCGGTTCGCTGGGGGCTGCCCGCGAAAACGCGCGCCGTGCCCGCGAAACGGTTTCCTCCGGGCTTTGGGAAAGCCTGAACACCACGTACTACGGCCTGAACCAGCACCGCAAGGACGTCGTCGGCACCTACCGGTTCTGCCACTGGGTGCTGGAGCGCACGGCCATGGTCAGCGGCCTGGCGGACACCACCGTCAGCCACGACGACAGCTGGTTGTTCCTGGCCCTGGGTCGTTCCCTGGAGCGTGCCGACATGACGGCACGCATGCTTTCAACCCGCGACGTGCTCTCCGCCGGCATGTCATGGGTCAATATGCTCCGTTGCGCGGGGGCGTATGAGTCTTTCCTCCGGACCCGCAGGGCCGCCTTCGGGGACCAGCATGCCGCAGAGTTCCTGCTGCTGGACCGCCTGTTCCCGCGTTCCATCGTCTACGCCCTGCGTGATGCTGACGAGTGCCTGGCGAAGCTCGACCCTTCCGCCCAGCGTGTCGGTTTCATCAACGACGCACGCCGGATCGTGGGCCAGGCCCGCACCTTCCTCGAGTTCCACCGGACGGACGACCTTATGTCCGAACTGCCGGAGCACATGGAGCGCGTCCAGAAGGCTGTGTCGCAGGCGTCCGACGCCATTTCCCGTAAGTACTTCAATCAGGCGGACGAACTGGCCTGGGTGGGAGAAGTTTCATGACCCGGCTGAGCATCATCCATAAAACCGGCTACAAATACAACAAACGCGTCACGCTCTCGTACAACGAAGCCCGCATGACACCGCTGACGGATCCGCAGCAGGTGGTGCTGGAATCGTCCATGAAAGTTGCGCCGTCGCAGGCTGCCATCAGCAGCTACCGCGACTACTGGGGCACGCGCGTTACGGCCTTCGACATGCAGATGCCGCATGAGTACCTGGAGGTGGTCTCCACCACGACGGTTGAAGTCCACCGTGCAGAGCGCGTCCCGGCGGAGGGTGACATCGTCTCCTGGGACGTGCTGCAGGCGCCTGAGACGCTCAACCAGTTCAGTGACTGGGTCCCGCAGTCCCGGCTGAGTGGTCCCGGAGACGAAGTCCTCGGCATCATTCCGGGAATCGTCGAAGGCAGGAACCCGCACGGGTCCGCCATGGCCATCTTCGAATGGATGCGCGGCGAGATGACGTACATGAAAGGCTCCACCGGCGTCACCACCAACGCCGCGCAGGCCTGGGGGCAGCGCCAGGGCGTGTGCCAGGACCTGGCACACCTCGCGATCGGGGCGCTGCGCAGCTGCGGTATTCCCGCGCGGTATGTCTCCGGTTACCTTCACCCGCGTTCGACGGCGGACATCGGCGAAACGGTTGCCGGCCAGTCGCACGCGTGGCTGGAGTGGTGGGACGGCGAATGGCGCAGCTGGGACCCGACCAACCACAAACCGGCCGGCGACTTCCACGTCACCGTGGCACGCGGACGCGATTACCGGGATGTGCCGCCGCTCAAGGGCATCCTGTCAGGCGGCGGAGGTTCCGCGTTGAACGTGAGCGTGGAAATCACCCGCCTGGCCTAGCCAGGCACCCCTTGCGGGCCTATTCGTACCCGGACCGGGTGGCGTCATCCAGCGGCGTCCACCAGGTCAACGGGGGAGTGACCTTGAAACGGCGGCCCGTGACTGTGTCCGGCGTAATTCGGACGAAGTGCTCTTTCTTGCCGGCCTGCCAGGGGAAAAGCAGCAGTCCCACGGTGTCCAGAACCTCCTGCTGGTTCTTGACCGGGGCGGCCTGTCCCTTGATCACCACGCTCCAGGCGATGCCGCTGTCCGCGTCCACGCCGTCGGCCTCCACGGCCACCGGAGTGTCACCGGTGGCTGCCTGCAGCTTGGTGCCGTCCGCCGTGCGGAAGACGAGGGTTCCGTGGTCCACCTTGTAGTTGATGGGGAAGATGTCCGGGTGGTCGTCCACCCATACGGCCAGCCGGCCCACTGAGACGCTCCGCAGCAAGCGCCAGCATTCGTGATTGTCAAGGTTTTCGACTTCGTGCGGATGGTCAGCGCCCGGTTTAGGATCAGTGCTCATGACGCCGAGCCTAGGCGAGGGAACGTCCGGAAAGCTAGGGCCCAAGGTCCCTGCCGCCAAATCGACAGCCTCACGCCGTGTTGAATGCCTTAACGGTATTCTTGCCTCACGACGCCGGAGCGGACGGACGCGGTCAGGAGTGGTTTGTGGATAAGCATGCCGATGGCGACGGCCCCGAGCGATACACCGCGGCAAGCGGCACCAGGATCGAAGACCTCCTCAAGGACTTTGTGTCCCGGGCCGGTGAACTCCTCCAGTTCCAGGAGCGCATGGGTGGCCTGCTCGAAGCGGTCGTGGCCGTTGCCGAGGACTTGAGCCTCGACGCCGTTCTGGAACGGGTTGTCCAGTCCGCCTGCCAGCTATTGCGCGCCCGTTACGGGGCCCTGGGTGTCATCGGGGATGACCGCGCCCTCAGCCACTTCATCACGGTCGGGATCGACGGCGAACTCGCAAAGCACATCGGCCCCCTCCCCACCGGCCATGGCGTCCTGGGATTACTGATCTCCGACCCCCGGCCGCTGCGGCTTCATGACCTGCGGACCCATCCCGAGGCCTACGGCTTTCCCGAACACCACCCGCCGATGCAGTCATTCCTTGGCGTTCCGGTCCGGGTGCGGGACGTCGTCTTCGGAAACCTGTATCTAACGGAAAAAGTGGGCGGCGGCGACTTCACGGTGGAGGATGAAGAGCTGGCCGTTGCCCTGGCGGCCGCTGCCGGCGTCGCCATTGAGAACGCCCGGCTCTACGACGACGCCAGGCGGCGTGCCCAATGGCTTGAGGCGTGCATGGATGTTGCCGGGCTGATGCTGGGGACCGATCCGGCCCACTCCGCCGGACTTGGTCCCATCGCCGGAAGGGCCCTTCGGGAATCCGGATCCAAGCTGGCCCTGATCGTGGAACCCGCTGCGGGCGGCGACGGCTACGTCGTCGCCGGGGCCGACGGCGAAGGTGCAGAGCTGTTTTCCGGCCTCCCGCTGTCCCTGGACTCGGATGCCCTCCGGGGCGTGCTCGAAGGCGGCGACCCCCTTCTCGTGGACAACGCCGCCGACGTGCTCGAAGTGCTGGGGGATACCGTTGCCGGACCGCTGCTTGCAGTGGCCCTCAGCACCCAGGGCGCCCACCATGGCCTGCTCCTCCTCGTCCGGGACTCCGGGGCGGGCCCGTATGGCCGGATAGATGTGGAGATGGGTGCTGTTTTCGGGTCCCATGTGGCGCTGGCGCTGGAACTCGCCAGGGTCCACCGGCTGCGGGAAGAATTGTTGGTGTATTCGGATCGCGACCGTATTGCCCGCGACCTTCATGACCTCGTGATCCAGCGGCTCTTCGCCGCCGGCCTGAGCGTCCAAAGCCTGAACCGCTTCACGAAGGAAGGGCTTGCGCTGGACCGGATCCGCGCCATCACGGGGGAGCTCGATGAGGCCATCCGCAGCCTCAGGGACACCATCTACTCGCTCAGGACCGGCAACGGCGACACAGAGTCGCTCAGCGCGCGCCTCCGCCGCGTCACCCGGAGCGCGGCCAAGTCCATGCACTTTACACCCGGTCTCATCCTGGAAGGACCGGTTGACTCAGTCCTTCCTGACAAGGCCGAACATGTGGTGGCCGTTGTTTCGGAAGGGCTGAGCAATGCCATCCGCCATTCGGGAGCAGACTCGATCGAGGTGTCCGTTTCTGCCCTGGACGGCATGATGACTGTCCTGGTCACGGACAACGGCAGCGGGTTCAATGGTTCCACGAAGCGCAACGGCCTCAACAACATGGAGGAGCGCGCCAGGATATTGGAGGGAACCTGCACCATCACCGGCGCACCGGGCAGCGGGACAAGCCTTGAGTGGTCGGTTCCGCTTTAGTGCCTGTGCCCGTCTGTAGTGCCCGTGTTGCCTCTAATGCCTGTGCCCGTCGGACTCGCTGCCGGCTAAGCCTCGATCCACCGGTTGTGTTTGATGGGGCGGGGTCGTTCTGATCTTGGTCCGGGTTCGGTCGATGGGCA
>NZ_JARCCY010000073.1:0-15496 GCF_039907775.1 Arthrobacter sp. CC3
GCATCGGACGTGACGGGAGCACCGGACTGTGTGGTGGACACAGCGGGCGCAGAGATGTTCAAGGTCATCTTTCTCCTATGTTTCTATTTCTTGCGAGGGACGTTCTGAAGGAAGTTGTTGGACTGCTCCGACCCATTCCACGGTGCCGTCTGCGAAGAATTGCTCCTTCCAGATCGGCACGCGGGCCTTGATGCGGTCCACAAGCTGTGAGCACACCTCAAATGCCTGGCCACGGTGGGCTGCTGACACTGCACAGACCAGTGCAGGATCACCCACCTCCAGCATCCCGACGCGGTGGGCGGCCCAGATGCGGACCGGCTTGTCGGCCTTCCCGGCATGCTCCGCGACCAATTCCGCCACGACTTCGGCCAGGATGTGGTGTGCCGTGGGGTGGGCCGAGTAGCTTAATCTGCTCACGGCCATGCCGCCGTCGTGGTTCCGGACAACTCCGCTGAAGCTGACAACGGCCCCGGCTTCGTCGCCCTGGACGGCGGCTGTGGCCCGGTCCACGGAGATGGGGTCTTCGCTGAGCTCGGCGAGGACAACATCAAACCCTGGCATGGGTTACCTCGCGGGCCACATTCTGCCGACGGCTCAGCCTTTCGTGGCCGGCGTAGACGTTCAGGCTGTGTCCCCGGCTGAATCCAACCAGCGTCACTCCGGTCTCGACGGCGAGGTCGGCGGCCAGGCTTGAAGGCGCGCTCACCGCAGACAGGACAGGAATGCCGGCCATGGCGGCCTTCTGGACTAGTTCGAAGGACGCGCGCCCGGACACCTGGAGGACGGTGCCACCCAGAGGCAGTAGATTTTGGCGCAGCGCCCATCCCACCACTTTGTCCACAGCGTTGTGGCGCCCCACATCCTCCCGGAGACAAAGCAACTCCGGGCCGGCCCCATCCACCTTGAACAGGCCGGTCGCATGGACGCCGCCCGTCTTGTCGAACACCGCCTGGGCCTCGCGCAGCCGCTCCGGCAGTTCGGCGAGGACATCCACGTGAATCTGCAGCGGGTCCTTGGCAGGATCGAAGGGAAGGGTCTTGCGGACGGACTCGATCGATTCTGTCCCGCAGATGCCGCAGGAGCTCGAGGTGTACACATGCCGCATGGTGTCAGGCATGGGTACATCAGGCCTCAACTGGGCGTCGACCACGTTATATGTCCGTTCTCCCCTGGCATCGCCGGTGCAGAAGCGCAGTGATACCAGTTCGGAGTTGGAGCTGATGATGCCTTCCGAGACCAGGAACCCGGCCACCAGGTCAAAATCGTCCCCCGGGGTCCTCATAGTGACAGCGAAGGAGCGGCCTCCGATTCGGATTTCCAAGGGCTCTTCAGCGGCGAGTACGTCTTCCTTGAACCGCACCGTGTATTCGGTGCCGGAGCCGTCCAGGTTGAAGCGGTGGATCTTGCGGCGCTGTGTCATGCGGGCCATGCGGTGCTCCGTGCTCGGTTGCCGGTGGAAGGGATGGTTTCTTTCGCCTGCGTCCAGGGGAGCGGGAGCACAGGAACCGGCTCGCCGGACTGGACTCCGGCCGGGGGAACGGCCATGACGCCGTCGGCCCAAGCCAGTCCACGCATCATGCCGGGCCCCGTATGCGAGGCGGGGAAGGCAAGTCCCTCGACGAACGTGCAGGGAATCAGGCGGGTACGGCCGGGGCACGGATCAACGTCAGCCGCGGAGGTGACCTGTCCAACGGCACTCAGGGGCCTGCCTCCGAGCGCCTCCATCAGTGGTGCACCTATAGTGATGAGCGCCATCATTGCTGCCAGGGGGTTACCGGGCAGCCCGACGACGAAGCGGCCGTCCGGGAGCACGGCCAGGACTGCCGGGTGGCCCGGCCGCATGGCGATGCCATCCAGCAACAGCTGTCCGCCGAGTGCAGCGATCGCGGCGCGAAAATGATCTGTCCCGGAACAGCCGGTTCCGCCGGTGGTTATGGTCAGGTCCGGCAATCGCCCGGGGAACGCGTCAGTACCGTCAAGTGCCGCGAGCCACTCGGGGTAGGAATCCCCGATCCGCAGGGAGCCGGCAGGTGTGCCCCCCAAAAGGGAAATGACCGTCCCCAGCTGCGGACCAAAAGTGTCCCTGACACGTCCTGGTTCCGGAACGCCTGACGTGACCACTTCGGAACCGGTCAATACGATGCCGACCGCCGGCTTGGGCTGCACCAGCAGGTTGTCGTGGCCAGCCACGGCGGCGAGGGCGATGTGACCCGGGTTCAGTGTTGTGCCGGCCGGGATCAGCACCTCACCGGCAGCAGCTTCCTCGCCCGCGGGACGAATGTGTTGGCCCAGGCCCGGCTCGCCTTCCTTTGCGTTGTCATTGAGTCGCAGGAGAAGGCTGCCGTCGGCATCCTGGTGGATCTGGCCACTTTCCTTGCGGAGTATCGACTTGGCGCCGACAGGTACGAGTCCGCCGGTGGCTATGACGCTGGCACTTCCGGGGCGCAAAAAAGGTCCGGGGCCGGCAAGGATCCACGGACCGCCGCCGTTGATGGCCCATCCGTCCATGGCAGACGAATCGTAATGGGGGAGTTCTTGCAGGGCGGCGACATTGCGGGTGAGCGTGTGGCCTGCTGCCAAGGCGAGCGGAACCTCCACGGGCGCGAGCGGGACAGCGCAATCGAAAGCCAACTGCCGGGCTTCCGGCCAGGTGGGGGACGGATGTCCGGGGGGCCGCCACGCAGGGCGCAACTCCGGACTGCTGCCGCTGGTGGCGGTATCTTGGGCCAGCAAGGCTGCCCCTTTCCTGAAGGTAGCGGTTCAATGAAACGTACGGGCCGGGGACCGCGAGGGTGCACCATGTGGTGCTTCCCCCGCAGTCCCCGTCAGCTGGGGTGCTACGCCTTGACGTATCCATTCGGGTTCAGCACGAACTTTGTTGCCGAGCCGGCGTCGAATTCGGCGTAGCCGCGGGGCGCATCCTCGAGCGTTATCGCTGTGGCGTTCACTGCCTTGGCGATCTGCACCTTGTCATGCAGGATGGCCATCATCAGCTGGCGGTTGTACGACATGACGGGGCACTGGCCCGTGGTGAACGACAGGGACTTTGCCCATCCGGTGCCCAGTGACAGCGACAGGGAGCCGTGCTTGGCGGCCTCGTCAATTCCACCGGGGTCGCCCGTGACGTACAGGCCGGGGATGCCCAGGGCCCCACCCGCGGCGGTAATGTCCATGAGGGAATTCAGCACGGTGGCCGGGGCCTCGTGGGATGTGTCCTTTCCGTGCCCACGGGCTTCGAAGCCCACGGCGTCGACACCGCAATCCACTTCGGGAACACCAAGGATCTGTTCGATCTGGTCCTTCGGATCCCCGTTGGAGACGTTCACCGTCTCGCACCCGAAGGTTCGGGCCTGCGCCAGTCGGTCTTCGTTCATGTCGCCGACGATAACGACGGCGGCACCAAGCAACTGCGCACCGACGGCGGCGGCGAGGCCAACCGGGCCGGCGCCGGCAATGTACACCGTGGACCCGACGCCGACGCCGGCAGTGACGGCGCCGTGGAACCCGGTGGGGAAGATATCCGAGAGCATGGTCAGGTCCATGATCTTTTCCAGGGCCTGGTCGCGGTCGGGGAACCTGAGCAGGTTCCAGTCGGCGTAGGGGACCAGCACGTATTCTGCCTGGCCACCCACCCAGCCGCCCATGTCCACATAACCGTAGGCGCTGCCCGGACGATCCGGGTTGACGTTCAGGCAGATGCCGGTTTTGCGCTCTTTGCAGTTCCGGCAACGGCCACAGGAGATGTTGAAGGGTACGGAGACGATGTCTCCCACCTTGATGAATTCCACATCCGGCCCGACTTCCACCACCTCGCCGGTGATTTCATGGCCAAGGACGAGGTCCTTTGGTGCAGTGGTGCGTCCGCGCACCATGTGCTGGTCCGAGCCGCAGATGTTGGTTGTCACCGTGCGCAGGATGGCACCGTGGGGTACTTTCCGGCCCACGTTGGCCGGATTGACGCCAGGCCCGTCTTTGAGTTCAAACGTCGGGTAGTCGGTAGTGATGATTTCGACGACACCGGGTTCCTTGTAGGCTACGGCTCTGTTTCCTGACATGGACACTCCTTTGGCTACGGGGGGATGGTGTGGGTTGGTGCCGGGCTTGCCATATCGGATTGCCTTGCACTGGTCCGGCAGGTTGCCGGCGCTGCCCCGTTGCCCGAGAGTGGTGCTTCGATGAGGATACCTCCCCAGGTTTCTGGCCACCGAAGCACCGTTCACGGGAACGGGACAGCTAATCCTTCGCGAGGACGAAGGCTGCCAGTAGCAGGCCGGGCGTACTGACTGACGTTCGTCCGGCATGCACGGACTGATATTTTTCTTTGATCAGTAAAGATATATCAGTGCCATCGTATGGCAGCCACGGGGGCATGTCCAGAGATTTCTTATCGGCCGTGGATCAGGCTCAGGGCCTCGGCCCGGGCGGCCGGCAGGCGCAGTTCACCGCGGACTGCCGACGTGATGGTCTTTGCCCCGGGCTTGCGGACGCCCCGCATTGACATACACAGGTGCTCGCACTCGATCACCACGATGGCGCCCAGCGGCCGCAGCGCTGTGACCAGCGCATCGACAACCTGGGTGGTCAGCCGCTCCTGGACCTGGGGCCTTCGCGCAAAGACGTCTACCAGCCTGGCAATCTTGCTGAGGCCGGTCACGAGTCCCTCGCCGGAGGGGATGTAGCCCACATGCGCCACGCCATGGAACGGCACCAGGTGATGCTCGCAGGTGGAGTAGAACGGGATGTCCTTGACGATGACCATTTCACCGTGTCCGAGGTCAAAGGTCCTGTCCAGGATGGCCAGGGGATCCTCATGGAGCCCGCCGAACATCTCCGCGGCGGCCCGGGCTACACGGGCCGGGGTGTCCGCCAGTCCCGGCCTTTCGGGGTCCTCCCCGATGGCAAGGAGGTATTCGCGGACAGCCCGTTCCACCCTTGGCCCGTCCACACCCTTGGTGACGGCTGCTTCGGTCGTCAGGATAGAGCTCACGCTTCGGCCCGCTCAAGCCGCACGATAACGGACTTGGACGTAGGCGTACCGCTGGTGTCGGCTACGGAGTCAAGGGGCACGAGGACGTTGGTTTCCGGGTAGTAGGCCGCCGCGCAACCCTTTGGCGTCGAGTATGAAACGATGCGGAAGTTTTCGGCCCGTCGTTCGGTCCCCTGGAATTCGGAGATGAGATGGACCATGTCCCCGGCCGTGAACCCTAGCTCAGTAATGTCGTCCGCGTTGATCAGGACAACGCGGCGCCCGCCGTGGATGCCGCGGTAGCGGTCATCCTTGCCATAGATGGTGGTGTTGTACTGGTCATGGGATCGCAGGGTCTGGAGGACGAGCCGTCCTGCGGGGACCTTGATGAATTCAAGGTCGTTGCCAGTGAAGTGGGCCTTGCCCGAAGCCGTATCGAACTTCCTGGCGTCCCGGGGCGGGTGGGGAAGGACGAACCCGCCTGGGTTCTGGATCCGCTCCTCGAAGTTCTCGAAACCACTGAGGACCGCTTCGATGTGTTTCCGGATGATGGAGTAGTCGTCCTTCATGGCGAGCCAGTTGGCTTTGGGGCTATTGGGCAGCGGGAGGTTGTCGCTGCCGGTGAAGATCTTGCTGGCAATGTTGCAGACAATGGCCACTTCGGAGTGCAGGTGCTCACTTGCGGGCTTAAGCCGTCCGCGGGAGGCATGGACCGCACTCATGGAGTCCTCCACGGTCACCCTCTGGTCGCCGGTGCGCTGGGTGTCCTTCTCGGTGCGTCCCAGCGTCGGAAGTATCAGCGCACGTCGACCCGTCGATACGTGGGAGTGGTTCAGCTTCGTAGAGATCTGCACGGTCAAGCGCGTGTTGGCCAGCGCCTGTTCCGTGACCTCGGAGTCCGGGGCCGCCCGTACGAAGTTTCCGCCCATGCCGATGAAGACGCGGACCTTGCCGTCCCGCATGGCACGGATAGCGGCGACGGTGTCGAAGCCATGCGCCCTGGGGGAGAGGAAGTGGAATTCGTGGTCAAGCCTGTCGTGGAAGCTCTCCGGCATCTTCTCGAAAATCCCCATGGTCCGGTCGCCCTGGACATTGGAGTGGCCGCGCACGGGGCAGACACCGGCCCCGGGCTTGCCGATGTTGCCTTGCAGAAGCAGGACATTGACCACGTCGCGGAGGGTGGGAACCGAGTGCTTGTGCTGGGTCAATCCCATGGCCCAGCAGACGATTGTGGCGCTCGAGGCCAGGATGCGCTCGCCTGTGGACTTAATTTGTTCCAGTGTCAGCCCGGTGGCTTCGACGATGTCGTCCCATTCCGCTTTTTCCAGGTAGCGCAGGTAGTCGTCGATGCCAACGGTGTGGTCCTTGATGAACTCGTGGTCCAGCACGGTGGGGAGGCCGGGGGTCTTGCGCCCTTGGGCTTCGGCTTCGAGAAGGTATTTGCCAAGCCCCTGGAAGAGGGCCTGATCGCCGCCGGCGCGGATTTGGAGGAAGTCGTCAGTCAGTTGTGTGCCCACCACCATGCCGGTAATGTTCTGCGGGTTCTCGAACCGCAGTAGCCCGGCTTCGGGAAGCGGATTCACGGAGATGATGACGGCGCCGTTCTTCTTCGCCTTCTCGAGCGCACTGAGCATGCGCGGGTGGTTGGTCCCGGGATTTTGACCCGCCACAAAGATCAGCGACGCCGTCTCCAGGTCCGTGAGGCTGACGGAGCCTTTGCCGATGCCGATCGTTTCCACCAGGGCCGAGCCGGACGATTCATGGCACATGTTGGAGCAGTCGGGCAGGTTGTTCGTCCCGATGCCGCGAACGAGGAGCTGGTAGGCGAAAGCGGCCTCGTTCGATGTCCGCCCGGACGTGTAGAACACTGACTGGTCGGGGTGCTCCATGTCCTTGATCTCCCGGGCGATCAGCTCATAGGCGTCGTCCCATTCGATGGGCTTGTAGTGGGTTGCGCCTTCGTCGAGGACCATCGGATGAGTCAGCCGGCCCTGCTGGCCCAGCCAGTAGTCGTCGCGCGTCTTCAGGTCCGCAATGGAGTGTTGCGCGAAGAATTCGGGCGTGACACGGCGGAGCGTGGCTTCTTCGGCCACTGCCTTGGCACCGTTCTCGCAGAATTCCGCAGCGTTGCGCTTTTCGTGTTCGGGCCAGGCGCAGCCCATGCAGTCAAAGCCGTCAACCTGGTTGACAGCCATGAGTGTCTGGATGCTGCGCAGCGGGCCCATCTGCTCAAGGGAAATTTTCAACGCATTCGCCACAGCCGGAAGGCCGACAGCAGTCGTTTTGGGCTTGGTTAGGGTCAGCTTTGACTCGTCGATATTCTGCTGGGGGGCTTTTGAAGCCATGTGATCTTCCCTTCAGATCTTGGCAGGAATCAGTGGAATGGAGGTGCTGCCTGGGGCCGGCGTCATGGCTGGCTGGAGTGTCCGCAGATCTTCTGGAAGACCAGGCACGCGGCCGGGGTCGTTGAGGTGAGGAGTACATGCCGGAGGGTGACATTTTTTAGATCGGATATTGATATATCAGTTCTAGGAATACTATGTACAGGAGGCCTTCGCGTCAAGGCTCAGCCGTGCATTGGGAGGAGACTTGGATATGGCAAGCGGTGGAGAACTGCCGTCGGATGTTGGGGGTTCCTTCCTGCCACCGAGGCAGGAGGAGGAGTCTTTCGCCGACTTCGCCTACAGGGTGCTCTGCGATGAACTGATCGTTTTGGACATCAAGCCTGGCGAACCTTTGAATGACGAAGTGATTTCCAGGCGGCTCGGAGTGGGGAGGACACCCATCCGGGAGGCCATGAAGCGCCTTGAAAGCGACCACCTCGTGGTGGCGTATCCCCGCCGGGGAACATTCGCCGCAGGAGTGGACATCACGGATCTGGCTGAAATTTCCGAAATCCGGCAGCTTTTGGAGCCTGCGGCCGCAGCGCGGGCTGCCCGGATGGCATCGCCGCAGCTCCGGCAAGAGATCAAGGAATTTGCCAAGGAAGTGGGGGAGCTCCTGCCGGTAATGCACTCCCAGCGGGACCTGATGCGTCTGGACATGCGCGTGCACCGGATGATCTACCGGGCCACAGGGAGCCGGCACCTTGAGGATGTCCTGATCCGATACGACAACCTGGCGACGCGGATCTGGAGCCTTGTGCTTGAGAAACTTCCTCCGGTATCCGAGCATATTGCCCAGCACATTGAGCTGCTCGAGTGCATCGCGGCAGGTGATTCCGAAGCTGCTGCGCGGCTGACGACCAAGCATGTGACGGACTTTGAGAACCTCATCAGGGGCGTCCTATAGCCCATTGGCAGGACCCAGCCTTCGTGCCCGCGCAGATCGCATGGACCTGAGCGGGCACGAGGACAAACTGGGCCTAAGCGACGCAGGGGCTGTCTGCTGTGGATCACACGGCTGTTTCCCGGACCAGGGCACGCGACTGTTCCCGCGCGGCCTCAGTGGTGTGCAGCAGAAGGAGGGATGTGGTGACTGAGCCGACGCCACCCGGCACGGGTGTCAGCGCCCCGGCGATGCCCCGGACACTGGCCTCGTCCACATCCCCCACGAGGGACCCGTCGGGAAGGACGTTGGTGCCGACGTCGATCACTACGGCCCCGGACGAGATATGGCCGCCGTTCAGCAGGCCGGTGCGCCCGGCGGCGACCACCACGACGTCGGCCGTCTTGGTGTATTTCTCCAGCGCCCCCGACCTGGAGTGGCAGACGGTGACGGTGGCGTCGCGTTCCAGCAGCAGCAGGGAGAGCGGTTTTCCGACGACGGCGGAACGTCCAATCACGACGACGTTCCGGCCGGCCACCGGGATGTCGAAGTGGTCAAGGATCTCGGTGACGGCCCGTGCCGTGGCAGGGGCGAACGAGGGCTGGCCGACGGCGAGGCGGCCAAGGCTCAGAGGATTCGCGCCGTCGATGTCCTTCTCAGGGGCGATGTGCCCAACCAGCGCATCTGCATCGACGCCGGGAGGCAACGGCGTCTGGAGAATGATGCCGTTGACGGACGGCTCGGCGCTGAGGTCTTTCAGGACTGAAGCCAATGCCTGTCCTGTCGCGTCGTGGCCCAGGTCCACGATCCGGCAAGTGATCCCCGCGCTTTCCGCGGCCCGTTCGATGGACCGCACATACCAGTGCGTGGAGCCGTCGTTCGTGGCCACAACCACGGCAAGGGCGGGGCGCAGACCGTCAGCTTCGAGGTCCCTGGCTTCGTCGTGGGCCTTGAGCTGAATGAGCTTTGCCAGGTTTCGTCCTGAGAGGAGTGTGGTGCTCAACCGAGAATCCTTTCGCGCACGCGCTTCACGAGCGAGTCTGCTGCCAGGACGACCTTGTCCTCAATGCCATCGGTCTGGTCAGCCAGCCGGGAACGTGCTTCGGTGTCCTTGATGGCCACCACATTGATGTCGATGTTTACCCGTGCAGTGGTGGCGGCTGCCCGGGCAGCGTCGACGGCGGCGGCGACGTCGCTGATCACGTTGGCATTGGCCACCTCGAACAGCTCCGTGGCAAGATCCACGACGGCACCGGCAACGAGGATCAGTTGAGCCGGTGTCTTCGCGGCCTGGACGAGCGCGTCCTGGATGGACGCTGTCCGGGCAGCTTTGAGGTCGTCACTACCTGCGGGGAGCTTGTACGCGTCAATCACGCCTTGGAACGCGTGCTGGTCGGCGTCCGCGAGGCGCAAGGCCTGGGCCACCAGTCCGTCGGCGCTGCTGATGATCCTGGTGACGAGTTCGGTGTGCTGTTCGTATTTCGGGCCGGTGGTGTACCTGGCCACCATGGCGACAAGTGCCGCCCCCTGGGCGGCGTGGAGTGCCGCGGCTGCGCCGCCGCCCGGGGTGGGTTCGCGGGAGGCAAGCCTGGCGAGGTAGTCGTTTATTGTTTCTGAACTGATCATGTGTCTTCCTGGGCTGAAGCTCTGCTCGACTGGCCTGGCATGGGACGGACGAAGGAAAAGCAGCGGCCCGGACTCTGGTTGCGAGGAAACGAGTCCGGGCCGCGTGCCTTTGAACGGCCGGCGGCTGTTAGCCGCGGAGCCGGGTCATCGTGGGGTCGTACAGTGGATCGGCCGTGACCGTGGCTTGGATGCGCCGTCCGAAGTACTCGATCTCGACCGAGTCACCAATGGACACAGCGGCCGGGAGGTACGCGTAGGCGATCGGTTTGGCGACCGTGTAACCGTATGCGGCACTGGTGACGTAGCCAACTGCTTGGTCCTTGTAGAAGACCGGTTCCTTGCCCAGCACTATGCTCCGGCCGTCGTCGACCGTCAGGCAGCGCAGGCGGCGGGCGGAGTTCTCCTCGGTCCGGCCTTCCAGTGCTGCCTTGCCGACGAAGTTCTCCTTGGTCATCTTCACAGCGAAACCGAGTCCCGCTTCCAGCGGGTCGTGCTCGGTGGTCATGTCGGTGCCCCACGAGCGGTAGCCCTTTTCCAAGCGAAGCGAGCTGAACGCGGCGCGGCCGGCAGCGATTACGCCGAACGGCTGCCCTGCTTTCCACAGTGCGTCCCACAGGCGCTGTCCGTTGTCCGCGCTGGTGTACAGTTCCCAGCCCAGCTCGCCGACGTAGGACAGCCGCATTGCCGTGACGGTGACGCCGCCGATGACAACCTTCTTCGCCCGGAAGTAACGCAGGCCGTCGTTGGAGAAGTCGTCGCTGCTGACCGTGCTGATGAGGTCCCGGGCGAGGGGTCCCCACAAGCCGATGCAGCAAGTCCCGCCGGTGGTGTCTCGCACCTGGACCCAGTCGCTGGCGGTTCCGCTTTCCGTCTGGTGGCGTGCGGCCCGCTCAAAGTAGGCCGTGTCGATGTTTCCATTGGCTCCAAGCTGGAAGGTGTCTTCGCTCAGGCGGGCCACGGTGATATCGCTTCGGATCCCGCCGGCGTGGTCCAGCAGGAGGGTGTAGGTGACGGCGCCCGGCTTCTTGGCCATGTCGGCGGTAGTCAGCTCCTGTAGCAGCTTCAGGGCTCCGGGGCCGGAGACCTCCAGGCGCTTGAGCGGAGTCATGTCGTACATGGCCACCGCAGTGCGGGTCTTCCAGGCTTCGGCGGCGGCGATGGGCGAGCTGAACATCCCGGACCAGGCGTCACGTGCCGGCGGCTGCCATTCGTCAGGCATCTCCTTGAGCAGTTCGGCGTTGGCTTCGAACCAGTAGGGACGCTCCCATCCGCCGCCCTCCAGGAAGTACCCGCCCAGCTGCTTGTGGCGTGCGTGGAACGGGCTGACGCGGAGGTTGCGGGGGGAAAGCTTGGGCTGGAGCGGGTGCATGACATCGTAGATTTCCACGAAGTTCTGCTGGGACGTTTCGCTGACGTATTCGGGGGTCAGCTGGACCTCTTCGAAGCGGTGGATGTCGCAGTCACCAAGATCAATGCTGGACTTGCCGGTGGTCAGCAATTCAGCAACAGCGCGGGCGATGCCGGCCGAGTGGGTGACCCACACGGCTTCGGCGACGAAGAAGCCGTCCAGCTCCTTGGACTCACCCACCAGGGATCCGCCGTCGGGGGTGAAGGAGAAGATGCCGTTGAAACCGTCCTCGATTTCGCTTTCGCGCAGGGCCGGCAGGATCTGCTTGGTGGCCTCCCATGCCGGGAGGAAGTCCTCCAGGGTGAAGTCGAGGCGGGAGGGCATGTTGTGGTCGCTGATGGTCTCGGGTGCGAACGTGCCGAGCTCGTCAAGGTCCACGGGCATGGGGCGGTGGGCGTAGGAACCGATGCCGTAACGTTCGCCGTGTTCGCGGTAGTAGAGGTCCTGGTCCTGGTGCCGCAGGATCGGCAGGGAGGCGTCGTTGGGCAGTTCGTTCTTGCCCTTCTGTGCGGGCACCGGAGTGGTCTTCACGTACTGGTGGGCCAGCGGGAGGAGCGGGACTGACATCCCGATCATTTCGCCGATCTTGGCACCCCAGAAGCCGGCGCAGGAGACCACGATATCGGCAGGGATGGTGCCTTCGGAGGTCTGGACACCGGTGACCCGGCGGCCGGACTGCTCGATGCCCGTCACCGTGGTGTTGCCCAGGTACTTGACGCCCGCCGCTTCCGTGCGCTTGATCAGCAGCTGGACGGCACGGGCAGCACGGGCCAGGCCGTCGCTGGGAACGTGGAGACCGCCAAGGATGTCTTCCTCGTTCAGGAGCGGGTAAAGCTCCTTGCACTCGGCGCGGGTAAGGATCTTGCCGTCGATACCCCACGCGGCGGCATAGCCGAGCTTCCGTTTCAGATCGGCGAGGCGTGTCTCGGTGGTCGCGATCTCGAGGCCGCCCACCTGGTTGAAGCAGCTGACGCCGTCCTCGGTCAGGGACAAAAGCTTCTCAACCGTGTACTTGGCGAACAGCGCCATCGACTTTGAGGCGTTGGTCTGGAAGACGAGGCCCGGGGCGTGGGACGTGGAGCCGCCGGGCATGTTCAGGGGTCCCTGGTCCAGTACGGTGATGTTGTTCCAACCCCGCGCGACCAGTTCGTCGGCCAGGTTCGTCCCGACGATTCCCGCTCCAATAATGACAATGCTTGGTGTCGAAGCCATGTGGTTTCTCCTGCTGATTTTCGTGTGTTGTCTTGTTGATGGGGTGGTCGTGCTTAACGGAACACAACAGTGCTGGTTTGGTCCAGCAACACACGGTGTTCGCAGTGCCATCGCACGGCGCGGGACAGTGCCAGCGCTTCCGCGTCCTGCCCGACTGTTGACAGTGCGGTGGGACCGTAACTGTGGTCCACCCGGATGACTTCCTGCTCGATGATTGGACCTTCATCAAGTTCAGCAGTCACGTAGTGGGCTGTGGCACCTACAAGCTTGACACCGCGGTCGTACGCCTGGTGGTACGGGCGGGCTCCCTTGAATCCAGGAAGGAAGGAGTGGTGGATGTTGATGGCCCGGCCCTCAAGGGAGCGGCAGAGGTCATCGGAGAGCACCTGCATGTACCGGGCGAGGACAACGAGGTCGATGTTGTGCTCGTCGACGAGGTCCAGCAGGCGCTGTTCGGCGTCCGCCTTCGTTTCGGGGGTCACCGGGAGGTAGATGAAAGGCAGTCCGGCGGCGTCGGCCATGGCCCGGTGGGTTTCATGATTGGAAACCACAAGGACGATGTCGCCGCCAAGGCTGCCGCCGCGCCACCGGAAGATCAGGTCATTCAGGCAGTGGCCGAACTTGGACACCATGACCAGAATGCGCTGCTTGGTCTGGTCATGGAAGCTGAACTTCATGTCGAAGCGGTCCGCAATGGCGCTGAACTCCTCCTGCAGCCGCTCCGGCGTGTACTCGGGGGAACCCGAGAATGCGGTGCGCAGGTGCAGCGTCTCGCGGAGGCCGTCGTCGAACTGCTGGTGCTCGTCGATGTTGAAGCCTCGCTCGAAGAGAAAGGTGGTGACCGCCTGGACAATGCCGGCACGTTCGACGCACGTCAGTGTGAGTACGAACTTTTGGGCCTTGTCCTGCGCGCGGGGCTCGGTGAGAGTCAGCGTGCTGGGTGATGAGTCTGTTGCCACTATGGTCATGTCTCCTCCTTTAGGAATTTACGTTAGATATATTCTTGGATCAAGTACTGATATATTAGGTTTGGGAATCAGCGTATACTGGTCAGTGGGCGAGGTCAATAGCCTGTTTGGCTTGAATGGAAAGGGGCAAGGTTATGGCAGCTGAAGCGTTGGCGATTGTGGAAGATGCGGTCAAGAAGTCATTGGCGGACGTGGCGTACGAGCGCATCCGCGACCGGCTGCTGATGCTTGACATCAAACCCGGCGATCTCCTGTATGACGACCACCTCGCCAAGGAACTCGGTATGGGGCGGACTCCAGTGCGGGAGGCTTTGAAGCGGCTTGAGCTTGACCGCCTGGTGGTTTCGTACCCGCGGAGGGGTACTTTTGCCACCCGCGTGGACGTGACCGACCTTGCCTTCATTTCAGAAATCCGGACGCAGCTTGAACCTCTCGCAGCTGCCCGTGCTGCCCGGGTGGCCACGGAGCGGCAACGCGAGCAGCTGCGGGCTGTGATGCGGGCTGTTGAATCCTTCGATACCCATGCGGCCTCGGTAGTTGAAACCCTGCGCTTGGACGCGCGCGTACATCAAGGCATCTACGCGGCTGCGGCCAATCCCCACCTGGAGGACATCCTGATCCGGTACGACAACCTCGCCACCCGCATCTGGTGCATGGTGCTGGATCGCCTTCCCGATCTTTCCCGGCACGTGCATGAGCACCTGGACCTGCTCGGCGCTGTGATTGCCGGCGATGAGGCGCGGGCCGCTGACCTGGCGAGAGTCCACGTCAGTGGCTTTGAGGACGCCGTCCGCAAGGCGCTCTTCAGCTGATCTGAGCCCCGCGTTTGCCCGTGTTAACAAAAGCGCGGCCCTTAGGGCCGCGCTTTTGGCGTCTCCGGGAAGGGCTGAAAATCTGTTGACACCCATCGGCCTCGATAGCATACTTGAGTCACGAAACTAATATATCAACAGGATATTAGATAGCAGAGGAGATAAAGATGGTCGACGTTCTGACCCGTACGCTCGCAGAGACCGATCCGGCGATCCACGCAGCCGTTCAGCAGGAGCTCCTGCGACAGCAGGACACGCTGGAGATGATCGCCTCCGAAAACTTTGCGCCGAGTGCCGTCATGGAGGCACAGGGTTCGGTCCTGACCAACAAGTACGCCGAGGGCTACCCGGGCAAGCGCTATTACGGCGGCTGCGAGCACGTTGATGTGGTTGAGCAGCTGGCCATCGACCGTCTTAAGTCATTGTTCGGCTCCGAATTCGCCAATGTGCAGCCGCACTCCGGCGCCCAGGCCAACGCAGCGGCGATGTTCGCCCTGATCCAGCCCGGCGACACCATCCTGGGGTTGAACCTCGCGCACGGCGGCCACCTCACCCACGGCATGAAGATCAACTTCTCCGGCAAGCTCTACAAGGTGGTTCCGTACGGAGTCGGCGAAGACACCATGCTGATTGACATGGCTGAAGTCGAGCGCCTGGCGGTTGAGAACAAGCCGAAACTGATCGTTGCCGGCTGGTCTGCCTACTCCCGCCAGCTCGATTTCGCTGAGTTCCGCCGGATCGCGGACCTCGTGGGTGCCTACCTGATGGTGGACATGGCGCACTTCGCCGGCCTGGTGGCCGCAGGGCTGCACCCCAACCCCGTGCCCCACGCCCACATCGTCACGAGCACCACCCACAAGACCCTCGGCGGTCCGCGCGGTGGTGTGATCCTGACCAACGACGCCGACATTGCCAAGAAGGTCAACTCTGCGGTGTTCCCCGGCCAGCAGGGCGGCCCGCTGGAGCACGTCATCGCCGCCAAGGCCGTGGCCTTCAAGCTCGCTGCCGAGCCGGCATTCCGCGACCGTCAGGAACGCACCCTGGAAGGCGCCCGCATCATTGCGGAACGCATGCTGTCTGCCGACGTTGCAGAGTCCGGCGTGACTGTCGTCAGCGGTGGCACCGACGTGCACCTGGTCCTGGTGGATCTGCGGAACTCGGAACTGGACGGCCAGCAGGCCGAAGACGCCCTGCACCGGATCGGTATCACCGTGAACCGCAACGCCGTGCCGTTCGA
>NZ_JARCCY010000074.1:0-12571 GCF_039907775.1 Arthrobacter sp. CC3
TCTCTTCCGGATCACGATCAGGCAGCTGGTTAGTCAACCCGCTGAGGATATGGGAGGTATCTTCTCCTGCAGCCACGTCCAACCTCTCTTTGCGCGCATGCATCGGCGCACTCAGGTCCGGCAGGGTAACTGCCTGGCGTGAACGCGACGTGTGCGACGTATCGGTTACAACAGCCCGGTCATGTGCGCCGGGCAGGGTCCTATCACGTCTATGACCGCTTAAATCCAGGGCGATCGCCCCGCCGGCATAGACGTCATTAGCCACTCTAGCTGTGAGAGCTATCCGATGCGTAGCCGCTGCCTGACGTCCTCGTCGTATTTGACGTCATACTGGTTTGTGACGGCAGCCGCCGGGCCGGACCCCCGCCAGACCCTTGGTGTGACGCAGAATAAGTGGGATCGCGGGGGCAGTAGCTTGAAGAGCAGGCACAAAGGGTGTTGGCTTGTAGTAATGGAAATCACTAGATTTATGCAAATGACTAAGCATTGGAGGAACACGTGAGTGAGGCCGACGCCGCCACTTCGGTAAATGTGGCGGAAAAATTGGGTTTCAAAAACGGGGATCTGATTCAGGAGTTCGGTTACGACGACGACGTCGACTTCGACTTACGTGACGATATCGAGGACCTCACCGGGTCCGAACTCCTGGATGAAGACGACCATGACGTTGTAGACGCCGTCATTTTCTGGTGGCGGGACGGCGACGGGGACCTTGTTGACACGCTCATGGATTCCCTGACCACGTTGAGTGAGAACGGTGTGGTCTGGGTTCTGACTCCGAAGTCGGGGCGGCAGGGCTACGTGTCCCCGGCGGAGATCCAGGAAGCAGCACCCACGGCAGGGCTTCACCTCACCACTTCGGCCGGTGTCTCCAAGGACTGGAGCGCCACGCGCCTGGTCACCAGGAAGAACAAGTGACGCTTCAGCCACTGCAAACGGCAGAGAATTCCGCAACGGCCAGGGTTCCGGAGGCCGGCGAGCCGGCCCCTGACTTCGAGCTGGTCAATCAGTACGGCGAACCGGTCAGGCTGTCGGCGCTTCGGGGACGTAACGTCGTCGTCGTTTTCTATCCGTTTGCCTTCTCGGGGATCTGTACCGGCGAGCTTTGCGAGATCCGGGACAACCTTTCGCTGTTCGCAGACGCGGACGCAACTGTCCTGGCCATCTCCGTGGACAGCAAGTTCACCGTGCGGGCCTATGCGGAAAAGGAAGGCTACGGATTTGATCTGCTGGCCGACTTCTGGCCGCACGGGGCAGTGGCATCGGACTACGGCGTCTTCGACCCGGGCAGCGGCATGGCACAGCGCGGAACTTTCATCATCGACGCGCACGGCATCATCCGGTACGTCGTGGTGAATCCTCGCGGCCAGGCCCGTGATCTGGCGGGATACCGCGCGGCCCTGGCGGAGCTCGGCAGGAACTGACGGAATGAGGCAGCGGCACCCCGGACTTGGCATGACTGGATTCGCCAGCCTGCCGCCGGTGGGTGCTGCCGCTCCCGCCCCGGACGAACTTGGAGTCCTGGGGAAGATCAGGGACGCCATAGCCGGAAAACGCTTCGCGCTCCTCACGGGGGCCGGCCTCAGCACCGACTCGGGCATCCCGGACTATCGCGGGCCCGGAGCTGCCCCGAGGGCGCCCATGACCTATCAGGAGTTCATCGGCCACGCCGGTAACCGCCAGCGGTACTGGGCCCGTAACCACATCGGCTGGTCGCACCTCCGGCGCGCTGATCCGAATGAGGGCCATGCGGCTGCGGCCCGGCTTGAGCAGCGGGGCCTTCTCACCGGTCTCATCACCCAAAACGTGGACCGGCTCCACGAAGATGCGGGCAGCGTCAATGTCGTTGACCTCCATGGGCGCTTCGACCGGGTGGCCTGTCTGTCCTGCGCCCGCCGCTACAGCAGGACCCTGCTGGCAGGAGTCCTGGAGGAGCTGAACCCCGGATTCCTGGAACGGGCCCTGGCGGACGGCGTGGTGGAGATTGCACCCGACGCCGATGCAACAGTGGAGGACTCGGCCCTGATCGGCAGTTTCGTCGTGGCTCACTGCCCGGCCTGCGGAGGCACCCTCAAACCAGACTTTGTGTACTTTGGCGAAAATGTACCGAAAGACCGGGTGGAGCGCTCGTATGCCATGGTCGACGAGGCCGGCGCCCTGGTTGTTGCCGGATCCTCACTAACGGTCATGAGCGGCCTTCGATTCGTCCGGCACGCAGCAAAGCAGGAGAAGCCGGTGGTGATCATCAACCGGGGAGCCACGCGCGGCGACGACCTCGCCACCATAAAGCTGGAGGCGGGCGTCAGTGAATCATTGACGTGGCTGGCCGCCGAACTGCCGGACCTGTGATGTGCGCCGCACTGCCCCCTGGCCGGGTTGCCCGATTGGCGTTCTCCGGGACTTGTCCGGTAGAGTTGCTGTTCGTTGGTTGAAGCGCTGAGGCGCGGAAGCCGCGGTTTGGGTCTTTAGCTCAGCTGGTAGAGCGCCACGTTTACACCGTGGATGTCATCGGTTCGATCCCGGTAGGACCCACCAGCAAAACCCCGTCGTTGCAGGCCGATCAGGCAGGCACCGGCGGGGTTTTTTGTTGTCCGTGACACGTTCATTGGCGCCAGGGAAGAATGTCGGACCCCGTCCATAGTGTGGCGGCATGGAACACGTCATGATGAGGCTGGCACCGGACGGCCGGCCGCTTTCCGTTCTCCGCGGTGGCCGCGAATGGACCATTGGCGCGGAGCCGGTCCGTTGGTTTGAGCGCATCAGCTGGTGGGAGGCCGAGCGCAGGATGCCCAGGGGCCTGGGGCGAGTGGACATCGAGGTGTGGCGGGTCCAGGCCCGCCTTGGCCGGAACGAGAACTCGGCCCTGACCACCATGGAACTGATCCGCGACGGACTCGGTGGAGGCTGGCGGCTCCGGGAGGCCGTTGCCGACGCCGCGTGAGCCGCTGGACCGTTGATGGACAGCGGAATCCCGGGGAATTGGAAAAGCCTTCCACCGCGGCTATTGGGGGATGCCGCGGTGGAAGGCTTGGAATGAATATACAGTGAATTTTTCGAAATGTGAAACATTTCCATGCCCCCGGCCTCTCCTTCCAGGGTCCAAGGTCCCTCGGCGCCGGCGCCCGCCCCTCCCCGGCGATCCGCGCAGGGCGAGTAAATCGTGCCCGCAGACATTATGATGGTTACTGTTCAGCTGAATGAACAGCTGTGAATGAACGGCGCACTTACGGACGCGCTTTAACTGAAGGAGAATCATGGCCGATTCCCGGGCTCCCCGCACTTCCGACGGACTGGGGAGTGCGTCCCCTGCGCCGGCCGTGACGCGTGCCGCCGCCGTACTGGAGGCCCTGGCCGCCTCCGCGACGGGTCGGCTAACGCTGAGTGATCTCTCCCGGGAACTCGGAATCCCCAAGTCATCAACATCGAACCTCCTGCTTGCCCTTGAGGAAGCGCGCCTTATCAACCGGCAGGGGGCCGACTTTACGCTCGGGCGCAAACTCGTAGAACTGGGCGCTGCCTACCTGAGCAGGCTTGATGAGGTGCAGGAGTTCTACCGCTTCTGTGAGCAGGCACCCACCCTGTCCGGCGAGACTGTCCGCATCGCCATGCTGGACGGGACCAACGTCATCTACCTGGCCCGTTACGAAGGGCATCCCGCGGTCAGGCTGACCTCGAATATCGGTGACAAGATGCCCGTGTCGTTGTGCGCCGTGGGTAAGGCGCTCATTGCAAGGCTGCATGATCACGACATCGACGAAATGTTCCCCGACGACCAGGAACTTCCCGTACTCACCCCGAAGTCGCTCCGGACGGGTGCTGAATTCAAGAAGCAGCTGCCCCTCATCCGGGAGCGCGGATATGCCTTCGAGGACGAGGAGTCCACCACGGGAGTCGTCTGCCTGGCGGTGTCGGTTCCCACCAGGGGTGCGCACGGGCCCAGCCTGGGGCTGTCCGTCACCGCCCTAAAGGCCACCTACTCCGAGGAGCAGGGCGCCATGATGGTCAAGGAACTGCAGGAGCTGGCCCGGTCGCTGGGCAATCCCATGGGGTAAGAAGGGGAGGCTGGGGGCCGGCCCAGATTCCGCCGGAAAATAAATCAGCTTTCATCATTGGCGAACCGTTCAGGCTGCTGTACGCTGTTCAATATAGTGATCGACACCATCGGTGTCGTCGCTATCCCACCAGACCAACGGGGGTCTGGAGTGTTCTTAAGGGAGTGCTTGTGACAACTCGTACTGAATCACCACTGGCCGATGCGGACGACGCCGTCGTCGAACCGGAACAACTGCGGAGGGCAACTCTTGCCAGCTCCGTGGGCTCCGCTCTGGAGTACTACGATTTCTACATTTACGGCCTCGCTTCGGCTTTGATCTTCGGACCGCTTTTCTTCAAGCCCCTTGGTGAAGACGGCGCGCTGATCGCGTCCTTCGCCACCTACGGCGTGGGGTTTGCGGCCCGACCGTTCGGCGGGGTCATCTTCGGCTACATCGGCGACAGGTTCGGCCGGAAGATGGTCCTTATCCTCACGATCGGCCTGATGGGAACCGCAAGCTTCGCCATCGGCCTGCTTCCCACGTTCGAGCAGGCGGGCATGCTGGGTGCGGTCCTTCTCGTGACGCTGCGCATTCTCCAGGGCCTCGGCGCCGGGGCTGAACAGGCCGGCGCCACCACGCTGATATCCGAAGTCGCGCCGCGCCGCCGTCGTGGATTCTTTGCTTCCCTGCCGTTCGTCGGCATCCAGCTCGGCACCCTCCTCGGCGCCGGAACCTTTGCGCTGATTGCCATGGCTGACAAGGCAGTGCTCGAAGGCTGGCTGTGGCGAGTGCCCTTCCTGGCCAGCATCTTCCTGATTGCAGTAGCCATCTTCATCCGGCTCCGGCTCAAGGAAACTCCGGTGTTCCAGGAGCTCGAAAAGCACAAGAACGTGGTCAAGAATCCCATCGGCCAGCTGTGGAAGCACTCCAAGAAGAACGTCCTGGTGGGCATCGGCCTGCGCATGGGCGAGAACGGCAACTCGTCGATCTACTCAGCTCTCCTGATCGCCTTCCTGGCAGCCAAGGACGGGGTGTTCCCGGGCGACAAGTTCATCGGGCCCGTGGGCCTGCTCATTGCCGCCGGCTTCGCCGCCGTCATGGTGGTCACCTTCGGGGCGCTTTCGGACCGTTTCGGCCGGGTGCCGGTCTACCGCTACGGCGCACTCTTCCAGGCCGTCATCGCACTCCCGGCGTTCTACCTTGTGACGCTGGGCAACGTGACCCTTGTCTGGGTGGTCATGGTGGTGGGTATCGCCATCGGCGTCCAGTCCATGCTCGGGCCGCAGTGCCCGCTCCTGCCGGAACTGTTCGGTTCCCAGTACCGCTTCACCGGCGTTGCCATGAGCCGCGAACTCTCCGCTGTCTTGGCCGGCGGCCTTGTTCCCCTCGTCGGCGCGTCGCTGCTGGCGGCCACGGATCACTCCTGGCTGGTGCTGGCCATCTACTCGCTGGTGCTGGCGCTCATTTCGTTCGCCACGACGTTCTTCACTCCGGAGACCGTGGGCCGCGACCTCGTCCTGACCGAGGACGCGAGCTAGAACCACCCGCACCGCCGCAACTGCACTCCGGAACAAAGGCTGTGGCTCCCTCCGCGCGGAGGAAGCCACAGCCTTTGCCGTGCCCGCCTGTCGCTAAGCGTTGTTGCGCTCCAGTGCCTGTCCGATGATCCGAGCCCCTTCGGGGAACGCCCCCGGGTTGGACCCTGAGTAATTGAGGCGGATGAACGCGCCGGCGGGTTCGGCCGGGAACCACTCCCGCCCGGCGGCGATGATGACCCCGGCGCTTTCGCAGTCGCGGGTCAGCCGTTCGAGGTCCGTTCCGTCGGGCAGCCGCGCCCAGAGGTTCAGGCCTCCCTTGGGAACCTGCTCGATGTGTGCCTGCGGGGCGTGCTCTCGCATGCTGGTGACCAGGAGGTCGCGGCGCGACTGAAGCTGGTGCCGGAGGCTCCGCAGGTGAGTCTGCCACCCGGGCTGGGTCACGACGTCGAGCGCTGCCGCCTGCAGCAGGCCGCTGACATACATCGACTCGGCCGCCCGGTCTGCGAGAATCCGTTCACGCGCCGGGCCGCGGGCGATAACGGCTGCGATGCGGATGGCCGGGGATACGCTCTTGGTCAGCGAGCGGAGGTACACCACGTGGCCGGAGTCGTCGCGGGAGGCGACAGGCACCGGACTGGTGGTGATGCCGAAGTCGTGCGCCCAGTCGTCCTCCACCAGGAACGCACCCTTCGCGCGCACCACCTCCAAAACCTCGTCACCCCGCCCGGCCGCCCACTGCGCACCGGTGGGGTTTGCGTAGTTCGGCTGGGCATAGAACAGGCGCGCGCCTGTTTCGTCAAAGGCCCGGGCCAGTTCCGCCGGGTCCGGACCGTCCGGTCCGCTGGGCACCGGAACAACGCGGACACCGGCCTGCGCCGCCGCCAGAATGGCGCCCCAGTAGGTTGGTGATTCCATCAGCAGCGGCTGTCCGCGGCCGGCCAGCGCGCTGAAAATGGAACTGAGCCCGCTCTGGCTTCCCGGCAGTACGACGACGTCACTCGGGTTCGGCGGCGTGGTTCCGGCCAGGGTCGAGGCGCCGAGTTCGTGTGCGAACCACGATTGCAGTTCCGGCAGGCCCGCTGCCGGGGGACGGGACAAAGCTGCGTCGCTCCGGGCCGCGCGGGCGAGTGCCGCCCGGACAAGGCGCTCAGGCAGGAGTTCCCGGTCCGGGTAGCCGGAGTGGAAAGCTATGGCGCTGTTGGCGACGTCGCGCATGGTGCTGGAGGCCAATGGCAGCGGTACCAGCGGTGACCGCAGGGCCGCCGTCTGCCACCCATAGTCCGAGGGCCGCGCAGTCCGGACGGCCCGGACGAACGTTCCGACGCCGGGCCGGCTCTCGATCAACCCCAGCGCAGTGAGGGTCTGGAGCGCCTTTTGCACGGTCACCGGACTGGCATGGTACTCGGCGACCAGCGACCTTGTGGACGGCAGTTTCGATCCTGGCGCGGCCTTGGCGACCCACTCCCGCAGTCGCGTCGCAATTCGGGAACTGCTATCGTTGTTCATGAAAGACAATAGTAGCGCTACTGCCATTATGAACCCAGTGGTACTGTCCCGCACTCCTTCGGGACTCTGGTGGGGCCTCCTCGGAGTAGCGGCCTTCTCGTTCACGGTTCCGTTCACCAAGGTCGCCGTCGCGGGGCTTTCGCCCTTGTTCATCGGGTCCGGCCGCGCAGCGGCGGCCGCCGTCCTCGCTGCCTTTGCCCTCGCAATCTCACGGCAGCGGCTTCCCCGCGGCGTGCAGTGGGCCCGGCTCGCCGTGGTGGCCGCCGGCGTCGTGATCGGATTTCCCTTACTGACATCCTTCGCGCTCACCACCACGCCGGCCAGCCACGGCGCGGTGGTGATCGCACTGCTCCCTGCCGCGACGGCGACGGCCGCTGTGCTGAGGGGGCGCGAACGTCCGCCCCTGGTGTTCTGGCTGATCACCGGTCTGGGCGCGCTGGCGGCTATTGCCTTCGCCTCCCTGCAGTCCGGCGGGTTCGGCCGGCTGCACGCTGCGGACCTGCTGCTCCTGGGCGCGGTGGTGGCAGCGGCTGTCGGCTACGCGGAAGGCGGCCTGCTGGCCCGCGAACTGGGCCCCTGGCAGACCGTATCCTGGGCGCTGGTGCTGGCATCGCCGCTGATGGTGGTCCTGACGCTGCTCTCCCTGGCTCAGCAGCCGCCGTCGGCTTCACCGGTCCAGTGGGCAGCGTTCGCCTACCTCGGTGTGGTGAGCATGTTCCTGGGCTTCTTCGCCTGGTACCGGGGACTGGCCATCGGGCCCATGGCGCAGGTCAGCCAAATCCAGCTCGTCCAGCCAGTACTGAGCATCTGCTGGGCCGGCTTCCTGCTGGGCGAGGCCCTGACCTGGACCACCATCGTCGGCGGCGTGGCGGTTATCGTCTGCGCCGGCGCAGCCGTGCGGGTCCGCCTCAAACCGGTGCCCGCTCCGCACGCGGCGCAACCCGCGGCTCTTCACGCGACACGTTCCCTCCAGCCTGCAAAGGATTAGCACCATGTACACCCCAGCCCATTTCGCAGCCGGACCCGACGCCGTCCAGGATCTCCTGGGCCGGCCGGCCGCCGCCAATCTGGTCACCATGACATCGCAGGGCCTGCTCGCCACGATGTTGCCGTTCTCCTATGACCCCTCGATCGGCGAACACGGTGCCCTGAACACCCATGTGGCCCGGAACAACGCGCAGTGGTCCGAGCCGGTGATCGGAGAAGCACTCGCCATTATCCAGGGGGCGGACGCCTATATCTCGCCGTCCTGGTACGCATCGAAGGCCGAGCACGGGCGCGTTGTTCCCACCTGGAACTACTCCACGGCGCATGTCTACGGAACCTTGGTTGTCCACGACGATCCGGCCTGGCTCGCCGGTCAGGTCAGGCGGCTGACCGACGCAAACGAAGCAGGCTTCGACCACCCGTGGAGCGTGGACGACGCGCCGGAGCGTTACATCTCCGGGCAGTTGCGCGCCATCGTGGGCCTGGAACTGGTGATCACCCGGATCGAGGCGAAGACCAAGCTCAGCCAGAACCGGCCGGAGGCAGACATAGACGGCGTGGTGGCCGGACTTATTGCCCGGGGGCACGCCGGGAGCGCCGCCGACGTCGAACGGGCAAGGCCGCACCAGGCAGAGCCGCACTAGGCAGGGCCTGGAATGCCGCCGCAAGACGCCGTCCGACATGCTGGTTCCATGCAGGCGACTTCCATGCAGGCGACGACGGCGCTGGTTGAGGGTGAGAGTGACCGGCTGGCGGTCGAGGCGCTGGCCCGTCGTCTCGGCCATGACCTGACAGCCTTGCGGGTGTCAGTTGTCCCGATGGGCGGCGCGACCAGCATCGTGCACTTCCTCGACCGCTATGACCCGAATGGCGCGGGCCACAGGATAGTCGGCTTGTGTGATGCCGGGGAATCCCGTGGCATCGCCCGCGCGCTCGGCCGGGCCGGCATCGGGTCCGGTTCCCTGGCCGAGCGCGGGTTCCACGTCTGTCATGCAGATCTGGAGGACGAGCTCATCCGCAGCCTGGGGATCGATGGCGTGCTCAACGTCATCGCGGCTCAAGGCGAGCTCGCATCGTTCCGGCGCCTCCAGCGCCAGCCGTCGCTGCGGGAACGGCCGATTACGATGCAGCTGCGCCGGTTCTTCGGAGGACGCAGCGGCAACAAGGCCCGATACGCGCCACTGCTCGTCGACGCATTGCCGGCCGGACACGCACCCCCTCCGCTCACCGCCCTCGTGGCATCGTTCTGTGATGCGGCTTAGTAGAAGTGCACGGTGTCCACGAGGTGGGGGAGTTCCCCGCCGTCGAGGAACGTGCGCAGGTTGCTGCTGAAGCGCTCGGCGATCAGCCGGTTCTCAGCGGCGCTCAGGGCCGACGTATGCGGGGAAACCATGACCCTCGGGTGGTTCCAGAGCGGGCTGTCCTGCGGCAGGGGTTCGACGGCGAAAACGTCGAGGCAGGCGTAGCCCACCTGGCCGTTATCGAGTGCCTCCAGGAGTGCGTCTTCGTCCACCACGGTACCGCGGCCCACGTTGACGAAAACCGTCCCCGGCTTCATTGCGGCGAATACCTCACGGTTGAACAGCTTTTCCGTGTACGGCGTGCCGGGCAGGGTGTTCACGACGGCGTCGGCCGAGGCGAGCAGGCCGGCCAGGCCGTCGTTTCCGGCAACCTCTTCGATGCCATCGATCGGCTCAACGTTCCGCTTGGTGCCGCTAACCTTCATGCCGAGTGCCCGTGCGATGCGGGCTGTTTCCAGCCCGATCTCGCCGAGGCCCGTCACCACCAGCGTGGAGCCGTTTACCAGACGCGTCGGCGTGCGCAGTTCCGGCCAGACCTTGGCGGCCTGGTCCACAGCTAGCTCCGCGCTGCGTTTGAAGCCGTTGAAGATACCCAGCGCGGCGAACTCCGCCAGTGGCAGGGCATGAACGCCGGCTGAGGTGGTCACCTTGAATTTCTGCAGGGTTTCCTGGTCCAGACCGGAAGCCTTGACCGCTCCGCCCGCACCCGCGGCCATTGCGTGGATCCACTGAAGCCGCGGGTTGCTGCCGGCGATGCGGGCCAGTCCGGCAGGGCTCTCGTTGGGGAAGCCGTACAGGACCTCGGCCTTGTTCAGCATGTCCCAGTAGCGCTCCTCCTGTTCGGGAGTGCGCGTGAACTCCGGATCGCCGGAGTGGTCCGCCGGGAACCGCTCGGGCGGGAGGAGGTCGGGCTCGTAGAGGACGGTCACGGCGGGATCTACGGCGCGGATGCGCTCAACCAGCTCAGCTTCGAGCGGGACGGCGATTGCGACGGTGGTTTTAGTCGTCATAGTGTTCATCATACTGAATGGAGGCTAGGATATTGAACAGATTTCCTCCTGTTAACAAATGACTGACCACGACGATAACCACGATGAAGTGAGGTGCCGCTGCCGATGGATGCGCAGGCAAACCCTGATCTGAGCGAAAATTTGAACGAAAAAAGGGCCGGTTTCGTCGGGCTGGGCCTGATGGGCGGCCGTATGGCCGTCAACCTGCTGAAGGCCGGCTGGACCGTCACCGGCTGGAACAGGTCAACTGCCGCCCTGGACGACTTTGCCGCACGCGGAGGCATCCGCGCCGCAGACGTCGCAGCACTGCGGGACCAGCCGGTCATCATCTTCATGCTCCCTGACCTGTCCTACATAGAGGACGCGGCCCGGGAGCTCCTCGCCGGCTGGGCCGCAGAGCCGCCCACGCCCGGGACCGCCGTCGTCGTCATGAGCAGCGTGTCGCCCGCGGCCGTGAAGGATTTCGGGGCGAGGGTGGCGGCTGTGAGCCGCGGCAACGCAGTGGTTGTCGATGCACCCGTCAGCGGCGGCACCAAGGGCGCCGAGGAGGGGACCCTGGCCATCATGGCCGGCGCGGAGGAACGGGACTTCCAACGGCTCCTCCCGCTGTTCAACACCATGGGCGGCACCGTCCGGCGGCTGGGGCCCCTGGGATCCGGGTCGTTGGCAAAAGCCTGCAACCAGCTCATCGTGGGAACCACGACGGCGGCACTCGCCGAAGCAGCCGAGCTCGCCGAGCGTTCGGGCATGGACGTTGCGGCGTTGTATGAGGTGCTTGGCGGCGGCTTGGCCGGCAGCAGGGTCCTGGACGTTGTGGGGCCCCGACTCGCCGCCAAGGATTACGAACCCACAGGACCGGCGAAGTTCATGCACAAGGATCTCTCGTTCGTCCTCGAAAGCGCCGCCGCCGTGGACGCGGCGGTGCCCATGGCCTCGGCCGGCGTCGAACTTTACGCCGAATTGAAGCGCCAGGGACTCGGGGACCTCGACCTCGCCGCCGTCCGGCAAACTATCGCCAATCTCTGTGACCACCAAACAGCCCAGACCAATTGAGGAACGCCAAACAATGAGTGCACTTTTTGACTTGACGGGGCGTGTTGCCCTGGTGACCGGTTCGAGCCGGGGGATCGGTAATGCGTTGGCGCGGGCGCTGGCGGATGCGGGCGCGACGGTGGTGTTGAACGGTATTAATGTTGAGCGGTTGAAGGCGGCGGAGGCTGCGATGGCGGCCGGGTATCCGCCGGGGCGGGTGCACAGCTGCGCGTTCGATGTCACGAGTGATGCCGGGGCCGCGCGGGGTGTGGCGTGGGTGGAGGAGAACGTGGGTCCGTTGGAGATCCTGGTGAATAACGCCGGGATCCAGCACCGGGTGCCGATGCTGGAGCTGGATGTGGCGGACTGGGAGCGGGTGATCTCCACGGACCTGACGAGCGCGTTCCTGGTGGGGCGTGAGGCGGCGCGGCACATGATCCCGCGCGGGCGGGGGAAGATCATTAACATCTGTTCGGTGCAGACCGACCTTGCCCGGCCCACGATCGCCCCGTACATCGCGGCGAAGGGCGGGCTGCGGAACCTGACCCGGGCGATGACCGCGGAATGGGCGGCCTCGGGCCTGCAGATCAACGGGATCGCGCCGGGCTATATCCATACCGAGATGACGCAGAACCTCGTGGATGATGAGCAGTTCAACGCCTGGATCCTGGGCCGGACTCCGGCGCACCGGTGGGGGACCGTGCAGGACCTGGCCGGGCCGGCGGTGTGGCTGGCCTCCAGCGGCTCGGACTTCGTGAACGGGCAGACCATTTTCATCGACGGCGGAATGACGGTGGTGGTCTGATGGGCGGAGTTCACCAGCTTCCTGCCGGCGGCCCGGCCGTGGTGGCGCATGCGGCCGGTGACCTCCGGATCGAGGACGTGCCTCTTGGCACGCCTGCTCCGGAGGAGGCCGTCATCGAAGTCCGCTACGGTGGCATCTGCGGTTCGGACCTGCATTACTGGCTGCACGGGGCGGCCGGCGAATCGATCCTGAAGGCGCCGCTGGTGCTGGGGCACGAGATTGTCGGCACCGTGCTGCAGGGCGCGGCGGACGGCACCGGACCGGTTGCCGGCACCCCGGTCGCTGTCCATCCGGCCACGCCCGGCCCGGGCGCGGCCCGGTACCCGGCGGACCGGCCCAACCTCTCACCGGGGTGCAC
>NZ_JARCCY010000075.1:0-11699 GCF_039907775.1 Arthrobacter sp. CC3
CATACCCACGAAACGAAATTAACAGGTCAGGCCAGCGATTAAAAGACCCCTTCACCGAAACCTAACAAAGTACTACTCGGGCTGCCCACAGACCCGAGGTTGTTAATTCGGGCATGCCGAGCGACGCTCCCGCTCAGTACTGCGTATGTGCCGAGTAGACCGGGCGTGAGCGGAATCTGGAGAAAGGCAACTCTCCGCCCTCGTAGGTAGGACTAGGCCTCGGCGGAAGCAGTACAGGAGCCGCTGCTGCCTCCGTCCAGTTAGCGGAACCCAGAAGGCAAGGATGCAGATTTCCATCCCCAGCGTGAGCTACAACTTTGAGGCCGACGTTGCGTTGTTCCGCGAGGCCGTCGAAATGACCCTGACCCAGGGGGCGTGATTAGTGCGCGCTTCGTCTCCGGAGCCACTGGGCACGGGTATCAGAAGCATCGCGGGGGAGTGACGTGCTCGTTGGTGGCCTTCTTCGCTGCTCACTACCGCCGGAACTGATCCGAGCCGCAGACGTGCGGCGGTCACCCGTGTCCTGGTGAGCGCAAACAGCGCCACCGCAGAGAAGTACATGACATGGAACGCCGGCGCGAACGAGTTGCCGGTGTCCTTTACCAGATCTGGCTGATAGGGGGAGTGGTTCAACCGAACGGGAAATGGCCACCTTGTGCGTCACTCTGACGCCGTCACAGCGCGCAGCCGTCGGAAGAGCTCAGACATCACCGCGCCCGTGAGGGCACGCGCTGGGCAGGACGACCATGAACAATGCAAGGTACGGGGACCAGACTTCGCACACGTGCATCAAGGCGGACACCGGAATCAGCAGGACTGCGCGTCGCCCGTGCGTTCTCCACGATCGTCTGCGCGCCTCGCATCGGTGGAAACGTCTGCAGAACCCGCATCAGCCAATCCGTAACGGCAGGGCCTCAGGGCGCGCCAAAGCTGTGCGAGGACTTGATGGACGCCGCGAGGTCGGAGCGGAAGAAGGCCAACACTTCCGCAGCGCCTGCCGCGTCGCTGGAGGATGTCGCGACAGCACCCGCGAAGACCGTGCTGATCGCGCAGTCGGCGGGGAGGACGCCGAGGATGCGCACGCCGGGCTGCCCCACCAACTCGCTGAGCTGCTGCAGGCCGAGATCGACCTCGCCCTCGGCGAGCAGGCGCGCCACGGGCACGCCTGGACGGGCCTGCACCAGCCGGTCGCGGACCTCATCGGTCATGCCCCAGTGGTCGATCATTCGCAACAGTTCGGTGCCGCTCGGACCGGTGGAGTATCCGATGCGGGATGCCGTGCGCAGGGCGCTGCGAAGCTCATCGGCATTGGCGAAGGCCGTGCCTTCGGAACGTGTGGCTGCATCGGCGCTGCGTGTGGGCACGCCGACGGCGACCTCCGACAGTACGATCGGGGCGATGGTTGCCGGATCGACGTGCCCCTCGGCAGCGAGGCGTTGGAGAGCGTCCTCGGCGAGGAACACAAGGTCGAACGGCTCGCCGGCGGTCAGCCGCTGGGCGGCGTTCACTCCGCCTTCGGATTCGAGCTGCAGAAGCGGCAGCCCCGCCCCGGCTGCAGCTTCAGCGAGGTCGGCGAGAACTTGGCGGGTGGCCATCGACGAGATCGCCCTCATGCGGCATCCTCGAAAGTCTCGGCGTCTACTTCGGCAGCAGATGCCGGCGCATATCGCGCGCCAGAGATGGTATCCGTGCCAATCAGCTCGCCGGCCCGCGTCAGCAGCGCGCCGTCGACAGTGATGTCGGCCGCCGCCATGTTCTCACGCAGGTGCGCGACGCTCGTTGTTCCCGGGATCGGCAGAACGTGATCTCCGCGGGAGAGCAGCCAGGCCAGCGCGAGCTGTGCTGGGGTGCAACCGGCCTCCGCAGCCAGCTGACGCCAGGAGGCCAGCAGCGCCGCATTCGCACCCCAGTGCTCGGGCTGGAAGCGCGGCATGCCGCGGCGGATGTCGTTCTGGGACAGCTCACCTGGGTCCTTGATTGCATCGGCGAGGAAACCCCTTGCGCCCGGCGAAAACGCAACAAGAGTCACGCCGTCCTCGCGGGTGGCGTCGAGCATGCCAAGCTCGGCATTGCGACTCCACAACGAGTACTCGTTCTGCACGGCCGCGATAGGGGTGACTTCCTGCGCCTCGCGCAGTCGCGCGACCGACACCTCGGACAGGCCGATTGCGCCGATCTTGCCCGCCGCGACCATCTCGGCCAACGCCCCGACGCTATCGCCGATCGGCACCTTCTTGTCCCACCGGTGAAGGTAGTACAGATCGATGTAATCGACGCCAAGGCGGGTCAGCGAAGCATCGACCTGTGCGCGCAGCGTATCGGGACGTCCATCGATGACTTTCACGCCATCGACGGACGCCATCCCGCACTTGCTCGCCAGGAAGACCTCATCGCGGCGCCCCGCGATCGCAGCACCTACAAGCTCTTCGTTGCGGCCGCCGCCATACAGTGTTGCCGTGTCGAGCATCCCGATGCCTTCATCGAGAGCGGCGCGCAGCATCGCCAGCCCCTCGTCACGCGACGGGGGGACGCCGTACGCGTGGCTCAGCGACATACAGCCCAGACCGGTGGGTGGTAGCCTCACGCCAGCTGCTTCTCAAGCGAGCCGAGCACTCGGTAGCAGTCGATCACCTGGCGAAGCGACGAATTCGGCTCGCGTCCCTCGCGGATAGCCGAGATGAATTCACGATCCTGCAGCTCAATACCGTTCATGCTTACGGCGACATGCGACACGTCTATCGGCTCCTCACGGCCGTTGTAGAGATCGTCGTAACGCGCGATGTAAGTCTCGGTGTCGCCGATGTAGCGGAAGAACGTGCCGAACGGGCCGTTGTTGTTGAACGACAGCGACAGCGTACAGATCGCGCCCGACTCGCTCTTGAGCTGGATCGACATGTCCATCGCGATGCCGAGTTCGGGGTGGATCGGGCCCTGGACCGCGTTCGCCTGCACGATCTTGCCTGCCTGGTAGGCGAACAAGTCGACGGTGTGCGCGGCATGATGCCACAGCAGGTGGTCCGTCCAGGACCGGGCCTCGCCCTTCGCGTTCGTGTTGCTGCGGCGGAAGAAGTACGTCTGCACGTCCATTTGCTGCACGTTGAACTCGCCCGACGCGATCCGGTTATGTACCAACTGGTGCGAGGGGTTGAAGCGGCGGGTGTGGCCGACCATTGCGACGCGATTGGATGATTCAGCCGCCTCAAGCGCTGCCTCGGCATCCGCGAGCGAGTCGGCCAGCGGAATCTCGACCTGCACGTGCTTGCCGGCGGCGAGTACCGCCTGGGTCTGAGACGCGTGGAGCCCCGTGGGCGTCGCAAGGATCACTGCGTCGACGTCGTCGCGCTCGAGCGCGGCGTCCAGGCCGACAACGGCGTTCTCGACGCCGTATTTCTCGGCAACTGCCCGGGTCGGTTCGGGCCGCGTGCCGCTGACGACGGTCACCTCGGCATCGGGGATGTTCATCAGGCCGTCGAGATGTTTCATGCCGAAGGCGCCTGCGGCGCCGACGACGGCCACACGGATCTTGTCAGTCATGGGGGCTCCTTAGTTGCGGATGCGGTCAGTCGGTCGGGTTCGTGAGAACAAGGTGGCCGACGGCGGTGTTCGACGCCGGCACGTGGTAAAAGCGGTGGTTCACCTCGGGGCTCTCGCCTTGGAACTGATCATCCATCGCACCGCGCGCGATGAGCCAGTCGACCAGCTCGATGCCCTCGGAGCCGGCCTCGTCGACGTACTCCATGTGCTGCCATTCTGTCAGGCCTACGGGGTCGGCGATGAGGTGGTCAAGGAATGCGTTGTCCCATTCCTCGTTAATGAGGCCGGCGCGCGGGCCCTGCAGCTGGTGGCTCATGCCGCCGGTTCCCCAAATTTGCACATTGAGCGGCTCGCCGTCCCACTTGTCCAGCGCACGGCGGAGCGCACGCCCGAGTTCGTAGCAGCGACGTCCGGACGGCACCGGGTACTGCACCACGTTTACGGCGAGGGGGATGACCCTGACGGGCCATTCCTCGACATCGCCATACACGAGCGACAGCGGCACCGTAAGCCCGTGGTCCACGACCATCTCGTTGACGAGCGTGAGGTCGAAGTCATCCTGGATCACGGACTGGGCGATGTGTGCGGCCAGCTCGGGATAGCCTTTGACGTCGGGCACAGGGCGGGGGCCATAGCCCTCGTCCGCGACCGGGTACTCCGCGCCGGTGCCCAGCACGAAGGTGGGGATGATCGACGAGTCGAACGCGGTGGCGTGGTCGTTGTAGACCAGGATCACGACGTCGGGGGTGTTCTCCTTGGCCCACTTGCGGGTCCACTCGTAGCCGCTGAACACATTCTTCCAGTAGGGCTCCTCGGTCTTGCCGTGATCCATCGCCGCGCCGATCGCAGGCACGTGCGAGGTGAACAACGCAGACGTGTACTTCGCCGGCGCATCGGGGCGCATGACCTCGGACTTCTCGGCCGGCGCGGGAGGGGTCCATCCGTCGAGATCCTTCAGCCGCACACCCTCGGGGCGACGGCCACCGCCGATCATCATGTCGCGGTAGGCGGCCTCGCTCATGCCGGTCATCGAGCCAGCCATCTGCTGGAAGCTCAGGCCGTGCGTGGCGCCGATCTTGCTGAGGAAGTAGATGTTGCCGCCCTCGGCCATCATGGCGTTCAGGTCCATGTCGAGCACCGCCTGCCGCTGGGCGGGGCTCAGCGGCCACTCGTCGAGATAGGCCTCGCGGTCGGCGAGGTAGCGCTCGCGGTTCTCGGGCTTCATCAGCGACATCGAGAACTGGTTGAGGTGGTAACCCTTGCGGGCCATCTCAGCATCGAAAATGATGGTGCCGGGTACGTCTTTGTACGGTTTGTCGAGCGTCATGTCATACTCCTTCGGGCCAGTAGAGGCGGGCGGGATTGTCTACGAGCAGCTTGTGCTGCAGTTCGGGGGTCGGTGCGATGTGCGGGATGAAGTCGACCAGGAGCCCGTCGTCGGGCATGTGATCCTTCAGGTTCGGGTGCGGCCAATCGGTGCCCCAGAGCACGCGATCGGGGAACTCCTCGACGACGCGACGCGCGAAGGGCACGACATCGGTGTACGCATTTTGCTCGCCGTCGAGCGCGCGCGGGCCGCTGCTCGAGAGTCGCTCGGGGCAGGAAACCTTGGTCCAGACGTTCGGGTTTTCCCGCATGAAGCGCAGGAACAGCTCGAACTCGGGACCGTTCGGGTCTTTGGTCACGTCGGGGCGACCCATGTGGTCGACGACGAGGTCGGTGGGGATCGCCGAGAAGAAGTTGTACAGCTCGGGCAGATCCTCAGCCTCGAAGTAGATGACCACGTGCCAGCCGAGCGGGGCGATCTTCGCGACAATCGCGTCGAGCGACTCGGTCGGCACCCGGTCGACCAGACGCTTTACGAAGTTGAAGCGCACGCCCCGGACGCCGGCGGCGTGCAACTCGGCGAGCTCCTCATCGGTCACGTCGCGGCGAACCGTGGCGACACCGCGTGCGTGACCCTCGCTGCGCTGCAGCGCGTCGACGAGGGCGCGGTTGTCGGCACCGTGGCAGGTGGCCTGCACGATCACGTTGCGCTCGAAGCCGAGGTGGTCGCGCAGCGCAAACAGCTGCTCAGCTGAGGCGTCGCACGGAGTGTACTTGCGCTCCGGCGCGTACGGGAACTGCTCACCCGGTCCGAAGACGTGGCAGTGCGCGTCCACCGCGCCTGCGGGCACGCGGAACGTCGGAGTCGAGGGCCCGTCGTACCAGTCGAGCCATCCGGGCGACTTCTCGAAGCCGCCGCTGGTGTCCCCGTGCGCCATGGTGCTCATGCCTCCACGTACTCGAGGCCGGCCTTGGCCAGCGGCTCGCGCATGTTGTAGATATCGAGGCCCAGCACGCCGTCGCGGAACTGCTGACGCTTGGCCTCCTCGTTATCCTCGCGCTTCTGGCTGGCGTCTGCCACCGCTCCGACAAGCTCGCGCGGGACAACCACGACGCCGTCGACATCGGCCACGACCACGTCGCCAGGGTTCACCACGGCGTTCGCGACCACTACGGGGATATTCACCGATCCGAGGGTCGCCTTGACGGTGCCCTTCGAGTTGATCGCACGAGAGAATACCGGGAAGTCCAGCTTCTCGAGGTCGGCGACGTCGCGCACGCCGCCGTCGATGACGAGGCCCTTGCAGCCGCGCGCGGTGAGCGAAGTCGCGAGCAGCTCACCGAAGAAGCCGTCTTCACTCTCGGTGGTGCAGCCGGCGACGATCACGTCGCCTTCCTGCACCTGCTCGGCGGCGACGTGGAACATCCAGTTGTCACCAGGCTGCAGCAGCACCGTCACGGCCGGGCCGCAGAGCTTAGCGCCGGTGTAGGCCGGCCTGATATAGGGGCGCAGGAGCCCGACTCGCCCCATCGCCTCGTGGATAGTGGCGACGCCGAACTGCGAAAGCCGTTTGACGTCCGCGGGATCCGGACGTTCGATGTTGGTGCGGACGATGCCGAGGTTGTTCAGTCGCATTTGATGGTCCTTTCAGAGTCCGCGCGCAGTAAGGGCGCGGTCAAGCCGTGGGTAGACACGGCGGGCGTTGGCTTCGAACACCTGCGCGCGCTGCGCGTCGTTCAGGTTCGTGGTGGCGTCGACGTACCGCTTGGTGTCGTCGAAGTAGTGTCCGCTGCGCGGGTCGACGTCGCGGACGGCGCCGATCATCTCGCTCGCGAAGAGGATGTTCTCGGTCGGGACGACCTTGGTGAGAAGGTCGATGCCCGGCTGGTGGTACACGCAGGTGTCGAAGAACACGTTGTTCAGCAGGTGCTCCTCGATTTCGGGCTTGCCCAGCGCCATTGCGAGCCCACGGAAGCGCCCCCAGTGGTAGGGAACGGCGCCGCCGCCGTGAGGGATCACGAGCTTCAAATCGGGGAAGTCGCGGAACAGGTCGCCCTGGAGCAGTTGCATGAACGCGGTGGTGTCGGCGTTGAGGTAGTGCGCTCCGGTCGTGTGGAAGGCCGGGTTGCACGACGTGCTGACGTGCACCATCGCCGGGATCTCGTATTCGACGAGTTTCTCGTATATCGGGTACCACGAGCGATCGGTCAGCGGCGGGGACGTCCAGTTGCCGCCGGACGGGTCGGGGTTAAGGTTCACGGTGACAGCGCCGAGTTCCTCGACGGCGCGAGTAAGCTCGGCAACGCTCGTCGCGGGATCAGCACCGGGGGACTGAGGGAGCATCGCCCCCACCAGGAAGCGTTCGGGGTAAAGCTCGCTGACGCGGGCGCACAAGTCGTTGCAGAGCCGGGCCCAGGTCTCGCTCACAGCGAGGTCTCCGATGTGGTGCGCCATGAACGAGGCACGAGGGCTGAAGACGGTGACGTCGCTGCCGCGCTCGTTCATGAGCTTGAGCTGGTTGGCCTCGATGGTCTCACGGACATCGTCATCGCTGATGCGCAGGGTCGCAGGGTCAGGAGCGTCCGCGCGTCCTTCAGTGAATGCGATCTGCAGATCACGCCACGCTCCGAGCTGTGTTGGAGCTGTGGTGTAGTGGCCGTGGATGTCGATAATCACGCGTGTCGTCCTTGTCACTAAGTGTTAGCGGTGCGAGTAGCTGCACTTCGTTGGATCAGTGCTGCCCCAAACCGACTCTAGGGGTGTTCGCCACCGTGGTCCAATAGATATGCAAAGACAAAGCCATTGATATCATCTATGGCATGACGTTCACCGACCTCAACCAGCTCCGGACATTCGTCACGCTCTACGAGCTGCGCAGCGTCACGGGCGCCGCTAGGCGCCTACACGTGACACAGCCCACGGTCAGCTATTCCCTGAAGCGGCTCAGGGAGCGGTTCGGCGACGAGCTGTTCCGTCGCGAAGGGAACGACATGGTGCCGACCGCGAAGGCGACGCAGTTGTTTGGGCCCCTGCACAACGCCCTGGCACAGATAGACGCGACCGTCATGGGATCGGACGTGTTCGAACCGACCGGATTCAGCGGCGAACTCGTCCTCGGACTCACCTCGATCGGTGAACAGACGTTCCTCCCACCGATCATGACCGCCCTCGGGCGGGTCGGCGCCGATCCGCGGATACAGGTAGAACGGCTCGATTCGGACGAGGTTGAGAGCGCGCTAATCCGCGGCACCATCGATCTGGCACTTACCGTGTCGCGGATCGCCACACCCCGGCTGTGGAGGACGCACGTGCGTTCGGTCGAATACGTGGCGCTGTCGTCCGGGGCGCATCCGCTGCCCCCGACCGGGCCTGACATGTTCGCGGGAAGGCGCTTTGTGCGGGTCTCCGCCCGTGGCGGGCACGTGTATCCCGTGCAGGCGCTGACCGAACACGACTTGATGTCCCAGGTCGTGCTGACCATGGAGGAATACGGCACCGTGCCTGCCGTGCTCGAGGCGACAGATCTGGTCGTCCTGCTGCCCCGACATGTAGCGGGGGTGTTCTGCGGCTGGTTCCCCCGCCTTCGCATCGCCGAGCTGCCCTGGCCCGCGCAGAGCACACCGGTGGAGTTGTATACGCGGCGCGAGGCCAGCCTCTCGCAGGCGCAGCGATGGTTCCGCTCGCTGGTGCTTGATGCGGTTGCGGCGGATGAATACAGATCGTAGTCGCTACAGTCTGCGGGCGTCTCAAGCTCGGACGGCCCCGTCATGCCGCATCGGTTCGGCCGTAGAGGTCGGTGGGGACGGTGCGACCCGGCGTCGCCACTCGCTCTTGAGAATCGGTTGGATCTTAGGCCAACTCATCGACGCTGCACGGGCAGAGCAAGTCAGGGCTCCCAATGCCGAGAGCTCAAGCGGAGACTAGCGTTTCGTCCTGTTCCAGCTGGCCTTACCCGGAGCGAACGGGCTACGCACGTGGATCGACCACGACGAGTGCGGGTGGATCGTCAGAATCGCGTGCTCCCACCAGGCGCGGGCTTCGTCTGAGAGCTCCGGTAGCACCGCATCCTTGTCGGCGTCGTCTTCCGGGCGGGGACGCAGCGCCTTCCAGACTAGTTGCACCTCGGGCGCCCCGGTCGGGATCCCGTCGACGTCGATCACGGCACGATCCCACGGCAGCTGCAGGCGTGGGTCTCGACGGTAGACCCAGACGCGATCCGTGCCGTCCTCGACGTCGATCTGCAGTACCCATGCGCCCGTCGCGTCGTCGTGGATACGGACCGGCTGCAGATCGGCATCCATATCGGCCTTTGCCCAGGGGATCACGCCGTCGCCGGACGGAACCCAAGCGCTAAACGGCGCCGGAATGTCGTGCACCAGCCGGGGCAGGTCGGCAGCCGTCGTGCTGACATCGGTATTGTGGTGCTCGCGAATGCTCGTGCCGAGCCAGTGGTCGAGTGCCACCCCTCCGGACAGCCACCAACGCGCCGAAGAGGGTCCAAGCAGCTTCGCCACGACTCGTGGGGGCAGGGGTTCCCAGCGCGTCGCGAGGGTGGGTGCGGATGAGGCCATGAACCAAGGCTACCCGTGGGCGGCGGTGGTCTGTCGAAATGGCAATGGGATCGACCCCCCGGTGGTACGTCTTCCACTGGCCCAATAACACCCCGGCCGAACGGGCCAAGCTCACCGAAGTGGAGATCAAGGGCCCGAGTTCAGAGTAGGGGGTTGCTGTTGAGCTGCGCGGAGGCTCACCCAGCGACTTTTGGCAATGGAATCGGGTAGGTTCGCCGGAGACTTGTGGAAAACCTGCGGATTGGGGAATCGGATGCCGGGAGTCGAAGTTGAGGTTGTCTGGGCCTCGCTGTCAAAGGCGTGGCGGAAAGCCCAGTACGAAGAACTGTGGCTGCAGTTCCGGCCCCGAGGCTCGACGGATGCCTTTGAGGCAGTTGAGGCCGCCGTCCATGTGGCGAACCAAGCCGTCGATGACGCCGGCTGGGGCGATGGCGTGTTCACGGGCGGGGTCTCGGATTCGGACGCCGGTCCGGTGGCGTTGATGAGCAGGGCCGGGCCCGAGGAAGGGGTGCGCGCCTGGTTTGCTGCGTTCGCCCAACATTTGCAAGCGCTAGGAAAATCCGGGCGGGTGACCGCGGCGCCCGAGGCTCATTTCCCGGAATGGTTAAGCGGGGCAGTGGACGTGCCGCTCCAGTTGAACGCGTTCGTGTCTTACCAGACCGATGAACTGGCCCTGCTGGACGCCGAGCAAGAACGCCGCACCTGGCACGTCCCGACGGACCTTACGGCGCAAATCGCCGAAGCCGCCACGGCGTGGGGCCGCTTCGAGGACGCCGACGTTTACCTATCACGCAGGATCCACCAAACTCGCACCAGGAACCCGAACGTTGAGCAGGCACTGGCAGCCGGGGCGATCAAATTCGCTATGGCCAGGGTGGCCTACCTGCGGTCCGAGCCGCGCCGCTTCACCTGGGCGTCGATGAGCCCGCTGGGCCGGGCCTGTTACGGGGTTATGGACGACACCATATCTTGGCAGGACCGGCTGGCCCAGGTTACCCGCGCCATGACAGCGTTCCCTGCAGATACGGACCTGGCATTCGTCCAATACAGCGCCGCCCCCAGCAGCTGGAGTGAACTCTCATATGCCAGGCCGGCTCTTCCCCACGTCGAGGAATATCACGTCCGCTACAACAGGCACCTGAACGGGCAGTACATCCCCGACGCCCACGGAATCCAGCTCCTCACCGACGCCCACCTGGAACACGCCAACGACCTCTCCGGCTGAGACATCACCAGCCTTGGTGGAGGCAAGCATCTGGTCGAGGCCAAAGACCTGAGGCTCTGGTATGCCAATATCGACCCGGACCCAGAAACACTGGCACAGGCACGGGCCGATTTCGGCGGGATGATCCTCACCCCGGAGATCATCGCAAAAAATCCTCCTCCCTGGCGCTAATCCCGGACTACGACCGGGTGTGCCAGATTTGCCCACCGGTCGCCATCTCGTCACGCCGAAACGTCCAGTTCCTAAGAAACGGGATGTCCGTTCTCAATGTAGTTGTCAGTGGCGACGTGGGGACTGACAGGTTGGATGAGAAGAATCTGGCGGAGTCTTTCTCATTCATGTTGTCAGTTCCGTACACCACGCAGTGCTTGCGGCGGGCGCCGTTGGGCTCTTAGGCCGGTCACAAGAAGGGCAAGCGCCAGCTTATGACTGCTGACAACTTAAATGAGAAACAGCCTGAATCCGTTAACTGACACATTGGATGCGAAAACTGACAACTTCAATGAGAACGGACACGGGAGTTCTCGCAGCTACTGCTACACCCGTGGTTGAAACGCCGATAATGGACGTTTCGTCGGGTGGGCTGGGACCCTGGAGTTGGCTCGTCAGCAGAGCGTGTCGTCTCATTGCCGTCGGTCGAACTTCTAACCGCGGGGGCGCCTGCCGTACGTGGGGTTGTGGCGCTCCGCCGAGCTTCTCTGTACTGATCGCTCTTCTTTTGCAGTGGTGCAAAGGGCCATCATTGGGAGTCATTGAGCCGCATAGATTCGGATCGGAGTTGGCAGTGATCCAGGCTTGGCTGTGCAGATTGAATATCCGCCACGAATGGCATGTTGAACATGCCGAGGACGGAGGGCTATACAGGCGTTGCCTGCGCTGCGGTAAGAATGGGGAGGGCGGGGACGGCACCGCTAACGGCTGGGCGCTTACGAAGTGGTGGTAGGTGCGCTGCCTTTCGCGTCTATCTAGTGTCCCGCGCCTGAAATTCGGTTCAGAAGTCGGCCGATGGATTCGAGGATCTGTTCTGCTGTCTTGGTCCAGG
>NZ_JARCCY010000076.1:0-11138 GCF_039907775.1 Arthrobacter sp. CC3
GACCATCAGAAACCACCAAAGCAGGAGCCGGATTCGTCATAGCCCCAGCTTAACAGCGCACCCACAAACTATTTTGGCGACACACCACTAGGAACCCCCGGCCGCCGTGCGGCGGGCGGTACCGGCCAGGTAGGGAGCACCCAGTTCCTCGATCGGCGTCTTGAACGTCTCGCGGGAGTAGTACACCGAGGCGGCTGCGACGAGCATGCAGGCTGTGCCGAACACCGCCACGGGAACCCAGCCGGTGGCGCCCGGGGTCAGGAGCATGCCGGCGATCATGGGCGCGAAGCCGGCCAGGACGAGTCCCAGCTGGTTTCCCATCGCCATGCCGGTGTAGCGCACCGGGGCGGCGAACTGTTCGGCGAAGAACGAAGGCCAGATGCCGTTGAAGCCCGAATACAGCACGGTCATGTTCAGGAAGGCCGCCAGGAAGACCAGGACGATGTTCCCGGAGGACAGTGCCAGGAAATACAGGAAGATCGTGGCTGAGCACCCGAAGGCGGCAGTGAGCAGCAGCGGCCGGCGGCCGATCCGGTCCGACAGCCTGGCCGCCAGCGGCATGGCGAACATGGACAGGCCGATGGCGACGGCGTTGACGGTCAGGATGGAGCCCCGGTCAAAACCTGCCGTGGAGGTGGCGTATGCCAGGCCGAAGACCGTGAAGATGGTCTGCATGACGGACATGATCGACATTCCCACAACACGCAGCACGTCCGCGCCTTGGAACCTGAGTACTTCCTTGACGGGCATCGGGGCGACTTGGCGGCTCTCCTGGGCTTCCTCGAAAACCGGTGTTTCGTCCAGGTGGGTCCGGACCCAGTAGGCGATGGCCAGCACCACGATGGAGAGCCAGAAGGGGATGCGCCAGCCCCAGCTCAGCATCGCATCCTGGGGGAGCGCGGTGACCGGAATGAAGACCAGGGTGGCCAGCACCATGCCGGAGGCATAGCCGGTCATCACGAAGCTGGTGAAAAAGCCGCGCCGTCCTTCGGGCGAGTGTTCGAGCGTGAGCGTGGAGGCGCCGGCCGATTCCGCGCCGGCCGAGAAGCCCTGTGCCAGCCGGCCGGCCACGAGGAGGATCGGGGCCCAGACGCCCACCTGTTCGTAGGTGGGCAGGAAGCCGATGCCGAGCGAGGCCAGGCCCATGATGCCGAGAGTAAGCAGCAGGATCTTCTTCCGGCCCAGCTTGTCACCGAAATGGCCCATGACCAGGCCGCCCACTGGCCGGGCCACGTAGGCCACGCCGAAGGTGGCGAAGGCGCCGATCAGCCCGATGGCGGGGTCCGCCGAGGGGAAGAACAGGTGCGGGAACACGAGTGCTGCCGCGGTCCCGTAGATGAAGAAGTCGTAGTACTCCAGGGTGCTGCCGAGGAATGATGCCAGGGCTGCCTTGGCTGGCGTTTTCCGTGGGGCAGTACGGGGGATAGTGCCTGCGGTCTCGTGCCGGGTCTGGCCCGGTGTTGTCCGGGCTGCGCCCGGTGTTGCGGGTGAGGTGTGCATGGGGATCTCCTTAAGACGTCGGTGTCTTAGTGGCAGCCGGTGTGGAATCCCCGAGGTGGAAGTCCACCGACAGGATCTGCTGGCTGTTGGGGAATGAGTAGGCCTTCAGTGGCTCGTGCAGCGGATGGGTGTTGTACACCGCGATGTCCTCGACGGTTTCGAAATCGGCCACAATGGCGTAGTCGAAGGAGCGCTCCGTGTTGAGCACGTCCGGGCCGTGGGTCAGGCTGAGCATGCCGGGGATATTCCCGGCCATCCGGCCGAGCCCGGCGATCCAGGCCTGCTTGTCGGCGGGCGGGAAGTCCGGTTTGAACTTGAAGAGTACGGTGTGGCGGATCATCTCAGGCTCCCACCAGGTCCATGGCTTGCCCGGCCTGTTCGGCGGCCTGTTCGGTGGCCTGTTCAGCAGGGCGGTACTCCGGGGATTGGCCGGCGATGGTGCGCCCTGCCAGGTACCCCATGGTCATGATCGGTCCAAGGGTGGCACCGGCGCCCGGGTAGCCCGCGGCGTAGGCGTTTTCGGTGGTGTTGCCTGCGGCGAACAGGCCCTCGATGGGGTGGTTGTCGACGTCGAGCACGCGGGCCAGGCCGTCGGTTGCCACACCGCCGTTGGTGCCGAAGGCGCCGTTGACCACTTCCATGGCGTAGAAGGGCCCGGTCTGCAGCGGTCCGAGGGACGGGTTCGGGTACAGGTTGTCCTCGTCGCCCCAGTACTTGTCGTACGCGCTTTCGCCGCGGCCGAAGTCCGGGTCTTCGCCCTTGACGGCATACTCGTTGAACCGGGCCACTGTGGCGCTGAGGTTTTCTGCCGGCACGTTGATCTTCCCCGCCAGTTCGTCCAGCGTTGCGGCTTCGGTCAGGTAGGCGGGGGCGGGCTGGCCGGCGCGGTGGGCCAGGATGCCGTAGCGCTCCATGTAGGCGTGGTCCACGATCACGTGGGCCGGAGTGTTGAGGGTCCGGTTCGCGGCGGAGTCCCAGGACTGCAGGCTCCGGGCGAGGTCGTTGTAGTTCTGCGACTCGTTGGCGAAGCGGCGGCCGTGTCGGTTCACCATGATCGACCCCGGGCCCTGGCGTTCGAAGCGCAGCAGGGTGCCGATCGGCTGCCCGTCGCGGGTGTCGCCGGTGACCGACATGGGTGCCCACCAGGCTTCCCTGGTGCCGCGGGTCTGGCCGCCGATCCGCTGTGCCATCCGCAGGCCGTCGCCGGTGTTCGAAGGCGGCGAGCACATCGTGTAGAGCCGCGAGGCGAGCATCGAGTCGGCCAGTGCCTTGTCCCATTCGAAGCCGCCGGTGGCCAGCACCACGCCGTCGTTCGCGTGGAACAGCTCACCGGATTCAAGCTCGACGCCGGTCACCCGGCCGCCGGCGGTGAGCAGGCGGTGCCCCCGGGCACAGGTGACGAGCGCTGCCCCGTCACGGACCAGGCTGGCGAGCAGCATGGACACGAGAGCCTGGCCTTTGGCGACCAGGCCGTTTTCCTGGCGCTGGCTGAGGGCGTCCCAGGGGAACTTGGTGAAGGCGCCCCAGTTCTCGTATTCCTGCATGGTGAACGGGGCACGGCCGTCGCTGCGGACATGTTGCTTGAGGTCGCCCAGGGCCTCCCGGCTGTTGAACAACTCCGGTTCCACCGTGCGGCCCCCTTCCACGGCGCCGGGGAGGTCCTGGCGGTAGTCGGGGAAGTTGTTGAGGAAGATGAAACGGAGCCCGCACTCGTCTTCGACGAAGCGGAGCATCCGGTCGCCGTAAGTGAGTGCTGCATCCAGCAACTCGTCACGGCCGCGTCCCCGGGCCACGGCGCGAACGTACTCTGCGGCCGCTTCCTTGGAGTCGGCAATACCGGCCTCGCGGGCGTGGTGGTTGTCCGCCACCCAGAGCATGCCGCCGGAGACGGCCGACGTCCCGCCCAGCAGGGCGCTCTTTTCCAGGACGACGACCGATTTGCCGGCCCGGGCAGCGGTGGCCGCGGCGGTGAGGGCGCCGGCACCGGAACCGACGACGACGACGTCGTACTTATCCGCTGCGGTTCCATTAACGAATTTCATGGGTGTTGCCTTTCAAGAAAAGAAGATGAGGGTGCTGCAACCGGTGTGCCTCAGACGGCGGTGTAGCCGCCGTCGATCACGAGCTCGGAACCTGTGGTGAAGCGGGATTCGTCGGAGGCCAGGTACAGCACGCCATAGGCGATTTCGTCCGGCTTGCCCTGCCGGGGAAGGGGGTTCGAGCCCACGAGCTGCTTGTAGTAGGCCTCGGGGCCGATCTCCGACTGCTCGGCGGAGCGGCGGCTCATCCGGGTGTCCATGGAGCCCGGGTGGATGGAGTTCACCCGGATGCCGTGAACCCCGTAGGCCGCGGCATCGGACTTGCTCAGGAGCCGGACGGCGCCCTTGGTGGCGTGGTAAAGAGGCACGTTCCGCCCGCCCGTGATGCCGTGGATGGAGGAGAAATTGATGATGCTGCCGGCGCCCTTGTCGATCATTCCGGGGACCACGTGCTTGGTCATCAGCCAGACACCCTTGACGTTGACGTTGAAGATCGTGTCGAAGTCGGTCACCGAGGCGGTGTGGGAAGCTCCGGCGGGGCCGATGATTCCGGCGGCGTTGACCAGGATGTCCGGTGTGCCCAGTTCGTCGCTGACCCGGCGGATGGCAGCGGCGACGCTGTCCTCGCTGGTGACGTCGACGTCGAACTCGCTGATATTCGCATGGGACGCGCCGGCCGGGATGCCGGCGACGTCCAGGCTGGCGACGACGGCGCCGTGCGCAGCCAGCAGGGCGGCTGTGGCGCTGCCCAGGTCGCCGCGGCCGCCGGTAACGATCGCAGTCTTGCCGGCCACGCGGTTCGCTGTGGTGTTCATGTGGTGTGCTCCTCGTAACTCCTGCAGCCTCATTGCTGCGTCCTAGCCAGAGTTGCAGGGGAGGTGTGACTGGAACCACAGGATTACCGATGAACGGCAAAGGCGCCGTTGAGTGGCTCTGTTAAGTTGCCCTGTTGAGTTGCCCTGCTCAAAGGCTCTCCTAACTGGCCCTGCTCAATGGCTCTGGCGAAGAGTGCCTTTAAGCTCGCCGCGCCAGCCGAGGGCCCTGGAGATGCCCCGGGCAGCGGCCATGAGGACGGGGACCCTGGCGGGCGTGTTCTCCTCGTTGCGCGGGACCACCACGCTGAGCGCGGCGCGGACGCTGTTGTCCGGTCCGAAGACGGGGACGGCGATCCCGCTGGATTCGGGCACGATCACGCCCGGCATGGCGGCAAAGCCGCGCTGCCTGATCTCGGCCAGGTGGCGGCGCAGCAGGGAAGGTTCGGTGAGGGTGGTCTCGGTGAACTTCGTCAGGGGCCGGGCCAGGAAACTGTCCTGGTAGGCGGCCGGAGCGTGCGCCAGCAGGACCAGGCCGGAGGACGTGGCGTGCAGCGGCAGCCTGCCGGCAATTTTGGTGATGTCCACGATGGTCTTGTCGGAGCCCAGCCGCTCGATGTACAGCACCTCGTCCGAATCCAGGATGCCGAGGGTGGTGGAGTGCTGCACCACGGCCTGCACGTCCTCCATGAACGGCAGCGCAGCCTCCCGCAGTCCAAGCATTTTGGACCCGCGGGAGACGAGCTCCCACATCCTGGTTCCGATGTGGACGTCTCCGCCGGGTTCGCGTTCGAGGAGCCGTTCCGCGAGGAGGTCGTTGACCAGCCGGTAGGTGGTGGTGACGGGCAGTCCGGTGCGGCGGCCCAGTTCTGCGACCGTCATGGACGTATGGCGGTCGTCGAACGCACTCACGATTTTCACGAAGCGGCCGATAATCGACTCGCCGGACGCGGAATTGGCCACTGTTCCTCCTCAGGATTCCCGCTCAATGGTAATCCTCCTGCCAACAGCCGGAACCGCCGGGTCTACTGGGGCTTTAGCCTTCCACCCGGCTGCCGCAAGGATGCGGACGGCCGACTGAATGGAGCAGGATTTATGAGCACCGCAAGCACCATGAACAAGACACCGGCCGCGGGCACCACCGTCTGTGACATCCTCGTCATCGGCTCCGGCGTGGCCGGGATGGCCGCCGCATTGAAGGCCGCGTCGCAGGGCCTGACGGTAATTGTTGCGGAAAAGGAGCAGTACTTTGGCGGAACCACGGCCATTTCCGCCGGCTGGGCGTGGGTCCCCGGCAATAAGCAGGGCGTGGCGCAGGGTGATACCCGGGAGGACGCCGAAACGTACCTGAGGAACCTGGCCCCGGAGACGTTCAACGAGGCGGGCGTCCGGGATTTCCTGGATACGGTGCCCGAGGCGATCTCCTTCTTCGAGGACGAAACCGAGGTGAAGTTCACCTACCCGGAAAAGTCGCCGGACTACCAGATGGACCTGCCCGGGGCGAAACTCTCGGGCCGCGCGATCCTCCCGCAGGATGTTGACGCACGTGTGCTGGGCGACAAGCGGCTCCTGATGCAGCCGTACATGAGCTCCTACACGGTGTTCGGCTACATGCCGCAGGTGGGCCCCGACATCAACGAGTTCTTCCACGTGAACCAGTCGGTGAAATCGTTCGTTTATGTGGCGAAGAAGCTGCTGCGCACGTGGGCCGACGCCGCCCGCTACAAGCGTCCCGTCCTGCGTTCGAACGGCAACGCGCTGATGACCCGCATGGTCATGAGCGCCGACCAACTGGGTGTGCGGCTGTGGAAGTCTTCGCCCGCCCTGTCTCTGACCCGTGACGATGCCGGGACCGTCACCGGAGCGGTGCTCGGGGGAGAGCATGCCGGCCTGGTGACGGCACGGCTCGGTGTGATCCTCGCCGCCGGCGGCTTCTCGGGCAACAAGGGACTGCGTCAGCAGTACTTCCCGCACGACGCCGACGGCGATGACCACTTCACCCCGACACTGGGCCACGGCGGGGACGCCGCCACCCTGGCGATCAGTGCCGGCGGACAGATTGATGACTCCGTGTCCAGTGTGGGCTCCTGGGCCCCGGTAACGGTGTTCAAGTACCTCAGCGGCAAGGAGCGGCTCTTCCCGCACCTCCGGGCCATCGGCCTGCCGGGCCTGATCGCCGTCGACCGTCACGGCAAGCGCTTCGGTAACGAGGCGCTGAGCTACCACGACTTCGGCGGCGCGATGATCGGGCACAACAAGGACGAGGACAAGACGTTTGGCTACGTGATCGGCGACGCGAAGACGATGCACAAATACGGCATCGGCTACGCCAAGCCCTGGCCGATGCCCCGCGGCTATTTCTACCGGACCGGATACCTGGTCAAGGGGAACACACTGGCGGAGCTGGCCGGAAAGCTCGGCATCGACGCCGGAGGCCTTGCGGCCACCGTGGCTGAATTCAACCCGGCGGCCGTGCGCGGTGAGGATCCGGCGTTCGGCCGGGGTTCCACCCTGTACAACCACTTCCGCGGCGACCTTGAACACCAGCCGAATCCGAACCTGGCCCCGGTCGGCAAGGGCCCGTATTTCGCCGCAAAGATCCAGATGGGCGACCTCGGTACTTTCGCGGGCGTCGGCGTCAACGAGCATTCGGAAGTCGTCACCGCCGACGGGGCGGCAGTCCCCGGCCTCCTTGCCGTCGGCGCGGCCGCTGTCAGCGTCTTTGGCGGCGGCTACCCGGGATACGGCTCGCATATCGGGCCGGCCCTCGTGTTCGGCTACCGGGCGGGCCGTGACATCGCCAGGCTTGCGGCCGGCCGGGACGCGGACCGCGCCGCCAGCGTTGCAGCACTCTAGGGCAGCGGCCGGAGGCGTCCATGGCTAACTCACCGTCGGGTGAATCCGTCATCAGCCGCGTCGTGCGGCTCATGAGTGCGTTCGACCGGGACCTGCCCACCATGACGCTCTCCGGCCTCGCCCGCCGCGCGGGCCTGCCCCTGACCACAGCCCACCGGCTCGTGGACGACCTCGTCCTGCACGGCCTCATTGAGCGGTTGCCGGACGGGAACCTGCGCTCCGGGATGCGGATGTGGGAGCTGGCAGCGCGGGGGTCGCGTGCGCTGAACCTCCGCGAGCTGGCACTGCCGTTCATGGACGATGTCCAGGCGGCCGTGCATCAGCACACCACCCTTGCCGTCCTGGACCACGGGACGGTGCTCTACGTGGAGCGCCTGTCCTCGCCGGAATCCAGCTTGGACGCGGCCCACATTGCCCAGCGGATGCCGGTTCACGCAGCCTCGTCCGGGCTGGTGCTGCTGGCCTACTCTCCGCCTGCATTCCAGGACGAGGTCCTCGCGCGCCCGCTGCCGGCGGTGACCGCCGAGTCCATCACCGACCCGGCCCTCATCCGGAAGCATCTGGCCGAAATCAGGCAGCGCGGCTATGTGGCACTGCCGGGAATTGGCGTCACGGAGTGGACCGGCATCGCCGTGCCCGTCTTCGGCCCGGACAACGGCATCGCCGCGGCGCTGAATGCCATTGTTCCGCGGCAGGAAGCGGCCGTTCCCCTGACGGTTCCTGCGCTGCTGACTGCCGCGCACGGGATTTCGCGGGCGTTGAAGGCCGCCCGGGGGCCCCGGCGCTAGCCTTTCACAACCGATGAACGGAAGTCCTATGGGGCAGGCGTGGGCCAGGTCGGCATTGTTGCCTGAGACGTAAATCACGTCTGAAAACTCCGAAAGAAGGACAACGATGTCTTCCGCCACGACAGAGATTTCAGCAGCACCTGCTCCGGTGGCCCCGTTCGTCGAGGCCCCGGACCTGCCCCCGTATTCGCATGAACTGGGCTGGCCGGAGGGCATGGCCCCGTTCAAGGTGGTCGACGACGGGACGCAGGGGGACCCCTATGCCCACTATGAATGGATGCGGGAGCACGCCCCCGTGCTCCGTGCCCATTCCCCCGTATCGGACGTGTGGTTCATTTCCCGCTACGACGACGTACGCAAGGCGATGCGCGCCCCCAAGGTCTTCTCCTCCCAGGTGGTGGACCCGGTTCCGCTGACCTTCCTGACCCTCTTCGACGCCCCCAACCACACCAGGCTGCGGCAGGTGGTGGCGCAGGCCTTCATCCCGAAGGCCATAGCCCGCTTCGAGGAACGGGTTCGCGAAAACGCCGAAAAGTACCTGGCCCCGATGCTCGCCGCCGGCGGCGGGGACGCCGTGGACGACTATGCGATCCCGCTCAGCATGTCCACCATCAGCGCCCTGCTCGACGTTCCGGCCGAGGACTTCGAGAAGATGAAGTTCTGGTCCGATGAGACCTTCAGCTATTTCGGCCGGCTGGCCCGCAACGCCCAGGGCACCGGAACCGACGAACAGAGCACCTTTGAGTTCTTCGCCTATCTGAAGGACACCATGGAGCGCCTGCACAGGGAGGAGAGCGACTCCGTGGGCGGCCACATTGCCCGGATGTGGAAGGACGGCCTGCTCAGCGAAAAGGAAGCCAAGGAACTCTGTGCCTTTGTCTTCGTCGCCGGACACGACACCACCACCATCCTGCTGGCCAACGCGTTCCGCGTCTTCACCGAGCAGCCCGGATTGCTGGAACGGATCCGCCGGAACCCGGACGACGCGAGCCTCTTTGTCGAAGAACTTGCCCGCTACCGCGGCACGGTGCAGCGGGCCAGCCGGATCACTACGGAGGAGGTGGAGGTTGCCGGGGTGACGATTCCGGCCGGTGCCATCGTCCGGCTGCTGCCCGCCGCAGCGAACCGGGACAGCAACAAATACCCCGACGGAGAACGCTTCGATATCGACCGGAACACCGACGGCCATCTGGGCTTCGGCCACGGCGTCCACAGCTGCCTCGGCGCGCCCCTTGCTCGGCTTGAGGTACTGGTGACCGTAAAGCTCCTCGCCGAAAAGCTGGGATCCCTCAACCTGGACCCCGACAAACCGATCGAATACGTGCTCGGCAATAACCTGACAAACTCGGGCCCCGAACACCTCCATGTGCTGGTGGAGAAGACCAATGCATGATCCGGAAGCGAACACGCGCAAACCAATGAACCGGGAAGCAATGAAACATGAACTGATGGCCGGGCCCGCTGCGCCCGTGGTAATCGTAGGCGCCGGACACTCGGGTGTCGCAGTGGCCGCTGGGCTCCGGGCCCGCGGCTGGGAAGGCGGCATCCTGCTGCTCGAAGCAGAGAAAGGGACGCCCTACGAACGCCCGCCGCTGTCCAAGGAACTCCTGAAGGACGGTGCACCGGACGAGTCCGCTGTCCTGCGCAAGGAGAAGTTCTACCAGGACAAGCGCATCGACCGTGTTGCGGGCATCGCCGTCGACTCTGTGGACAGGGCGGGGCGGACGGTCCTGCTGTCCGACGGCAGCCGCCGCGCCTACCACCGGCTCGTCATCGCCACAGGTTCGCGGGCGAGGGCCCTGACCGTGCCGGGCGCTGCCCTTCCCGGGGTGCAGGCGCTGAGAACACGGGACGACGCCCTCGAGCTCAAGCGACTCCTGGTGGCCGGCGCCCGGGTTGCCATCATCGGTGCCGGGTACATCGGCCTGGAAGTGGCTGCTGCGGCCGCCGCGAAGGGCTGCGAGGTGACGGTACTGGAGTTCCAGGACCGCGTGATGAGCCGGGTCACGTCAGCGCCGGTATCGCGCCACTTCGAACAGCTCCACCAGCGGCACGGTGTCCGGTTTGTCTTTGGTGCGGCGGTGACTGACATTGAAGGGGACCACCGCGCCGAGCGGGTGGTCACGGCCGACGGCGACGTTTTCCAGGCCGACGTCGTACTGGCCGGAATCGGCGTCATCCCCAACCAGGAACTGGCCGCGGAAGCCGGTCTGGAGTGCCGTGACGGCATCCTCGTGGACGGCCACGGCGTGACGTCTGATCCAGCCATTTACGCCACCGGTGACGTCACGCGGTTCACCAGCCCGATCGACGGCGCCAGCCAGCGCCTGGAATGCATCCAGAACGCGCAGGCGCAGGCAGACAGGGTTGCCGCCCACATCACCGGACAGCCGGCAGCAGTTCCGGAGATCCCCTGGTTCTGGACCGTCCAGCATGGCGTCAGGCTCCAGACCGCCGGAGTGCGCCGCCCGGACGACGATGTGATCGTGCGCGGCAACCCCGCCGGCGGCAGTTTCTCGGTGGTATATCTCCGGGACGGCCGCGTCTCCGCGGTGGACACCATCGGCGGCCTGGCCGACTTCCGGCCGGCCCGGAAACTGATCGCCCGGGGAGACCGGATGGACCCGGCGCTGGCTGCGGATCCCCGGGTTCCCCTCACCGAGGCCACGCTCACCGGCGCGGTACTCAACGCGCCCGCCCCCATCCACGCTGATCCTGCAACAGCCCGAAGCTAAAGGAACCACCCATGAGCAACAACAAACTCACCGTCATCGACCGCGAAGGCTCCACGCACCGCCTGGAATGGGAACCGGACCAGACACTGATGGAAGCCCTCCGTGACAACGACCTGCCCGTCCTGGCGTCCTGCGGCGGCACAGCGTCTTGCGCCACCTGCCACGTGTTCCTCGAGCGGGAGGCCTTCGACACGCTGGGTGAGCGCAGCGAGGATGAACTGGAGCTGCTCGTGGAGGCCGAGGGCTACCAGGAGTGCGGCTCCAGGCTCTCCTGCCAGCTCGACTTCAGTCGGGAACTCAACGGAATAACCGTCACCCTGGCACCCGAGGACTAGTAGTACTTTGTTAGGTTTCGGTGAAGGGGTCTTTTAATCGCTGGCCTGACCTGTTAATTTCGTTTCGTGGGTA
>NZ_JARCCY010000077.1:0-10907 GCF_039907775.1 Arthrobacter sp. CC3
GCTAGAAGTTAAACCACCTTCTCCTTCAGAGGACTCACACCTCCAAGCAAATGCCCATGCTGGGCGTACAACGAAAACGGGCCGGCTCGAAAGCCGGCCCGTTTTCAGTGCCTGGTGCTGCTAGGGCCTACCACTTGCCCTTGCGGTTGAAGTCGCGGTGTCCGCCTTCGTTGCCGTGGCGGGGCTTGCGTGCGCCGTCGCCGTGGCCGCCGAAGCGGGAGTCGCTGGCCTGGCCGCGGTTGGCACCGCTGTCGGCGCCAACGCTGCGCTCCGAGCGGTCGCTGTAGGAGCGGCCGCCGCGGTCAGCGGAGGACCGCTCGCCGTCGGACTTCCGGAATTCCTTCTTGAACCCGCCGCTGCCCTTGAAGTTGCCGCCGCGGTCACCGCCGCCGGAGTACCCGCCGCGGTCGCCGCCACGGTTGCCCTGGTAGCCGCCACGTTCGCCGCCGCCGGAGGGCTTGCGGCCGTTGTCCAGTTCGAGGTGGATCAGCTCGCCGCCGATCCGGGTGCGGGACAGTGCGCGCAGCTGCTCGGGGCTCAGGTCTGCGGGGAGCTCCACGAGGGAGTGGTCCGAGCGGATGTCGATGCCGCCGATCTGGGCCGAGGAGATGCCACCCTCGTTGGCAATGGCGCCCACGATGGAACCCGGCATTACGCGCTGACGGCGTCCGACGGCGATCCGGTAGGTGGCGTTGCCCTCGGTCAGGGTGCGGGTCGGGCCGCGTGAGCCGAAGCCGTCCTTGGAGCGCTCGCGCTTCTGGAACTCAGGAGCCGCAGGCAGTTCCTTGACCAGGAGCGGCTGGCCGCCCTGGGCCATGACGGCCAGTGCAGCAGCGATCTCCGAGGCAGGCACATTGTGCTCTTCCTCGTAGGAGGAGATGAGGTCGCGGAACGCCGCAACGTCCTCGGACTCGAGGGTCTCCGTGATGCGCTCGGCGAACTTGCCCAGGCGCAGCGTGTTCACGGTCTCGGCCGTGGGCAGGTGCATCTGCTCCACCGGCTGGCGGGTTGCCTTCTCGATGGAACGCAGCAGGTACTTCTCCCGCGGCGTCATGAACAGGATGGCGTCGCCGGAACGGCCCGCACGGCCGGTGCGGCCAATGCGGTGGACGTAGGACTCGGTGTCGTGGGGAATGTCGTAGTTGACCACGTGGCTGATGCGCTCCACGTCGAGGCCGCGGGCCGCGACGTCGGTGGCCACCAGGATGTCGATGCGGCCTTCCTTCAGCGCATCCACAGTGCGTTCGCGCTGCTGCTGCGGGATGTCGCCGTTGATGGCGGCAGCCTGGAAGCCGCGGGCCTTCAGCTTGTCAGCCAGGTCCTCGGTGGCCATCTTGGTACGGACGAAGGCGATGACGCCGTCGAACTCTTCGACCTCGAGGATGCGGGTCAGCGCGTCCAGCTTGTGTGGGCCCATGACCTGCAGGTAGCGCTGACGGGTGTTCGCTCCGGTGGTGGTCTTCGACTTCACCGAGATCTCGGCCGGGTTGTTCAGGTACTGCTTGGACATCCGGCGGATCTGGCTCGGCATGGTGGCCGAGAAGAGCGCGACCTGGCGGTCAGACGGGGTCTGCTGGAAGATCTGCTCGACGTCCTCGGCGAAGCCCATGCGGAGCATTTCGTCGGCCTCGTCCAGCACCAGGTACTGAAGTTCGGACAGGTCCAGGGAACCCTTGGAGATGTGGTCGATCACTCGGCCGGGCGTACCGACGACAACCTGGGCACCGCGGCGCAGGCCGGCGAGCTGGGGGCCGTAGGCGGAGCCGCCGTAGACGGGGAGGACGGTGAAGTCGTCGATGTGCTTGGCGTAGGAGGTGAAGGCCTCGGCGACCTGGAGCGCGAGCTCGCGGGTCGGAGCGAGGACCAGGGCCTGCGTCTTGCGGGACGGGCCGTTGAGGTCGTGGAGCTCGGCCAGGCGGGACAGTGCCGGTACTGCGAATGCTGCAGTCTTACCGGTTCCGGTCTGGGCCAGGCCCACGACGTCGCGGCCTTCGAGCAGCAGCGGGATGGTTGCTGCCTGGATGGGGGACGGCTTCTCGTAGCCGACGTCCTGCAGTGCGGCGAGGACACGGCCGTCGATGCCGAGGTCGGCGAAACGGACGCCTTCTTCTTCGCTCTCATCGTCGCTGGACGGGTCAGCCTTGGGTGCTGCCTTCGGGGCCTCAGCGGCAGGCGCTTCGGCGGCGGGGCGTTCTTCAGCGGCGGGCGCTTCGGTAACGGGAGCTTCGACGGCGGGCGCTTCGGCAGGTGCCGGGGCCTCGGTGAAGACGGGGGCGGAGCCGGCTACGGGAGCAGCGGTCTCGGGGGTCTCTACGGCCGTCTCGGCAGTTGCTGCTTCGGCGGTGGCGTCGTTGTGATTTTCGGGCATAGGGAAGTTTTCCTCATCCATAGGGGGCCAGGCGGCACAACCCGAGGTGAGCGGAGCCGCAGTGCATGTGCCGTTTGGATGCCGGGCAGACATTGACCGGCCGGTCACGTAGAAGTCCGGCGCTTTCGCAATCCCGTGGCAGGACTTCCCGCTGCATCTCTTGGCTGCTATCCCAGCAGTCTGTACAGCGTTTTCTTTAGCCGGCTCTCCCTATGAAAATGCCCGCATCGCTTGTGCGGGCCCCAACACTTGCCAGTCCTGCCTCAAAAATTGGGCAGGAATAAGGGATTTCCGGAGTGGGGGATATTTCAAGTGTAAGGCATGCTTCCGCGTTGCACTAACCCGCCGGCCATCCAGGGGCGGTGACGTTGCGCACACCGGCTGCCAGGGGTCCTGCAGGGCTAGACGCCCAGGCGCCGCTGAAGCTTCTCGAATTCGTCGTGATACTCCGGCTGCAGGCGGATCTCCCCGTCCGCATCCGCATCACGCAGCGCTTCCACATCCTCGATGGTGGGCTCGCTGAACCACTTGCCGATGGTCACGCCGTGCTTGGGAACGAACAGCCGGTGGATGTGGTCCCCGGCCCGGATTGTCCCCGGCTTGATGACGCGGAGGTAGGTGCCCACCCGGCCCGCCGCCGTAAAACGCTTCACCCACTGGGGCTCGTCCATGCGGCGCTGGAACGTGGCACAGGGAACGCGGGGAGATGTCACTTCCACTTCGACGTCGAGGCCGATCTTCCACCGTTCGCCGATCACGGCCGTGGTGGTCCCGATGCCGGCCACGCGCAGGTTCTCGCCGAACACCCCCGGCAGGAGGTCCCGTTGCAGCTCCCCCACCCAGTAGTCGGCGTCATCCTGCGAATAGGCATACAGCGCCTGGTCCACGCCGCCGTGGTGGATGCGGCTTGCCTGGATGTCCCCGTGGAGTCCGAGCTTGTGCACCTTGACCGGACCATCGATGGCACGTTTGTCGATGGCCGTGACGCCCACGCTCCCCTCATCACTCAGAAGCTGGTGTACCCGGCAGACGGCAAGCACAGATGCGGTGTCCATGGCTACAGTCTAGGTTCTTCGGCCCGGATTGCCGCGGGCACTGTCCCGCCCGCCCGGGACCCTGTGTCAGGGATCGAAGCGGTAGCCCATTCCGGCCTCTGTGTGCAGGTGGCGCGGCCTCGCCGGGTCCTGCTCCAGTTTGCGCCTTAGCTGGGCCAGGTAGACGCGAAGGTACTGGGTTTCTTTGGCATACGCCTGCCCCCACACCTGGGTGAGCAGCTGCTGCTGGCTGACCAGCTTCCCGGCATTGCGGACCAGGAGCTCGAGGATGTTCCACTCCGTGGGCGTGAGCCGGACTTCCTGCCCGTCCCGGACCACCTTCCGGGCGGCAAGGTCCACCACGAAGTCCGCCGTCTCCACCGTGGGCGCCTCGCGCTGTGCCGGCGAGCGCCGGGAAGCGGCCCGCAGCCGCGCCAGCAGCTCGTCGAGGCCGAACGGCTTGGTCACGTAGTCGTCCGCGCCGGCGTCGAGCGCTTCCACTTTGTCCTCCGACGCGTGGCGGGCGGACAGCACAATGACGGGCACGGAGCTCCACCCCCGGATTCCCCGGATGACGTCCACACCGTCCATGTCCGGCAGCCCGAGGTCCAGGACCACAATGTCCACCGGGTGCTGGGCGGCCAGTTTCAGCCCGTCTGCGCCGAGGCCCGCGGTGATTGCCTGGTAGCCGTGGGCGCGGAGGTTGATCTGCATGGCCCGGGCCAGCTGGGCTTCGTCTTCGATGATCAGTACCAGGGTCACGGCAGCGGACCTTCCCACAGCGGCAGGGTGACCACCATGGTCAGCCCGCCGCCCGGCGTCGGCTCCGCCGCCAGGGTTCCTCCCATGGCTTCGGTGAAGCCGTTGGCAACAGCCAGGCCCAGTCCGATCCCCACGGCCCGGCCACCGCCGGTGCGCTGATAGTCGTTGAGCCGCTGGAACGGCTGGAACATGTCCATCACGGCGGCCGGGGCCACGCCTGAGCCGTGGTCCACCACGCGGAACTCGCCGGCCGGCCTGCCGCCCAGCGCGATCCCCTCCCCCGCACGGGCCGTCAGCACCACATCGGCCTCCGGCGCGTATTTGAGTGCGTTCTCCACCAGGTTCGCCACCACCCGCTCCAACATCCCGGCATCGGCCTCCACCCGCGGGAGGTTGGGCGGCAGTTCCACCCGGATCCGTGCCGCGGGCAGGCCCCTGAGCGCGTCCGGCAGGACGTCCGCCCAGCCCAGTCCGCGCAGGAGCGGGTTGACCGAATCAGCCGTAATCCGGGACATATCCAGCAGGTTGCCGATCAGGTGGTCCAGGCGGTCGGCCGAGTCCTCGATGGTGGCGAGCAGTTCGCGCTCGTCTTCCGGGGAAAACTTCACATCCTCCTGGCGAAGGCTGCTGACCGCCAGCTTGATCCCGGCCAGCGGGGTGCGGAGGTCGTGGCTGACGGCCCGCAGGATGGACGTGCGCATCTTGTTGCCCTCGGACAGGCGCTGATTGTCCTCCATACTCGCCACCAACTGCCGCCGTTCCAGGATGGCCACCAGGAACGCTCCGAAGGCGGCCAGCATCCGCTGGTGCTGGCCGGTAAAGGGCTGACCGGCCAGCGGCCCGCCGTTGATCAGCAGCGTGTACCGGGAATCGACGACGACGGCGTGGTGGGCGGCCGCGCGGGTCACCGGCGGGCTGGTCCCGGCACTGGCAAGCACTGTCTCTCCGGCGTTGCTGTCCGTCCCGCGTCCAGGACCGCGGGTGCCGGCGGATTCCGGTGCGCGGGGGCCGCCCGGGGCGCTTCCGGCCACCAGCGTGACGGCATCCACTCCCAGCCGGCTGCGGACCTTCTCGAGGAATGTTTCCAGGCTGCCGTCGGAACTGAGGATCCGCAGGGAGAGCTCGCTCAGCGCTGTTGCTTCGGCCCCGGATCTCGCGGCTTCCTGTGCGCGGCGGCTCGCCAGGCCGACGGCCAGGGCCACGCTGCAGGCCACTGCCAGGAACACCAGGAGGGTGAACAGGGTGGAGGGATCGGCGATGGACAGCGAACCTACCGGATCGGCGGAGAAGTAGTTGAGGAGTGTTGTGCCCAGGACCGCGGCGACGACGGCGGGCCAGAATCCCCCGATCGCGGCCACCGCCACGGCGACCGCGAGGTGGAGCAGCATGATGATGGCGAAATTCCGATATCCCGCGAGCGTCACCAGGACTTCCACGGCAGGCGGCAGCACGGCCGCAAGCACCATGCCGAGGAGGAAACGGCGCCGCCCGATTCCCTGGAGCGCAGAGCGTGCCCTCCCTGAACCTGCCGTCCCGGAACCTGCCGTGCCCGGACGTGCTGTCCGCGAACGCGGCGTCGCGGACCCGCCGGGGCCGGATCGGGCGGCGCCACCGCGGGCGGATTCAACTGCTGCCATGGCTCCATCTTGGCATGGGCAGTTCTCCCCCGTTTTCCGTTAACAGCACCTCGGTCCAGGCACTAGGCTGACTTCAGGATTTACACAGCTGTGTCTTGCCGGGACGGCCTTCCCGCACGTGCTTCGACGCCGTGGCCGGTCACAGATTGAGCATGGACAACCAAGGGGGACCCATGGAACCGCAGGACCCGAACCAGGATCCTTCAAAGGATCCAACGAAGGATCCGAAGAACACCCGTTCCGGGCAACAGGACGGCACGCCGGCAGGGACCGACGGTCCCGAAGGCCCCACGCCAGGCTGGATGACCGCCCCCGAGGATTTCACGCCGCAGCCCCACGATCCCGCCACCGGGCAGCTGCCGCCCTGGCAGGTGCCCAAACCGGAGCTCCGGCCGGAACTGCTCAACGATTCCGCGGCTGGCGGCCGGACTGCCGAAGCCGGAAAGCCGGACGCCGGGAGGAAGGCCGGGCGGCGGCAAAAGGGCGCGGCTTCAGGGCAGGGTCCCCTGCCGGGACCGGGGATGCCCGGAGCGCCGGGTACCGGCGCGGGCCCTGTGATCGACCCCTTCGAACACGACCGCGAGCGGGAAGCAGCGGCACGCAAGAAGCGCTCGCAACGCCGTACCGTCGTCGTCGGCCTCGGCGTCACTGCCCTGCTGGCAGGCACCATCACCGCCATCGTGGCCAGCAACGAAGCGGAGGCCGACTACGCGCAGGTCTGCTTCAACGACGAAACCGGCGAGCGCGTGGATGACGCCCAGTGCGACAACAGCAGCAGCGCCGGCCGGAGCTCCGCCATCTACGCCTGGTACTTCTACTCCCGCGGCTCCAGCGTCCCGGCCGTCGGGCAGAACCGCTCGCAGTACCCCAGCTTCACGAAGACCGCGCCGCAGGGGGCGAAAACGTCCAAGGGGTACAGCACCAAGGGCGGCACGGTCAGCAGGGGCGGCTTCGGCAGCAGCTCCAAGGGCGGAAGCACGGGAGGCTAGGCGTGAAGAGACTGAGTGCAACCCCCAGGCCCGACTGGAAGCAGAAGATCGAGGAACAGGGGCTCGTCTTTTCCACCACCACCATGCCGGACGGCAAGAAGATCGAGTACTGGAACGAATCGGCCTACTACGAATTCACCATGGACGAGGTGGAAACCCTCGAGAAGACGGCCGAGGACATGCACCTGATGTGCCTTGAGGCGGCCAAGTACCTTGCCACCGGAGCCATGGGCAATATCGGGATCGGGCCGCAGGCGCTCGAGCTGGCCGCCGAGTCCTTGCAGGCTGGGGACATGGACATCTACGGCCGCTTCGATTTCGTCTACGACGGGCACGGCGGCCCCGCCAAGATGCTGGAGTACAACGCGGACACCCCCACCGGGCTGATCGAGGCTTCGGTGGCGCAGTGGTTCTGGCTGCAGGACGTGTTCCCAGAGAAGGACCAGTGGAACGGCATCCACGAAGCCCTGATCCGGCAGTGGAAGAAGCTTCAGTACCGCACCGGCATGAGCACCCTGCACATCGCCCATTCCGAAGCGGAGCAGTCCGGCGAGGACTGGATGACGGCAGCCTACATGCGCGACGTCGCGGGACAGGGCGGCTGGACCACCATCGGCATCAACATGTCCGATATCGGCTGGGACCCCAACCTGAAACGCTTTGTGGACCTGGACAACTTCATGATCAGCACCATCTTCAAGCTGTATCCGTGGGAGCTGATGATGAAGGAGCCCTTCGGCCAGCGGCTGCTCCAGCGCGCCCACAATCCGCGCTGGGTGGAACCGGCCTGGAAGATGCTCCTCTCCAACAAAGCATTGCTGGCGGCCCTGTGGCACCTGTATCCGGAGCACCCGAACCTGCTCCCGGCGTATTTGAACGAGCCCGGGCCGCTGAAGGAATGGGTGGCCAAGCCGCTGCATGGCCGCGAGGGGGACAACATAAAGATCCATGCGGCCGGCATCAACCTGGAGCAGCCAGGCGGCTACGGGCGCGAAGGCTGGTGCTACCAGCAGTTCCATTCGCTGCCCGATTTCGACGGCAACCACCCCGTCCTGGGTTTGTGGGTGGTGGACGGCGAGTCCGTAGGCTGCGGCATCCGCGAATCCGACGGTCCCATCACCGATTACTTCTGCCGGTTCGTCCCCAACACCATCGACGCCCCGGCCCCTCTTTCAGTCCAGGCCGCCTCGGCCTCCTCCAGCAAAGCAGGTATCGCACTATGAGCACAGGGAACTCGACGGCGGGAGTTAAGTCCGGTGGCCAGCCGGCAGTTCCGTCCAAGGGGCTGCGTGCCGGCATCCTGGACCTGGGCGACTCCGTCATGCTTGGCCTGGCTTCCACGGCTCCTGTCTATTCGCTGGCGGCCACGCTGGGCCTGATCGTCGCAGTGAACGGCAACTACACGCCGCTGATCCTGCTCCTGGGCTTTGTGCCGGTGCTCTTCATCGCGTACGCCTTCCGGGAACTGAACAGCGCCATGCCGGACTGCGGCACCACCTTCTTCTGGGCCCGCCGGGCATTCGGCCCGTGGGCGGGGTGGCTGGGCGGCTGGGGTGTTGCCCTGGCCGGCATCGTGGTGCTCGCCAATCTGGCCCAGGTGGCCGGGCAGTACCTGTGGCTGCTGATCGGCGACGGTTCGCTGGCCGAAAACGACCTGCTGGTGACGGCCACGGGAGTGGTGTTCATCATCTTCATGACGCTGGTGAACTACCGCGGCATCCGGCTCGGCGAGCACGTCCAGCGGGTCCTGACCTACGTGCAGTATGTCTCGCTGGGCATATTCGCGCTGGCGATTGTCTTCCGGATTACGGGCGGGGCACCCGAGGGCCAGGCTTTCGACATTGAATGGTTCAACCCCGCAGGCGCCTTCGCCGATCCCGGCGCAGTGGTCCACGGCGCACTGCTGGCACTCTTCATCTACTGGGGCTGGGACACCTGCCTGGCTGTGAATGAAGAGACGGAGAATCCGGCCACGACGCCCGGCCGCGGCGCCGTCATCTCCGCCTTTGTCCTCATGGCCATCTACGTCTCGGTGGCGCTGCTGGTGATGATGTATGCCACGGTGGGCACGGACGGCATCGGCCTCGGCAACGCCGAGAACCAGGACGATGTCTTCCTGGCCATGAAAGACGTTGTGCTGGGCCCCTGGGGCTGGCTGATCGTGGTGGCGGTGCTGGCGTCGGTGCTGTCCTCGACCCAGACCACCATCCTGCCCACCGCCCGCGGCACGCTGTCCATGGGTGTCCACGGCGCCCTGCCGGCCAGGTTCGGCGAAGTCCACCCGCGCAACCAGACGCCGGGGTTCTCCACGCAGGTGATGGGGGCCGCCGCGGTCGTGTATTACGTGGCCATGAGCTTCCTCAGCCAGAACCTGCTCTCCGACTCGATCAGCGCCATCAGCCTGTTCATCGCGTTCTACTACGCACTGACCGGCTTCGCGTGCTTCTGGTTCTTCCGCGGGACGCTGCGCGATTCCGCCCGCAACCTGTGGTTCCGCGGCCTCCTGCCGCTGCTCGGTGCCCTGATGCTGACCGCCGCGTTCTTCATCTCCGCCGTCCAGATGTGGGATCCCGCCTACGGCGACACGGAGATCTTCGGCGTGGGCGGCGCCTTCGTCAGCGGCGTGGTGCTGCTGGCTCTGGGCGTCGTGCTGGCAGTGGTGTGCCGCTTCGCCCCGGCCACCCGGGACTACTTCCTGGCGAAGCGGCCGGCGCCCAGCACGCTGTAGCCGCAGCCGGATGAAGCCTCGCGAAAGGCGTAAGCCGTAGGATGCTCCAATGAGCAACGCCGCTGACCTGCCCTCTGTTTCGGACACCTCCGATGTCCTGGCCCTGGATGCCCTGCTGACCGCCGAGGAGCTTGCGCTCCGGGAACGGATCCGCGATTTCACGGAGCAACGGATCAAGCCGGACATTGCCCGCTGGTATGACGACGCCGTCTTTCCGCTCGACCTCGCCCCCGAACTGGGCGAGCTGGGCGTGCTCGGCATGCACCTGGAGGGGTACCGCTGCCCGGGACGGTCGGCCGTCGAGTATGGCCTGGCCGCAATGGAGCTGGAGGCCGGGGACTCCGGGATCCGCACCTTCGTCTCGGTCCAGGGGTCCCTGGCCATGACGGCCATCCACCGCTGGGGGTCGGAGGACCAGAAGCAGGAATGGCTCCCCCGGATGGCCGCCGGCGAGGTGATCGGCTGCTTCGCCCTGACCGAACCCTCGGCGGGTTCGGATCCTTCCTCAATGACCACCGTTGCGCGCCGGGACGGCTCCGGGGATGACGCCGGGTGGGTTCTCGACGGCGCCAAGCGCTGGATCGGGCTCGCATCCGTTGCCGGCGTGATGGTGGTCTGGGCCAGGACGGACGACGGCATCCGCGGCTTCCTGGTCCCGGCCGGAACACCCGGGGTCACCGCCACACCGATCGGCCGGAAGCTTTCGATGCGCGCCTCGATCCAGTGCGACGTGACGTTCGACGGCGTGCGGCTGGGGCCGGAGGCCCTCCTGCCGGGTGCCCGCGGCCTGCGCGGCCCCTTCACCTGCCTCAATGAGGCGCGGTACGGGATTGCCTGGGGTGCGATGGGGGCCGCCCGCGATTCCTACGAGGCCGCGCTGAAGTACTCGCAGGACCGGCTCCAGTTCGGCAGGCCGCTGGCCGGGTACCAGCTCACCCAGGAGAAGCTGGTGAACATGCTCCTGGAGATCCAGAAAGGCACCATGCTGGCTCTCCACCTGGGCCGGCTCAAGGACGCCGGCACGCTGAAGCCGGAACAGATCTCCCTCGGGAAGCTGAACAACGTCCGCGAGGCGTTGGCCATTGCCCGGGAGGCCCGCTCCATCCTGGGAGGCAACGGGATCACGCTGGACTACTCGCCGCTGCGGCACGCCACCAACCTCGAGTCGGTGCGCACCTACGAAGGCACGGACGAGGTCCACACGCTGATCCTCGGCCAGCACATCACCGGCATCGGCGCCTTCCGCTAACACCTCTCCTTCCCAACTAGGTAGCAGCAGGTGTCGTTTTGAGGGCCCATAACGACACCTGCTGCTACCTAGTGGTGTGTCTCCAAAATAGTTTGTGGGTGCGCTGTTAAGCTGGGGCTATGACGAATCCGGCTCCTGCT
>NZ_JARCCY010000078.1:0-10435 GCF_039907775.1 Arthrobacter sp. CC3
ATCACTCAAAACAGAAGTTCGCGACACCCCTCAAGCATTCCAGCCAGCACGCCACCGGTTTAGGAGACACGCCCTAGTCGAACCAGGGATCCAGCCCGTACAGCGGGAACACTTCCTTGCGCGTGGCCATCACGGTGCGGTCCACTTCGTCGTTGGGATCGAAGCCCACCTCCCACGAACGCCACCACACGTCCACGTCGTCGCCCATGAATTCGGGCGCCGGCACGCCGTAAACGGCCCCGTACTTCTCCTGCACGTACTGGCGCCAGTCTGCGGGGACCGGGGTGCGGAGCGGCACCGGCCGGCCGGCCGCGATGGCAATCAGGTGGCTCCAGGAGCGCGGCACCACGCTGATCACGTTGTAGCCGCCCCCGCCGGTGGCAATCCACCGGTTGTCACAGCAGCGGGCAGCGAGGTTCCCGACGGCGGTGGCCGCTTCACGCTGGCCGTCCACGCTGATGTTGAGGTGCGTGAGCGGATCCAGCCGGTGCGAGTCGCAGCCGTGCTGGCTCACAATCACCTCGGGCTCGAAGGCACCGATCAGCTGGGGCACCACCGCGTGGAATGCCCGGAGCCAGCCGGCGTCGCCGGTGCCGGCGGGCAGGGCCACGTTGACCGCGCTGCCTTCCGCGTTGGGGCCGCCGATCTCGTTCGCAAAGCCCGTCCCGGGGAACAGGGTCAGGCCGGTCTCGTGCAGGGAAATGGTGAGGACCCGGGGATCATCCCAGAAGATGCTCTGCGTCCCGTCGCCGTGGTGGGCGTCGACGTCGATATATGCCACGCGCTGCACGCCGCCGTCGAGCAGTTTCTGGATCGCCAGGGCGGCATCGTTGTAGATGCAGAATCCGCTGGCGCGTTCCCGGGCGGCGTGGTGCATGCCGCCGCCGAAGTTGACGGCCCGGACGGCGCTGCCGTCCAGGATGGCGCGGGCAGCCAGCAGTGACCCGCCGGCCAGCCGGGCGCTGGCCTCGTGCATGCCGGCAAAAGCGGGATCGTCCTCCGTGCCCAGGCCCCGGGCAAGGTCGGGGACATCCGGGTTTGCGCTGACCCGGCGGACCGCGGCCACGAACTCGGGGCTGTGGACAGTGCACAGTTCCTCGTCGCCGGCCACGTCCGGGGCGGCTACGGTGACGTGCCCCAGGTCCAGCAGGCCCAGGCTGCGGGCCAGGCGGGCGGTCAGCTCCATCCGTTCCGGTGCCATCGGGTGCCCGTGGCCGAAGTTGTACGCAGTCATGGCCATGTCCCACACCACCATCGTTGGCAGTGCGGGCTGCGTGAGTCCGGGCAGGAATGTCATCAAGGACAGGCTACCTGAGCGGGGCACCCGGATTTCCCGGTCATCGCGCGGAATATAGTGGTTTACTACTGAAGGAAGCAGTTTCAACCGAGGAAAAGCCGCACATGACGCAAAGCCAGCCGAGGTCCCAGAGCCCGGCTAACTGGCATCCCGGCATGCCGGAGCGTGAGGGCCTGTGGATTTTCACGGGTATCCGCGACTTTATCGACAACATCGCCAACACGTCGCCGGCACGGCTGGCGCTGACCGCGTTCGGTGTTGTCATCATTTTGTTCACCGGGCTCCTGTCCCTGCCGGCGTCCTCCGCCTCCGGCGATTTCACTCCCCTGCACCAGGCTCTCTTCACCGCGGTGTCCGCGGTCTGCGTCACCGGCCTGACCGTCGTGTCCACCGCGGTGCACTGGTCCTTCTTCGGCCAACTGGTCATCCTGATCGGCATCTTCGTCGGCGGCCTCGGCACGCTGACGCTGGCCTCGCTGCTGGCGCTGATGGTCAGCAAGAAGCTCGGCGTCCGCGGCAAGCTGATTGCCCAGGAAGCCATGAACAACGCCGGCCGCCTCGGCGAGGTGGGCACCCTGCTGCGGATCGTCATCACCACGTCCGTGGTCATTGAGGCCGCCCTCGCCGTCACCCTGATCCCCCGCTTCCTGACGCTCGGCGAGAGCTTGGGACAGTCGGTGTGGCACGGCGTCTTTTATGCGATCTCGGCCTTCAACAACGCCGGTTTCACGCCGCACTCGGACGGCATCGTCCCCTACGAGACCGATCTCTGGATCCTGGTCCCGCTGATGCTCGGCGTCTTCCTGGGCAGCCTGGGCTTTCCCGTGGTGATGGTGCTGCAGCAGAACGGGCTGAACTGGAAGAAATGGAACCTGCACACCAAGCTGACCATCCAGGTGTCGTTCATCCTGCTGGCTGCCGGAACGGTGCTGTGGGGGCTCATGGAGTGGGAAAACATGCGGACCATCGGTTCCATGGACGTCGGCGATAAAATCGCCCACTCGCTGTTTGCCTCCGTCATGACCCGGTCCGGCGGCTTCAACCTGGTGGATCAGAACCACATGGAATCCACCACCATGCTGCTCACCGACGCCCTGATGTTCGCCGGTGGCGGGTCGGCTTCCACGGCCGGCGGCATCAAGGTGACCACCATCGCCGTCATGTTCCTGGCCATCGTGGCCGAGGCCCGCGGCGACGCCGATGTGAAGGTTTACGGCCGCACCATTCCACAGGGAACCATGCGGGTGGCCATCTCGGTGATCGTCGCCGGCGCCACCCTCGTCTCCGTCTCGGCCTTCCTGCTCCTGCACATCAGCGGGGCCTCCCTGGACCGGGTGCTCTTCGAAACCATCTCAGCCTTCGCCACTGTTGGCCTCAGCACGAACCTCAGTGCCGAGCTGCCGCCGTCGGGCGTTTATGTCCTGTCCGCGCTGATGTTCGCCGGACGCGTGGGCACCGTGACCCTCGCCGCTGCCCTGGCGTTGCGCCAGCGCAGCCAGCTGTACCACTACCCGGAAGAGAGGCCCATCATTGGCTGATTCCTCAGGCGCCGTAAATCGCCCCGCCCACAACGCCCCCGTGCTGGTGATTGGACTGGGCCGCTTCGGCTCATCCACCGCCGAACAGCTGGTCAAGCAGGGGCGCGAGGTCCTGGCGATCGAACGCGACCGCAACCTGGTGCAGAAATGGGCGCCCGTGCTCACGCACGTCGTCGAGGCCGACGCCACGAACATCGACGCCCTGCGCCAGCTCGGCGCGCAGGAGTTCAGTTCCGCCGTGGTGGGGGTGGGAACGTCCATCGAATCCTCGGTGCTGATCACCGTGAACCTGGTGGACCTCGGGATCCAGCATCTCTGGGTCAAGGCGATCACCCCGTCCCATGGCAAGATCCTGACCCGGATCGGCGCCAACCACGTGATCTACCCGGAGGCCGACGCCGGTGTCCGTGCCGCGCACCTGGTGTCCGGACGGATGCTGGACTTCATCGAGTTCGACGACGACTACGCGATCGTGAAGATGTATCCGCCGCGGGAGACCGTCGGGTTTACCCTCGAGGAATCCAAGGTCCGTTCCAAGTACGGCGTGACCATCGTGGGCGTGAAGACCCCGGGCGAGGACTTCACGTACGCCCGACCGGAGACCAAGGTGTCATCGCGGGACATGCTGATCGTGTCCGGCCACGTGGACCTGCTGGAACGGTTCGCCGCCCGCCCGTAGCCAGCAGCGAGCCTGCGGTGGGCCGCGAGCCTGCGGTGGCCCCCGCCGGGGCCGCTAGCCGAGCTGCCGGGTGATTTCGGCTGCGCGGGCGGCTGCGGCGCGGGCGCCGTCGGCGATGATCGCCGGCAGGCCGCGCTCGTCGAATGTGGCGATGGCCCGCTCGGTGGTGCCGTTCGGGCTGGTCACCGCCTTCCGCATTGTGGTGGGATCCGCGCCGGGCTCAGCCAGCATCAGGCCGCCGCCCGCAACCGTTTCCCGCGCCAGCAGGAGTGACAGCTCGGGATCCAGCCCCAGTTCGATGCCAGCGGCCGCCATCGCTTCGGCCAGGTAGAACACGTAGGCGGGACCCGAACCGCTGATGGCGGACAGCGCATCCACCTGTTCTTCGGGCACCTCCACGACGGTCCCGGTACCTTTGAGGACGTCCTTGGCCAGCTGCAGCTGTTCGGCAGAGCAGTGGGTTCCGGGCGAGACGGACACGACGCCGCGCCCGAGTTTTGCAGGCGTGTTCGGCATGGTGCGGATCACAGGCTGTCCGGCCGGCAGCGCAGCTTCGAGCTGCGCGATGGACACCGCGGCGGCCACGCTGATGACGATGGTCTTCGGGGACAACGCACCGCTGATTTCCCTCGCGAGATCGGCAATTCCCACAGGCTTGACGCCAAGGATCACGATGTCGGAGCCGGTGGCCGCCTGCATGTTGTTTTCCGGCTCCTCTTCGCCGGCTATGGCCGTTATGCCGGGGTGCCGCTGGGCAAGTTCGGCGGCACGTTCAGCGCGCCGGACGGTGGCCACGACATCCGCGGGGTCCGTTCCGGCCTCCAGCATGCCGCTCATGACGGCCTCGTTCATGGATCCACAGCCAAGGAATGCGATTCGGTTGCTCATTGGTCCATCATGGCAGTTCGCCGAGCATTGTCGCATCCGGCCCCATTCACAGCTGGCTCACATGATGGCCGCAGCTTCTTCACAAAGTGGACGCCTAACGTAGTTATTACCTCATTGAGGGTGCGAGTGATGCGGCAAGCATGGGGATGTTTGCCCGGCACCGGTGGTCTGCAGCAGGTTTCCCCCATTTTCCTGCCAGGGCCGCCGGTGCTTCTCTTTTTAAGTCCGGGCTCCCGGCCCCGTCCTCAGCCCCGGCCAGTGCACATTGCCAGCCAACGCACAGGGAAAATTCCTGAAACACCCAAACTGGGTCGCTAGCTTGGAAAGTGCCTCACAGGTGCGAGTGATGACAGCCGGTTCTTCGGGACCGGCGCGGCGCCGGGCGGCTGCGGAAGGGTTCCCCCAATTCCTTCGGCAGGACCGTCCGGCGCTTTCTCTATTTAAGGTCACCGGGGCCTGGCACGTTCACCGGCACATTCTCGCTCACCGGGGCCTTGCGCCTCGAACGGAAGCATTCACGACGACGGCTCGCCAGCCGGGGGCAGTTCCAGCAGCCGGCCGTCAAGGAACCGCCGCTCAGCCGCATTTCCCGCCAGCGCCAGCGCCTTCCGGTACTCCTTCCTGGCTTCGGAGTACCGGCGCAGGCGCCGGAGGAGGTCCGCTCGCACCGAGTGGAATACGCCGTAGCGCCCAAGGTCCAAGGCATCAACCAGCCCGAGGGCCGCTGCGGGGCCCTGCACTTCGGCAACAGCCACCGCCCGGTTGAGGGCCACCACCGGGCCGGGCGAGGCCTGCAGGAGCTGGTCGTACAGCCGCAGGATCTGGTTCCAGTCCGTCGCACCGGCCGACGGGGAGTCGCTGTGGACGGCGTTGATGGCAGCCTGAAGCTGGTACGGTCCCGGCCGGTTCAGGCGGAGGCAGCGGCGCACAATCGCCTGGCCTTCGAGGATCAGGTCCTGGTCCCACAGCGCCCGGTCCTGGTCCGCCAAAGCACCGTGCCGCCGTCGGGCGCCGTTCTGGCGGCGCGCCGCGACCCAATCAGCAGCAGCAGCGCCAGCAGCCCCTGGGCTTCGGGTTCGTCCGGCATCAGCGCGACCAGGAGCCGGGCCAGCCTGACGGCCTCCGTGCAAAGCTCGTCCCGGACCATTGCCTCGCCGGAGCTCGCGCTGTATCCCTCGTTGAAGATGAGGTAGACGACGGCGAGCACGGCCGTCAGCCGCTCCGGCAGTTCGGCACCGCGGGGAACGCGGTAGGGAATCCGGGCGTCCCGGATTTTGGCCTTGGCCCGGACCAGCCGCTGGGCCATGGTCTTTTCCGGCACCATGAAGGCGTGCGCAATTTCCGCAGTACCCAGCCCGCCCAAGAGGCGAAGCGTCAGCGCCACGCGCGCCGGCATTCCGAGGGCGGGGTGGCAGCAGGTAAAGATCAGCCGCAGCGTGTCATCGTTCACTCCGGCCTCCTCCCCCAGCTCATCCATCAGCAGGTCTTCGGGCGCCGCTCCCGGGGCTTCCCCGTTCCGGGAGTGGAGCAGCGCCGCCTGGGCATATTTGTCGTCGCGGGCGGCGTCACGCCGGAGCCGGTCGATGGCTCTGTTGCGGGCAGTAGTGATGATCCAGCCGGCGGGACTGGGCGGGATGCCCGCGGACGGCCAGCGCTGCACCGCTGCCGTGAACGGCGTCCTGGACGGCGTCCTCGGCGATGTCAATGCTGCCGAACACCCGGACCAGGACCGCCACGGCGCGGCCGTACTCGCGGCGGAAGACGCGGGCTATCGCCACCGCGGGATCGCCCCCAGAATCCCCCGCACCGGTCCCGGAAACGGGTCCCGTCATCGGATGCGTCCGAACGCCTAGTGCTGGAAGGGGCGGACTTCGACCGGCAGGGTCACGATCTTTGCCAGCCTGCGGGCCCAGCCGAGGGCCGCGTCCAGGTCGTCCACGTCAACGACGGTGAAACCGCCCAGATGCTCCTTGCCCTCGGTGAAGGGGCCGTCGGTGATGAGCACCTCGTCCCCCTGCGGCCGCAGGACCGTGGCGGTGTCCGCCGGATACAGGCCGGCTGCGAACACCCAGGCGCCGGCTGCCTTCATCTCCTCGTTAAGGGTCCCCAGCTCGCGCATGATGGGCTCCAGGAACTCCGCGTCCGGCACGGGGCCGTCGGGCTGGTAAATGCTGAGCAGGTACTGTGACATTTGGTTTCCTCCTTGCGGATTCGGCCGGCCGGGTGCCGGCGTCTCACCCTCTACACGAACGGCCGCCGCCCGTATCGACATCCCGCACCACCCCGTTGAGAAAGCCTGTCGACAGTGTGGCTAGGCCTCCCGCGCACCGACCAGCGGGTGGCTCAGGTGCTGGCGTGCGAACGTCAGGGTTTCGTTCAGCCACTCTTCGCGCTCCCCCGCGAACTTCGCCCGCCGGGTGGAGATTTCCGCCACCACCACGCCGTCGAAGCCGGTCCTTGCCAGGTGTTGCAGCGCTTCGGCGCAGCCCTGGTTGCCGCGACCGGGAATAAGGTGCTCGTCCCGTCCGGAACCTGATCCGTCCGTCAGGTGGATGTGCCTGAGCTTGCTGCCGAGGGCTTTGATCGCCTCAACGCTGTTGGCCCCCGCGGTGGCGGCGTGCGAGAAGTCCCAGGTGACGTCGTCGTAATCCTGCCCCAGCGGGTCCCAGTGCGGCAGGTAGGCAACCGTCTCCCGTCCCCGCACTCGCCACGGGTACATGTTTTCGACGGCGATCCGCACCTGGTACATGTCGGCGAGCTGCCGGATGCCGGCCGGGAAATTCTCCGCGTAGTTGTTCTGCCAGCGGAACGGCGGATGAACCACCACGGTGCCGCAGCCCACCTCTCGGGCCATCCGGCAGGACATTTCGATCTTGTTCCACGCCGAACCCCACACCTTCTGGGTCAGCAGCAGCGTGGGTGCATGGATGGAGACGATCGGCTGCCGGTAGCGGTGGCTGAGCTCCAGAAGGGAGTGCGGGCTCTGGCTGGTCGTGTTGTTGGTGACCATCACTTCCACGCCGTCAAAGCCCAGGTCCTGCGCCACGGCGAAGGCATCGTGCACGCTCAGCGGGTAGACGGACGCGCTGGACAGCGCCACCGGAATGACGCGGTTCTCTTCAGCGGAACGCTCGACGCCGGCGCTCATCTCAGTCGGCCCTCCCGCCGGATACGGTGGCCGGGGCCGCTGCGGCAGCCGGGGCGGTTTCGGCGGCCTGCGCGGTTAAGGCGGCGGGGGCTGCCGTAACCGGCGGCAGCGCTGCGTGGGAGGCGGGTTCCAGGGGACCTTCGAAAATCAGCTGGTCCAGCCTGCGGAGGATCAGTCCTTCACGCAACGCCCACGGGCAGATCTTGACCTTCTTGAATTCGAAGAGTTCCAGCGCGGCCTCGGCCACGAGTGCTCCCGCGAGGAGCTGGTTGGCGCGGGCTTCGGAGACGCCGGGGAGGTGCAGCCGGTCCTCGGTTTTCATGGCCGATATCCGCTGGGCCCAGATGCCGAGGTCCGTGGCGCCCAGTTGGCGCTTAACGTACGGTCCGGCGGCGCTCGGGGCAGCGCCGGCTATTCGCGCCAGGGAGCGGAAGGTTTTGGACGTCCCGGCCACCACGTTGGCCCTGCCCAGCTCATTGAAGCTTTTGACAGCGGGTTTCAGGGTGGCCCGGATGTAGCGTCGGAGCTCCTTGACGCTCTTCGCCGTGGGCGGGTCCTCGTGCAGCCAGTCGCGGGTGAGGCGGCTTGCTCCCAGCGGCACGGAGGTGGCCAGTTCCGGCAGCTCATCCTGGCCCTGGGCCATTTCGAAGGAGCCGCCGCCGATGTCGAGGTTCAGGATGGGTCCGGCGCCCCAGCCGTACCAGCGCCGGACCGCAAAGAACGTCATGGACGCTTCCTCGCTGCCGGTGAGTTCCTGGAGCGTCACCGTGGTTTCGTGCTTGACCCTGGCCAGCACGGCCGGCCCGTTGGTGGCTTCGCGGATGGCCGAAGTACAAAAGGCCAGCAGGTCCTGGGCTTTGTGCTTGGCAGCGAACTCCCACGCTTCCAGGACGAATTCGATGAGCTCGTGCTGGCCGGCGTCGTTGATGTTTCCCTCGGCGTCGAGGAACTGCACGAGCGACAACGGGCGTTTGTGCGAGGCAAAGGGCACCGGCCGAGCGCCGGGATGCGCATCAACCAGGAGCAGGTGGACGGTGTTTGATCCTATGTCGAGGACGCCAAGACGCATTCTGCCATTATTCACCGATAGCAAGCCGCCGGCGCAACTGCGTCGGCGGCTTGCCCGTCCGCGTCGGTATTAAAGCAGCTGCTACTCGGCTGCTGCTTCGGCGGAATCCTCTGACGGCTGGTCCGCCCGCTTGAAGTCACGGCGGATGTTGGCCACGCCCTCGGGATCGATTTCAAAGCCGAAAGCGCTGCCCGGATTGATCACCATGCCGAGCTCGTCGCCGAGGTTGCCGATGATGGCGGCGCCCTGGGTGCCCAGGACATTGGGGGCCGCGTCGAGGAACTGCTGGTCCACCCGGCTCGGGTGCGAGAAGACGGCAAGTACGGGCTTGCCCTCGGCGTTGGAGAGCACCAGGGGCTCCACCTGCGCGTCTTCGCCTTCAAGGGCGTCGGAACTGATGATGTAGACCTCGTTGTTGAGGAAGGACAGGATGACGTCCACCGGGTTGGCATCCGGGTGGTCACCTGTGGCGAGCTTCTCTTCGAGGTCGTTCAGGGGCTGGATTTCCGCGGGTGCAGGCTGTTCAGTCATGTCTCTACTCGACCACGTTTGCCGGGCGGGGCGCAAACGTGCGGCGTCCGGCTTCGACTTCGTGGGTGCGGGCCGGGGGATGTGTTCCGGAACAGAGCCCCCGGCCCGCACCCACGGCCTCAGCCACGCAGGAGCCGCAGCAGCCTCACTTTCATGCCGCGCTCGTCGAACAGGTCCTTCCAGCCAATGCGCTGGATCCGCCACCCCTGCTCGGTCAACAGCTTCTCCCGTTCCCGCTCCTCATAAATCACTTGGGCTGTCGGTTTGTAATCGAAGTACTTTGACTTCCCATCGAATTCCAATGCGGCGCGGAGTTCCGGCCATGCGAAGTCGAACCGGTAGGTACCACGGGCTGTTTGCACCGGAAACTGGAGCACAGGGGCCGGAAACTTCAACCGCGCAATGACGTCCCGGGTCAACGACTCGCCGGGCGACTCGGACAGTGGGTCCGCAAAAGCCAGCGCCCGGCGGAGGCCGGCCACGCCCCGGACGCCGGCCAGCCGGGTGCACTCCGATTCCAGCCAGTGCCGATCCGCTCCGCTCCGTAGCCCGTGGTCGAGGAGGATCAGTGCCTGCCGGTAGCTGAGTGTCCGGGCGCAGTCCAACACCGTTCGGTCCAATGACGTTACTGGCAGACCGCCTACCTCGATGCGGTCGCTGTCCAGGATATGAGCTGAATGCGCCCTGACATCGGCAGCGTGGGAACCCCGGGCCGCGTGGTAGGGAATGGTCACGTGAATCAGTTGGTCGGCCCGCCACAGATACAGGCGGTGCAACCGGGCGGCGGACGTGTGGCTGAACGTCAGGCCGTCGGCCGTCGCCGGCAGGGTCCGCTTGCTGTAGGCGACGAGCCGCGCACGCCCCCGGTCACCGTCAGAAAGGGCATTCCAATAACTGCCGCGGGCCATGATGCCAGTGCGTACTCGGACGAGGACGCCAGCAAGGAGGTGCTCGTTGATGCACCGTTTGCTGAGACCCTGGGCCAGCAGCTCTTCCGTCCGCCACATGACGTCGCCGGCCGGTAGCAGACCCCCGGGTACGACGGCGGCACTGCTCACGGGGAGCGTGGGCATGACGCGAGCGGACGCGATGGAGGGGAACGGCGTGGCCTCCGCCCAGATGTTAGCGAGCGGATCTGTGGCTTCACCCGGCTGGGGGATTCCCTGATTGTTCATTGCACCAGCCTCCACTGGCGTCGGGAAGCGCGGAAGCACAGCGCCGGGCCATGTGGAGAACCCAGGACGTGGGTGCGGGCCGTGGGCTGCGTTCCGGAACGCAGCCCACG
>NZ_JARCCY010000079.1:0-10267 GCF_039907775.1 Arthrobacter sp. CC3
ATCGCGGCTAATACCTCGCGGCCCAACAGACATGGCTGCTCCTCTTCAATCACTGACTGACTCACAACCAGCCTGACTTAGAGGGCAAAAGCCGGAACCCTCTCTCACCGGTGAGAGAGGGTTCCGGCTTTTCCGGCAAATAGTGGGAGAGCGTCCGGGGTTAGGGGCGGAGCCGGTCGGAGGCCAGTGCTGACTGGCGGACCTGCGCCGGAGTGAAGCGGGCACCGGCGTCGGGGAAGCCTGGAACCTCGATCCGCGCGTGGCTGTGGACTTCGGTCACCGTGTCCCGGGTGTGCTCGGCGATCTTTGCCATCGTGGTGACCCACATGCCGTCCATGTCCTTGACCCGGCTGATCAGCTGCTCGAGCGCCACCGCCTTTGAGGGCCGGCCCGAGATGAACGGGTGGTTGGTCAGTACGAAACAGCTCCCGGCCGCGTGGTGCGCCTCGGCTTCCAGCGTCCACATTTCGAGGACCTTGGCGGGGCTTTCGATGACTCCGCTGCCGGTCACGCCGGGATAGAACGCGTACTGCTCCCAGTCGTCCAAGGCCCAGTCGACCGGGATCTCAACGAGGTCCCTGGAGTCACCCTCGGCGACGCTGAAGCGGTACGGTGCGTCGCCGTCGAGCAGGCTTGAATCGTAGAGGAAGCCGCGGTCCGCAAGGAGTGCCGGCGAGTGCCAGTTGAGCTCCCACCAGGGAGCGCGGTAGCCCACGGGCCGGACGCCCGCCACTTTGGCCAGCGCTTCCAGCCCACGGTCGATGTACCGCGCCTCGGTGGCGGCGTCGATGCCCTGCATGGGTTCGTGCAGGTAGCCGTGGTGGGCGATCTCATGGCCCGCATCCACGATCCGGCGCACCACGTCGGGGTAGCTCTCAGCGGTGAAGCCCGGGATGAAGAACGTTGCCTGGATGTCCTGGCGCTGCAGGATCTGCAGCAGCCGCGGCACAGCAACCTTGGGTCCGTATGACTGGTGGGTCATGAGCGACATCCGGCGCGTGCTGCTGGGATCGTGGGCGATGGTGCAGGACTCCGCGTCCACATCGAAGGTGAACGACGCGGCCGCCCGGTAGCCTTCGGGCCAGGTGATGGGATGGGCGGAGTCCGGGAAAGCGGGGAATTCCATGGTCCGGTTCCTTTCTACAGTGAGACTGCGGTTGTTGCCGGGCGGACCGACGTTTCGGATGCAGCGTCCTCGGGCACGGTTACCTGCTGAGCTGCGGCACTGGCCAGAAACCTGCGGTGAACCCGGGGGCCAAGAACGGCGTAGCTCGCAGCGCTGCTGAGTCCGCCGGCCAGCCAGGACAGGTCCCAGCCGCCCAGGGCCACGGCGATGGGGCCCTGCATTGCGGGGACAAGCCCGTACATGAACAGCCAGGTGGCAAAGATGCCGACCAGGAGGGATACCACGCCGGCCCAGTTGACTCCGGGGAGCCGCTTGGTGCCCACGCGGTCGAACAGCCGCGAGGCGTCACTGGGCCAGCGCTTCTCGACCCAGAAGTAGTGAACCAGCATGACGCCGCCCCAGGCGGCAACCCATGCCACGAGGCCGATGAGCCAGGCATCCAGCACGGCGGCGAAGTCTTCCTGGAAGATGAAGAACACGACGGCGGCCAGCGAGAACACGCCGACGAACAGGTTGAGCTTGCGGCGGCTGATGGTGATGTCGAGCGCCTGCGTGGCGACCGAGAAGGTGTAGATGTTCAGGATATTGGTGGCGATGGGTCCGTGCAGGACCATCAGCAGTACGGGAAGTGCGAGGACGCCGAAGTTCTGGACGATCAGTTTTCCGGGATCAATTTCGCCGCTGTTGGTGGCGAGGCTGGCGCCCAGGATTCCGAGCCAGACCACGGGGATGAACTGGCCCAGCACTGAGGCGAGGTAGACCTTGCGCTTGGGCACTTCGGTGCTGACGAAGCGGGAGTAGTCGGCGGCGTAGGTGAACCAGGTGATTCCCCAGCCGATGCCGATCGCCGTCATGACGGCGCTCATCGCGGCGATCCGCTCCGAGCCTTCAAGGATGTTGCCGGCAGGTCCGGCGTAGGTCCAGTTGATCTTCATGCCGAACCAGGCGACGGCGGACATGACCGCAAGGATGATGATAGTGGGCGGCACTGTCCACTTTTCAAACGCGGCGATGGCCTTGTAGCCGAACCACGCGATGGCTACCTGTGCAGCCATGATGGTGGTGGCGACGCCGATCTTCCAGGCGTAGTTGTGGGCGGTGGGGTCAACCCAGCCGAGGGTCCCGAACAGCGCCATGACCAGGTCCAGGATGATCCACGTGTTCACCGCACACCAGCCGATGACCAGCAGCGCCTGGATGGCGGCTGGCAGGTAATTTCCGCGCCTGCCGAATGCTGCCCGGGCCAGCACCATGCCGGTTGCCCCGGTCTTCTGGCCAAGCAGGACGAAGCAGCCGAAGAGGAGCATCCCGATCAGGTTCCCCAGGACCAGAACGGTGACGGTGTCCGCAAAACCAAGCCCGAGGTGGATGCCCAGGGCGCCGAGCACCCAGTTGATGGGTGCGAGGTTTGCGCCGGCCCAGATCCAGAACTGGCCGGATACCTTCCGGGTCCGCTGGGATTCGGGAATGGGCTGAAGCCAGGCTTCGACGTCTTCGCCGGCTACGGGCGCTTGGCCGGCCGGGACTGCAGTGGAGTTGTGTTGCATGGGGGCCTCCGTAGGGGGAAAAGGGTATATCCAGATTATGTGTTGCAGGCCACACCCAACAAGATACGATGTGTACATCAAAACGATCTTTTGCATTACGGAGCGTCATGCCAATCAGGCTCAGCGATATCATGAACCACGCCAGTTTCACCGCCGCGGATCCGGTGCTCCGCGCCGGCGCGGCCGCGGTGGCCGATACGCAGCTGCGGTGGGTCCACTCCAGTGAGGTTCTGGACATTGCGCCGTTACTTAGCGGCGGCGAATTGCTCCTCACCGGCGGCGACGCGCTGGTCACGGCCTCGGACGCGCGCCGCGTGGAGTACATCCGCCAGCTGGCTGAGCGCGGTGTCGGCGCACTGGTGGTGGAAACAGGCCAGCGGCTCGCGTCGCTTCCCTCCTCCATGGTCCGCGCGGCGGAGCAAGCGGGACTGCCACTGATCGAATTCCGCAAAGTGGTGCCGTTCGTGGGCATCATGCAGGCCATCAATTCGATGCTGGTCAGCGAATCGGTGGCCCACCTGCGCCGCGCGGACGAAGCCAGCCATGAGATGGCTGTTGAGCTGGCCCACGGGAGCAGTCTGGACCAGATCCTTGGCGTCCTGGCCGGAATCCTTGACGCGACGCTGGAGCTTTCGTCGGTGTCCGGCGTGACGCTCGGCAGCGCCGGCCCCAACGGCACCGGCCCCCGGCCGGAGGGCACCGGCAACGCGGGCACCGGATCCCCGGCGGACGGCCCCGGCAGTGACGAGGAGCCCGGGCACCCGGGCGCTGACGGCACCGTCATCAACATCGATGTGCCGGTCCGCGGCGTGCCGTCAGCGAGGCTGATCATCACCGTCCCGGCCGACGGCGACATCAACCTCGCACGAGTCGCCGGCGGCCGCTGCGTGGACATCCTCTCGCTGGCCCTGCTGCAGCGGATGCCGCCCGGGTTGAAGGAGGTCGCAGGGACTGCGCTGCTGCGCGCCGTCAGTTCCGGCAGCCAGCCGTGGCGGCTGCAGCAGCTCTCGCCGGCCGCCGGCATTCCGCCCTCCGCAACGATGGTCGCCGTCGTCGTCCGGACATCCACCTCGCAGCAATTGCGGGTGGCCATGGACAAGATCCTGAAGAAGTCGGCCCAGCAGAGTGCCAGCTATGTGGACAATGCGGAGGTCCTGGCGCTTGCCGCCCTTCCGTTTGACGGGGCCGCGGCGGCGCGGGCCGAACTCGTTGCCGCGCTGGAGGAGCTCCCGGTGGAGGCCGGAACCATGACGGCGGTGGGCCCGCTGGCTGTCGGGATCGAGAACGCGCCGTGGTCGCTGTCGGAGGCGAAAGTCGCCCTGGATCTCGCGGTAAACGGTTCGCTGCGCGCTGCGGCGCGTCCGGCATCGGACACCGGCGGCGTGGTGCTCGACGTCGAGAATCTCGCCGTCGAGCGGCTGGCGGCACAGCACCTGGACCAGGGAGCTCGGCAGGATTTTGTCCGCCAGCAGCTGGGTCCCGTGCTGGACCACGACGCCCGGCGGAACTCGCAGCTGCTGGAAACACTGGCGACGTGGCTCGACTCCGGCTGCAACACGGCCCAGGCTGCACGGGAACTGCACGTGGAGCGGCAGTCGATGCACCACCGGCTGCAGCGGATTTTTGAGCTGTGCGGCGGCGATCCGCGCGGAACCGGCCGGCTCGCCGCGCTGCACCTGGCCACCCGGCTGGCGGCCCCGTAGCCCCGGACACAACGCTCTCTCACTTAACGCAAGAAAAGCCGGGACGCTCTCTCACTTCCCCCAAGGAGGTGATAGAGCGTCCCGGCTAAACCGCCCGGAAGTGAGAGAGCGTCCCGACTCGCGGATTTGAGGCAGGCAGCGGCAGGGACGACCTACCGCAGCACCACGGTCCTGTTGCCCTGCAGGATCACCCGGCCCTCGCAGTGCCAGCGCACCGCGTTGGACAGCGCCTTGCATTCGGTGTCGCGGCCGGCGGCAACGAGGTCTTCCGGACCGTAGGTGTGGTCCACCTCAACCACCTGCTGGGCGATGATGGGTCCCTCGTCCAGTTCGCCGTTGACGTAGTGCGCGGTGGCGCCCACGGTCTTCACCCCGCGGGCGTAGGCCTGGTGGTACGGCTTGGCGCCCTTGAAGCTGGGCAGGAACGAGTGGTGGATGTTGATCGCCTTGCCGTCCAGCTTGCGGGTGAGGCCGTCACTGAGCACCTGCATGTAGCGGGCCAGGACCACCAGTTCCACGTCGTACTCGTCCACGAGTTCCAGCAGCCGCGCCTCGGCTTCGGGCTTGGTGGCGGCGGTGACTGGCACGTGGAAGAAGGGGATGCCGTGCCATTCCACCAGCGCCTGGTGGTCGGTGTGGTTCGAGACCACGGCCACCACGTCCACCGGCAGTTCGCCGATGCGGGCGCGGAACAGCAGGTCGTTGAGGCAGTGCCCGAACTTGGACACCATGATCAGCACCTTGCGCTTCGAGCCGTGCGGCTCCAGCCGCCAGCTCATCCCGAAGCGTTCAGCCACCGGACCAAAAGCGGTCCGCAGCGTGTCCGCGGTGGAGTCATCGCCGTCGGACGCGAAGTGCACCCGCATGAAGAAGTGCCCCTCGGAACGTTCGCCGAACTGCTGGTTGTCGATGATGTCGCAGCCGTGCTCCAGCAGGAAACCGGACACGGCGTGGACGATGCCCGGCGACTCGTTGCAGTCCAGGGTCAGGACGTGCTCCACGGTGGTGGCCGGTGAGCCGGCTGACGGCTGGGAAGTTTCAGTCTCAATGGCAGTCATGGTCAGCACTCGATGACGTTGACGGCGAGGCCTCCGCGGGAGGTTTCTTTGTATTTGGTTTTCATGTCCGCTCCTGTCTCACGCATGGTTTTGATGGCTTTGTCGAGGGATACTTTGTGGCTTCCGTCGCCGTGGAGGGAGAGTCGTGCGGCGTTGATGGCTTTCACGCTGGCGATGGCGTTCCGTTCGATGCAGGGGATTTGTACCAGTCCGCCAACGGGGTCGCAGGTCAGGCCGAGGTTGTGTTCGATGCCGACTTCGGCGGCGTTTTCGACTTGTTCGGGGGTTCCGCCGAGGACTTCGCAGAGTCCGGCGGCGGCCATGGAGCAGGCGGAGCCTACTTCGCCCTGGCAGCCCACTTCGGCGCCGGAGATGGAGGCGTTGATTTTGAAGAGGATTCCGACGGCGGCCGCGGCGAGGAGGAAGCGGACTACCCCGTCGTCGTTGGCGCCGGGTACGAACTTGGTGTAGTAGTGCAGCACGGCGGGGACGATTCCGGCGGCGCCGTTGGTGGGGGCGGTGACGATGCGCCCGCCGGCGGCGTTTTCCTCGTTCACCGCCAGCGCGTAGAGGTTCACCCATTCCATCGCCCGGAGCGGATCGGTCACGCCGGTGTCCGCTGTCAGGGTTTTGAATAGCGACGGCGCCCGCCGTTTGACGTTCAGGCCGCCGGGAAGGATCCCTTCCGCGGCGCAGCCGTTGTCCACGCATTCGCGCATGACCGCCCAAAGCTTCAGGAGCTCCTCGCGGAGTTCCGTTTCAGTCCGCCATGTCAGTTCGTTGGCGAGCATGACGTCGGAGATGGACATGCCCTCGCGTTTGCAGATTGCCAGGAGTTCGTCGGCTGTGCTGAAGGGGTAGGGCAGGACGGTGGCGTCGGCAACGACACGGTCGCCGGCGTCGGCGTCCCCGTCAACGACGAAGCCGCCGCCGATGGAGTAGAAGCTCCGTTCGCTGAGGACGGCCCCGGCGTGGTCCAGGGCGCGGAACGTCATGCCGTTGGGGTGGGCCGGGAGGGACTTGCGCCGGTGCAGGACCACGTCCTCGTCCCAGTTGAAGTCCACCCGGTGGGTTCCGGCGATCATGAGTTCGGCGTCGAGGGCTGCGGCGGCGACCTGGTCGTCCGCGGTGGTGGTGTCCACGGTTTCCGGGTCCAGGCCCTTGAAGCCCAGGACCACGGCTTTATCCGAGCCGTGGCCCCGCCCGGTGGCACCGAGCGAACCGAACAACTCTGCCTGGACGCGGGTGGTGGAGCTCAGGTGGCCGTCGCCTTTGAGCCCGTCGGCGAACAGTTTCGCCGCCCGCATCGGGCCGACCGTGTGTGAGGAGGACGGCCCGATGCCAACGGAGAACAGGTCCAGGACGCTGAGGGCCATTTACGGGACCTCGGGGGAGGCGTACTCGCGCATTGCGTCCAGGAGCCAGCGGCCCAGGAAGTCCGCGAACGAGGCCCGCGGGAAGAGCCTGAAGCTTTCCTCGCCGGTCTTCTGCAGGACCACCGGGATGTTGCCCACCTCGGTGTTCAGCGCGGTTCCCGGGGTGAAGCTGCGCGGGTGCACGTCCAGGGCGCAGCCCTTTTCCAGGACGGCCCGGGCCCGCGGGCCGGAGAGTTCGAACGTGGTGCGGTTCGCGGAGAGGTCCACGACCTGGCCCGGGGCGCCGCCCAGCGCTTCGGTGAGTGCCCGGATCAGGTCACCGCCGAGGGAGTCGTGGGCCTGCTCGGGGGCGACCACGAGGAACTCGGCCGGTCCGAGCCAGAGGACGCTGACCTGACCGGTGCCGCCGACCTCGCCGCAGCGTGCCGGCAGTCCGCCGGTCACGGCAGCGATCCGTGCCCCTTCCTCGGAGCGGGGGTCCACGCGGACCCCGGCCATGGTCTGGAAGGGGCCTTCGGCGAGGATAACCTTGCCGGGGACGGAGCCGGTTTCCAGTGCCGGGGCCAGGTGCGAGGCGGGGCTGCGGCGGATGTCCCGGAGTCCATTGATGCCTGTCAGTGCTGGGGTGTTAGCCATCTTTGCGGGCTCCTTCGGGGTCAAACAGTACGGTTTCTGCGACAACAACATCGACCAGCTGGCCACCGGCGACGGCCACCAGGGACTCGCCGATGCGGTTGCGGCCGTTCTTGATCAGGGCCAGTCCGAAAGACCGGCCCAGGGCGGCGCTGTGGTAGCTGGAGGTGACAAAGCCCTGCATCGGCACGGGGCCGTAGGCGGGGCTGGTGCTGATGCCCTTTTCGACGAGCTGGGTGCCTTCGGGCAGGCGGATGGAGCCGTCCACGGGAAGGACGCTGACCAGGTGCTTGCGGTCTTCCCGGCTCGCGTCGGTGCGGGTGTAGGAGCGTTTGCCGATGAAGTCCTTGGCCTTGGAAACGATCCATTCCATGCCCGCGTCCTGCGGGGTGACGGTCCCGTCGGTGTCCTGTCCGACGATCGGGTAGCCCTTTTCGGCGCGGAGTACGTGCATGGTTTCGGTGCCGTACGGGGTGATGTTGAACTCGGCCCCGGCCGCGGCCACCGCTTCCCAGGTGTTCAGCCCGTACCAGGAGGGCACGTTGATCTCGTAGGCCAGTTCACCGGAGAACGAGATCCGGCAGACCCGGGCCTGCACCCCGGAGGCGAGGGTGGTTTCGCGGAACGTCATGAACGGGAACGCATCCGCTTCCAGCCCGCCGTCGGCGGCGAGTTCCGGGGCCACCTTGGCCAGGACCGCCCGGGACTTGGGCCCGACGACGGCGATCGTGGACCACTGTTCGGTCACCGAGGTGCAGTGCACATCCAGTTCAGGCCATTCGGTCTGCAGCCATTCCTCCAGCCAGTCCAGGACCTTCGCGGCACCACCGGTGGTGGTGGTCATGAAGAACCGGTCCTCGTCCAGGCGCAGGGTCACACCGTCATCGAAAATCATGCCGTCCGGACCGCACATCACACCGTAGCGGGCCGAGCCCGGGGCGAGCTTCTTGAACGCGTTGGTGTAGACCCGGTTCAGGAACTCACCGGCATCCTTGCCCCGGATTTCAATCTTGCCCAGGGTGGTGGCGTCCATAAAGCCCACGGACTCCCGGACCGCGGCGCATTCGCGCAGCACCGCAGCGTCCATGTCCTCGCCGGCCTGCGGGTAGTACCAGGGCCGCTTCCACTGCCCCACGTCCTCGAACAGGGCGCCCTTGGCAACATGCCACGGGTTGATCGACGTCACCCGGGCCGGGTCGAACAGCTCCCCGCGCTGGCGACCGGCCAGTGCCGCGAACGCCACCGGGGTGAACGGTGCCCGGTAGGTGGTGGTGCCGATATCCCCGATGCCGCGGGAGGCTTCGCCGGCGGTGCGGAGCGCGGCAGCGATCACGCCGATCGCGTTCACCCCGGAAGTCTTGCCCTGATCGTTCGCGGTGCTGATCGAGGTGTAGCGCTTGATGTGTTCCACCGACCGCATCCCGGCCCCGGTGGAACGCAGCACATCGGCCACGGACTGGTCGCGCTGGAAGTCCACGAAGTGGTGGTGCCAGTCATCCGGGGTGCCGGCCTGGCCCGGGACCAGCCACAGCTGCCGGGTCGGAGCGGACGCCTTCGGCTCCCCGAGCGGGGACGGCTGTGTGGTGGATTCGAAGCCGGCGCCGATGGCGGCCGACGCGCCGGCGGAGATGCCCTCGGCCAGGACGTCCGCGAGTTCGTAGCTGCCCCGGCCCGAGCCGATGGTCTGCTGGTTCGGGACCACGGTGCCCGGCACGAACGCGGCGAGTTCGTCGTCCCAGCGCAGCTTGCCCTGGCGCTGGGAGTGCAGGTGCACCAGCGGGCTCCAGCCGCCGGAAACGGCCAGCAGGTCGCAGGCGATCTCTTCAACGCCGGAGGTGAGTTCGCCGTCGTCGTTGATGCTGCGGACGGTGACGCTCTCCACGCGGCCGTCCGCCGCAGAGGAGGAGGTGTCAGCGACGGCGCTGCCGATCAGCACCCGGGTGCCGGCCTCGACGGCGGCAGCCGCCACCGGGGTCAGGCCGGGGCGGGCGTCGACGACGGCGGCGACCTTGACGCCGGCGGCGCGGAGGTCCGCGGCCAGGGCGTAGGCGGAATCATTGGTGGTGCTGATGACCACGCGCTGCCCGGCGGCCACGGCGTAGCGGTTGAGGTAGCTGCGGGCAGCGGAGGCCAGGATGATGCCGGGGCGGTCGTTGTTCTCGAACACCAGCGGGCGTTCGTGCGCGCCGGGAGCCAGCACCACCTGGTTGGCACGCACGTGCCAGATCCGCTGGCGGGAGACGCCGGGTGCGGCCGGGCTGGACAGGTGGTCGGTGCGGTTCTGCACCGCGATGACGTAGTTCGCGTCATACGCGCCGAAAGCGCTGGTGCGGTTCAGCACGGTGCATTCGGCGCCGGAAACGAGCTCGGCCTCAACGTCGGCTACCCATTCCAGGGCCGGCTTGCCTTCGATGGTCTCGGCCAGTTCCGGGGCGGTGGAGCCGGACAGGAGTGAGCCGCCCAGTTCGGGCTGGTCGTCCATGAGGATCACGCGGGCGCCGGTGCGGACGGCCTCGCGGGCCGCGGCCAGGCCGGCGGGGCCGCCGCCGATCACCAGGACATCGGTGTGGACGTACTTCTTGTCGTATTCGGCACGGTCCTCGTCCGGGTCCAGCTTGCCCAGGCCGTTGAGGAGTTCAGCCTTCAACCCGTCCACCAGGGTCACGGTGGTTGCAGGCAGCATGGACTCGGCAACATCGCCCGGGAAACGCGGGGAGATCTTCACCATCGCGTTGGATTCCTCCACGCCGGCGGACATGATGCCCCGGGCACGGTCCTCGTACAACGAGTTACCGGCCAAGATCCGGCCGTTGGCAATCAGGGC
>NZ_JARCCY010000008.1:0-174814 GCF_039907775.1 Arthrobacter sp. CC3
CGAAAACAGAAAACACCCGCCGATCAACACACCGGCACGAACCAGCGACCATCACCGACCATCATGAAAAATCGAGGCTAGGCGGCCGACTCCTCCGACTGCAGTTCGGGAGCTGCCACCGACCGGGGAGTCACCTCGATCGCAGGCGGTGTGGTCAGCCCCTCGGCTTCCAGGGCGTTGAGTTTCCGCGCCGTCGGAAGAACCCGCGCCTCCAGCGTTCCGACCATTGAGTTGTAGCGGTCAACGGACGTCTTCAGCGACGACCCCAGCTTGGTCACATTGTCGCCCAGTGTGCCCATCCGTTCGTAGAGCTGCCGCGCCAACTCAAAGAGCTCCCGGGCGCTGTCCGTGAGCACGTCCTGGCGCCAGGTGAACGCTACCGACTTCAGCACGGCCAACAAGGTGCCGGGGGATGCCAGCACCACATTCTTGTTCAAGGCGTAGTCAAGCAGCCCGGCGTCCGCAGCCAGTGCGGCCGCCAGGATGGATTCCGCCGGCAGGAAGCAGATGACGAGTTCCGGCGAATTGCCCGGGATCTCCCAGTACTTCTTGTTGCTCAGCGCGTCCACATGGGACTTCAGGGCCTTGGCGTGGGCTGCCAGCAACGCGTTCTGGCCGTTGAGGGCAGGCCCCTGCTGCTGGCGTCCCGCTGAGGATCCCAGGTCCTGGGCCTCTAGGTAGGACCCCAGGGGGACCTTCGCGTCAACCACCAGTTGCTTCCCGCCCGGGAGCTGGACCACGAGGTCGGGGCGGACAGCGTTTCCCCCTCCGGTGCTGTGCTGTTGTTCGTGGAAATCCACATGGCGGAGCATGCCGGCGGCTTCAACGACCCGGCGCAGCTGGACCTCGCCCCACTGGCCGCGGGCGCTATTGGACCGCAGGGCGGACTCCAGGGCATGGGTTGAGCGCAGCAGCTGCTCGTCGGAGAGCCTGGCCTCCTGCAGCTGCTGGGCCAGCTGTCCGTACTGCTCCAGCCGGTCGCGTTCCAGCAGGGACACCTGCTGTTGGACCGCCGTCAGCTTTTCCGCCACCGGGGCCAGGGCCCGGAGGACGCTGCCGTCCTGGTTGCGAGACTCGCCCAGTTCCCGGTTCTGTGCCGACAGAAGGCGCCGCTCGGCGTCGGCCGCCGCGAACTGGGCGCTGACCTCCGAAAGGCGCGCCGAGACGCCGTCGAAATCCTGTTCCAGGGCCACGCTCCGCCGGCGGAGCGCCACGTAGGTGAAGGCGGCGCCAATCACGGCGCCGAGAATCAGCATCAGCAGGGCAAGTATCAGTGCAAAAGCGTCCATGTGTTCACTTTGGCATGGGCCACCGACATTTTTGACGCAGGCGCACGCCGCCTGCGGAGACCGGGAACGGACCACCGCATGGTTCGCGGCCGGTTACCGGTAGAATTAGTGCTCGTGGCTCTTACTATTGGCATCGTCGGACTGCCCAACGTCGGCAAATCAACCCTTTTCAACGCACTGACCCGTAATCAGGTGCTGGCTGCGAACTATCCGTTCGCCACCATCGAGCCGAACGTCGGTGTGGTCAACCTGCCGGACCCGCGGCTCGCCAAGCTGGCCGCCGTCTTCGGCTCCCAGCGCCTGCTCCCTGCTCCCGTGTCGTTCGTCGATATCGCCGGGATTGTCAAGGGTGCATCGGAAGGCGAAGGCCTGGGCAACAAGTTCCTCGCCAACATCCGCGAGGCCGAGGCCATCGCACAGGTTGTCCGCGTGTTCGATGACCCGGACGTCATCCACGTCGACGGCAAGGTGGATCCGCGCTCGGATATGGAGACCATCAACACCGAACTGATCCTGGCTGACCTCCAGACCATCGAAAATGCGATCCCCCGGATCGAAAAAGAAGTCAAGATCAAAAAGCGCGACGCGGCTGAACTGGCCGCCATCAAGGCAGCGCAGGCCGTGCTTGAACGTGGCGACACCATCTTCTCCTCGATCAAGAGCGACAAGCTCGAGATGGAGCACCTCAAGGAGCTGGGCCTGCTGACAGCCAAGCCCTTCATCTACGTCTTCAACTCGGACGAGGGAATCCTGGGCAACCCCGAGAAGCAGGAAGAGCTGCGGGCCATGGTTGCTCCGGCGGATGCCGTCTTCCTCGACGCCAAGCTGGAATCCGACCTCGTGGAACTGGACGAGGAAGAAGCCCGCGAGATGCTGGAGATGAACGGCCAGGACGAATCAGGCCTCGACCAGCTGGCCCGCGTCGGCTTCCACACGCTGGGACTGCAGACCTATCTGACGGCCGGTCCCAAAGAAACCCGCGCCTGGACCATCCACCAGGGCGACACCGCCCCGCAGGCCGCCGGCGTCATCCACTCGGATTTCCAGCGCGGCTTCATCAAGGCCGAAGTCGTGTCTTTCGACGACCTTATCGAGGCCGGATCCATGGCCGAGGCCAAAGCCCGCGGCAAGGTCCGCATCGAAGGCAAGGAATATGTCATGGCCGACGGCGACGTGGTGGAGTTCCGCTTCAACGTTTAGGCTCATCTGCGAAGATCGCGTCCTGGCACAGCCGGGGCGCGATTTTCGTCTTTCTCAACGTGCCGGAGCCCATCCCAAAGCGGGACCCAATCTGGTGGCGATGTCGGTGAGGATCTGGATGTAGTCCCCATGGTCGAAGCTGAACGGCAGCGCGAACGCCACTTCGTCGACCTCGCGGAACCCCGCGTGTGCGTACAGCTGCTCGGCGATTTCATCGCTGGTGCCCATGAGGTCAGGGGCGAACAGCATGCCCTTTGGTCCCTGCGGCGTCCGGGTGCGGGGCGTGCGTTCATCGACGTATCGCCTGTACTTTTCCCGCTGTTGCGCTGAAGCCGAATCGGTCGGGATGACCACCAGGCCTTGCGAGACCCGGGCTGGTCCGTGCGACTGGCCTGATGCCGCGGCTGCTTCACGGTAGGCCCGGATCTGGGACTGCTGGATTTGGGCAAACGCCGGTTCCTCGTCCGTTTCGGGGAAGATCACACTGCTGGAGAGCAGATTGAATCCGTTCGCCCCCGCCCAGATGGCCGATTTCCGGCTTGCCGCCCCGTACCAAAGACGGGCACGCAGCCCGGCGGAGTGCGGCTCCACGCGATTGGAGAATTCCTCGACGACACCCTGCTTGCCGGAAAATTCCCGGACCGGTTCCCCCGCGATCAGGCGCGCAAGCCGGTCCAGGCGTGCATATCCGAAGTCCTCCAGTTCGGCGGAATCCGGGTACAACTCGTGCTTCACCGTCTCGTAGTGCATTGGTTCGCCCACGCTCAGGCCCGGATTGATTCGTCCGCCGGCGAGCAGATCCACGGTGGCCAGGTCCTCGGCAAGGCGCAAAGGGTTTTCCCAGCCCATCGGGGTCACGGCGGTTCCAAGCTCGATCCGGGAAGTGCGCTGGCTGGCCGCCGCCATGACCGCAACAGGCGAGGAGATTCCGAACTGCAGATGGCGGTGGCGCAGCCATGCGCTGTCGAATCCAAGCTGCTCGCCCAGTGCGATGACCTGCAAGGTCGATTCGTGCCCCGCGGCTGGCTCCGCGGGGTCGAACAGGCCAATAGTGAGGAATCCGAGCTTGCGTAACGGTTGTGAGGAGTCGGGCATGGGATTCCTTCAGGGATCGGTGTACAGCTGATCCTCATGATATGCGGGGTGCGTGTGCTGCTCCGGGGGAGAGAGCAAAGTTACCCCCCAAGTCAGTAATTGTTCATTAACGGTGTTAGCCCCGATTCCTTTGAACCGGGGCTTTTGTCGGGGGTTGGACCCGCTCCCGTGCGGGTTTTCCCGCCCTGCCTTCTCCGGTGATAAACCGCGTCCGCAAATCCATTGTTGCAGCTCGGTAACAACCTTTACCCATGGGCAACTTTGGTCCCATTGGCTTTCTTTTCGGGTCTAGGCTACTGCTCATGTGAGACTAGCCACATTCTCACTGGGGGAATGGGCGGTCTGGCCGGCGCCTACAGCGGCGGTCTTTTCAACACCACAGAAACATAGGAGGCGGAATGCGCTTAGGTCGTATTTCCAAAGCGGTAGGCGTCGCGGCAGCTGCCGCGCTAGCTCTCAGCGCCTGCGCCGGCAACAGCGGCGGGACCACCCCGTCCAGCGCTACTGCCGGCAAACAGGGTGGCTCAGCCACGGTGGTCGAGGTGAACGCGTTCAACACGTTCAACCCGAACACCGCCGACGGCAACACGGACATTAACTCGAAGATCAGTTATGCCACCCACTCGGGTTTCTACTACATCGACAACCAGCTGAACGTTGTACGCAACGAGAAGTTCGGCAAGATGGAAAAGACTTCCGATGACCCGCTAACGATCAAGTACACCGTCAACGAAGGCGTGAAGTGGTCCGACGGCACACCCGTGACGGCGGCCGACCTCCTGCTGCAGTGGGCGGCCTTCTCCGGCTACTACGATGATGCCGACTCCGAGGCAAAGACCGGCACGCAGTACTTCTCGTACGCCGGCGACCCCACCGGCCTCAAGCTCACGGACTTCCCGGAGCTCGGCGACGACAACCGTTCCATGACCATCAAGTACTCCAAGCCCTTCGCTGACTGGGAAACCGTTCTTGGGGGACCGGGCATCGACATTGCGGCGCACGTGCTGGCCAAGAAAGCCGGCCTGAGCGACGCCAAGGCGCTCGTGGACTACCTGAAGGAAAAGCCCAAGGGCGATCCCAAGGCCCCGAAGCCGGCCGACGAGAAATTGAAGGCCATGGCTGACCTCTGGAACACAGGCTTTGACACGAAGACCCTGCCGTCCGATCCCAGCCTTTTCCTTTCCAACGGTCCGTACATCGTCAAGAGCGTCACCCAGGACCAGTCCCTCACCATGGTCCGCAACAAGGACTACAACTGGGGACCGGAAGCCAGCCTGGACGAAATCACTGTCCGCTACATCGGCTCAGCTCCGGCACAGGTGCAGGCACTGAAGAACGGCGAAGCTGACATCATTGCTCCGCAGGCCTCGGCGGACACCATCGAGCAGCTGAAGGCCCTCGAAAGCCAGGGCGTCACCGTGGAACAGGGCAACCAGCTCTCCTACGACCACATCGACCTGAACTACTCGGGTCCGTTTGCCGAGAAGAGCGTCCGCGAAGCGTTCATGAAGACGGTCCCGCGCAAGGACATCGTCGACAAGATCGTGAAGAAGCTCGACCCGGAAGCCAAACCGCTGGATTCGCAGCTCTTCGTTCCGGCCCAGGCAGCATACGAGGAATCAGCCAAGAACAACGGTTCCTCGGCATACCAGGACGTGGACATTGACGGCGCCAAGGCGCTCCTTGCCGGCAAGACGCCCGAGGTCCGCATCATGTACAACAAGGACAACCCCAACCGTGTTGACGCCTTCTCCCTGATCCGCGAATCGGCCACCAAGGCCGGCTTCAAGATCGTTGACGGCGGACTGGGAGCGTCCGACTGGGGCAAGGCCCTCGGCGACGGCAGCTACGATGCCACCATCTTCGGCTGGACCAACCCGGGTGTCGGCGTATCCGGCGTCCCGCAGATCTTCCGCAGCGGCAACGGATCCAACTTCAACCAGTTCGCCGATCCGGAAGCGGACAAGCTGATGGATGAGCTGATCGTCACCACCGACCGCAGCAAGCAGGACGAGCTGACCAGGCAGATCGACAAGAAGATCTGGGAGTCCGCCTACGGCCTTCCTCTCTTCCAGTCCGTCGGAGTGGACGCCTACAGCGACCGCATCACGGGCGTGAAGTTCATGCCGAACCAGACCGGTGTCTGGTGGAACTTCTGGGAGTGGGCTGAGAAGTAGAGCCCCCGCTCAGCGAGTGAACAGCAGGAGAAGGCGCCGGGACAAATGCACCAACGTCCCGGCGCCTTCTCCGGCACCACCGGCATTCTGCCGGGTTTCCGCGCACCTCAGTCGGGAATCCGGATAGATTCTGCGATGGGCCCGGCGAGATCCCGGGCCCGGATATAGAGGCTTTCCACCATGGTGACGTACATCGTCCGGCGGCTGATCACTGCCGCACTCATTCTTCTCGGGGCTTCATTCCTCGTGTACCTCCTGACAGCGTCGTCAGGGGATCCACTGGAGGAATTCCGCGCCAGCAGCGCCCCGAACAAACAACAGCTCATGGACTCCCGCAGCCAGCTCCTTGACCTGGATACGCCCGCCCCGCTCCGGTACTTCAAATGGCTCAGCGGAGCCGCCAGGTGCCTGGTCCCCTTCGCCGGTTCCTGCGACCTCGGAAAGAATATTGCGGGACAGCCCATCACCGAAGCCCTTGGTTTCGCGCTGGTGCAAACCCTGACACTCGTCACAGGCGCCACGATCCTCGCCATCCTCATCGGTATTGCCCTGGGCATTATTACCGCACTGCGGCAGTACAGCGCCCTGGACTATGGCGTGACGTTTATGGCCTTCCTGTTTTTCTCGCTTCCGATCTTCTGGGTTGCCGTGCTGTTGAAGGAATACGGGGCCATCGGTTTCAACGATTTTCTCCGCAACCCCGAAATACCACTGCCGGTGGCATTGGGCGTCGGCGCCGTTGCGGGCCTGATCGTTGCCGTTGCAGTGGGCGGAGCGGCCCGCCGCAGGCTTGTCTCGGGCGGCATCGTGTTCGTTGCAGTCAGCCTCATCCTGGTCTACTTCTCCCTCGTGCAGTGGTTCCGGAATCCCGGCCTCGGCCCGGTTGTCATTGCCATTGCCGGGGTGGGCCTCGCCTTCGCCGTGACACTCCTCGTGGCAGGACTCAAAAACAGGAAGGCGCTCCAGGCCTCACTCATCGTGGTGGCACTCGGCATCGTCGCATACTTCGCTGTCCAGCCGCTCCTCAACCAGGCGACGGCGATCATGATCGTATTGCTGGGCATCGCCACCATCGGAGTGGGCGTGGGAACGGGCTACCTGATGGGCGGCTACGACCGCGGACAGTCGATGCGGGCTGCCGGCATCACTGCCTTCCTGGTGGGCGGACTCATCCTGATGGACCGCTTCATGCAGGCGTGGCCCAGCTACTTCAGCAACAGCCGCGTCCGCGGCAGGCCGATCGCCACCATCGGTGCAGGCACACCCAACATCCAGGGCGACTTCTGGATCCTGACCCTGGACACCTTCACCCACCTGATTCTTCCCACCATGGCGCTCATCCTTGTTTCGCTGGCAAGCTACACGCGGTTCACCAGGTCGTCCATGCTGGAAATCATGAACATGGACTACATCCGGACGGCCCGGGCCAAGGGCCTCTCCGAACGGTCCGTGGTGATGGGCCACGCGTTCCGTAATGCCCTGATTCCGATCGCAACGATCGTGGCATTTGATATCGGGGCGCTCATCGGCGGGGCCGTCATCACAGAGACTGTGTTCTCCGTCCGCGGCATGGGGTTCCTCTTCCTGGACGGCATTGTGCACACTGACCCGAACCCCGTGATGGGAGTCTTCGTCTGCGTGGCAGTTACCGCCATGGTGTTCAACCTGATCGCAGACCTTGCGTATTCCGCACTCGATCCCCGCGTAAGGATTAAGGCATGAGCCAGCCAACCCAGCAGGAAGAATTCCTCGCCGAGCACGCACGTTCCCGGCAGCCCGGCTCATTCGACGAGCCGGAAGCGAAGGGGCTGAGCCAGGGGCAGATTGTCCGTAAGAGGTTCCTGGGGCACACCGGAGCCCTCGTCGGCCTGTTCATTTTTGCCGTCATATTCCTGCTCGCCTTCACGTCCGTGGGCTGGGCGGGGATCCCGGGCTGGTGGAAATATGACCACCTGGATGTCTCGCCGCTGGTCAACGACGGCGTTCCGACGGCGTCCCTGTGGCCGCCCGCCTGGGGCGAACACCCGTTCGGGCAGGACCGGATCGGCCGGGACCTGTTCGCCATGACCATGCGCGGAGCCCAGCAGTCCATCATCATCATGCTCCTGATCGGGACGATCGCCGGCCTGCTGGGCACGGTAGTGGGCGGACTCTCCGGATACTTCCGCGGCTGGGTCGAAGCGGTGCTGATGCGGATCACCGACGTCATCATCATCATCCCCGTACTGCTCCTCGCCGCCGTCGTGGCCCAGAGCGTCAACCGCAGGGACCAGGGCGGCTGGTTTTCGGGCTTCGCGGCCAGCAACGGCATCCTGATCCTCGGAATCTTCCTCGGCCTCGTCAGCTGGGTGGGCCTCGCCCGGCTGATGCGCGGTGAGTTCCTCACCCTTCGCGAACGCGAGTTTGTTGATGCAGCACGCATCTCGGGAGCCAGCAATGCCCGGATCATCTTCAAGCACATCCTGCCCAACGCCATCGGCGTGCTGATCGTCAACGTGACGCTGACCATGTCCGCTGCCATCCTCCTGGAAACGGCCCTGAGCTACCTCGGTGTGGGCGTGAAATCCCCGGACACGTCGCTGGGCCTGCTCATCTCGCAAAACCAGGAAGCATTCTCCACCCGGCCGTGGCTGTTCTGGTTCCCGGGCATCTTCATCGTCCTGATCTGCCTGAGCATCAACTTCATCGGCGACGGGCTCCGGGACGCGTTCGACCCGAGGCAGAAGAAGTTCAACGCCAAGAAGGCCAAGGACACGCAGTTGTCCGGGGAAGCGGCCAAGAAGCCGGCTCCCGCAGCCGACGGGTCAGCGGGCGACTGAATGCGGCCAGTCCGGGCAGCCGCCCTAAGGAACTGCGACGGCCCAGCAGCTGGCGGCCAGCAGCACGGCGGTGGCTGCAACCGCCCCCCAGCGGAACGTCACCCTGACGCCGGTCGAATCGGCATTCCCGGCGTCCAGGGTGCCGGCTTCGACCAGCTGTTCCCAGCGTCTGCGTACCAGCCGGGCTGCCTGCCCCGAATCAGTGGTTTTCAGGTCACCGGGGCGCACGGACCTTCCCGGTCCGTACGTTGCGGAAGGAAGGCCCTTGAGATCCTCAGGGCGGGCGTTCCGGCCGCCCCAGATGCCCGGCGCCGGTGCAGCCCAGGAAACGTAGCTCCGGGCCGGCGTGACCAGCGTCAGGGCGTAGCGCGTATCAACATTGACCAGGGCAGCCCAGGGGACGAGAACGGAGCGGAACGGATTCTCCAAGGTGATGCCGCCGTCGTGAACCACCACCGAAGGCATCCAGAACAGCAGCCAGCCAAGAAAGCCGATCAGCAGCAGCGGGCCTGCCCCCAGCAGGGCGGCCGGGCCGCCGGCCGCGGCGGTGACCACGAGGCCAAGCGCTGCCACCAGCCAGGAAAGCCAAGCGAACCACTTGTTCGTAGGGGCTTTGAAGACTTCAACATTTCCGGCGTGCGGCACACTGCTCATGCCCCCAATAATTCAGGATTCCAGGCCGCAGCACTAATTTCCCGTGCAGCGGCGGCCTGGGCGGAAGGGAACCCGTCATGACTGACAACATCACCCCCCACCAGGACACCGCGCCGGCGCAGGAACCCGCAAAGGGTGCTGTTGTCCTCGAGGTCCGCGACCTCAGCGTCGACTTCGGCGTGGACAAGAAATGGGTGCCTGCGGCCATCGGCCTGAACTATCAGGTCAGGGCCGGCGAGGTGCTGGCCATCGTGGGGGAGTCCGGTTCCGGCAAGAGCGCCAGCTCCATGGCCCTGCTGGGCCTCCTGCCCAGCAACAGCCGGGTATCCGGCAGCGTCCGCCTCTCCGGCAAAGAACTCCTTGGCGCCAGCGCGGCCAACATCCGGGAAGTCCGCGGCAAGGACGTGGCTGTGATCTTCCAGGAACCCATGACCGCACTCAACCCGGTCTACACGGTCGGGGCGCAGATCGTGGAGACGGTGCGGCTGCATAATGAAGTTTCACCTGAGCAGGCAAAGGAACGTGCCCTGCGGATGCTGGAACTGGTGGAACTGCCGGACCCCGAGAAGGCGTTCAAGTCCTACCCGCACCAGCTGTCGGGCGGCCAGCGGCAACGGGCCATGATTGCGCAATCGCTGTCCTGCGACCCCAAGCTGCTGATTGCCGACGAGCCCACCACGGCCTTGGACGTCACAGTCCAGGCCGAGATCCTGGACCTCATGCGCAATCTCCGGAACAAGCTGGACAGTGCCATTGTGCTGATCACCCACGACATGGGCGTCGTGGCGGACCTCGCAGACCGGATCGCCGTCATGCGCCGGGGCCTCATTGTCGAAACCGGAACGGCTGAGCAGGTCTTCCGGAATCCCAGGCACGAATACACGCAGGCCTTGCTGGCGGCGGTGCCGCACCTTGGCCAGGGCGGAGCGGAGCATGGCGAGGAAGTCGACGTTACCGCCGCGCTGGCAGCCGCCACCCATGCCGAGCTGGAATCAGTGGACCATGAGGAACTCGTCCGGCGCGAGCGGGAGAACGTTGCGGCGCTGGCTGCTGCGGCCGCGGAACGGCCCCAGGGCGAGCCGGTCCTCGAACTGACCGATGTGGCCATCGAATACCCCAAACAGGGCCGTGTGCCTGCCTTCCGGGCCGTGGAGGGTGCAAACCTCGTGATCTACCCGGGCCAGGTGGTGGGGCTCGTAGGCGAATCCGGCTCGGGCAAAACCACCATCGGCCGCGCGGCGGTGGGGTTGCTTCCCGTCGCGGCAGGCACAATGCGGGTGGTGGGCCAGGACATTTCAGCTGCCAAGAAGAACGGCAAGCAGCTGCACCATGTCCGGCGGCACATCGGCATGGTCTTCCAGGACCCGTCGTCGTCGTTGAATCCGCGCCTTCCGATCGGCGAGAGCATCGGCGAACCCATGTTCCTTGCCGGGGAGGCCAAGGGAAGCGGGCTGCAGAAGCGGATCGAGGCGCTCCTTGACCAGGTGGAGCTGCCCAGGAGCTACCGCAACCGGTATCCGCATGAGCTGTCCGGCGGCCAGAAGCAGCGCGTGGGCATCGCCCGGGCACTGTCGCTCAAGCCGAAGCTGATGGTGGCGGACGAACCGACGTCGGCGCTTGACGTGTCGGTGCAGGCAAAAGTACTTGAACTGTTCCAGAACCTCCAGAAAGACCTCGGCTTTGCCTGCCTGTTCGTGACGCACGACCTGGCAGTGGTCGACGTGCTGGCCGACCGCATCTGCGTGATGCAGCGGGGCAGAATCGTTGAGCAGGGCACACGGGACCAGATTCTGCGCAATCCGCAGGAACCCTACACGCAGCGCCTGCTCGCTGCGGTGCCCCTCCCGGACCCCGAAAAACAGCGTGAGCGACGGGAGCTGCGGGCACAGCTGCTGGCGAGTGGAGTGGAGTAAGGTCCGTCACATCAGGTGTAGGCTACCACTGAGTAACGTGTGACTTGAAATACGCCGATGTTGACGCTAGTGGTCAAATTGTGACCGGGTTGCAGTTTGGCAACAGAGTTCCAATATCTGGACATTTTGGGGTTAGGCTACTCACTTATGTATGCCACGTCACAGGACACCTCTGTGCCCGGCCTGCGGGGAAGCACAAGACTTTCCCTTCTCACTCCCACAACTCATAGGAGGCGGAATGCGTTTTTCGCGCACTTCCAAAGCACTGGGCATGGTTGCCATCGCGGCCCTTGCCCTGACCGGATGCGGTGCCGGCGGCGGCTCCACGAACGGTGGCAGCAGCCAGGCTGCCGGCGATCCCAACAAGGTCATCACGGCGTACAGCAATGAGCCGCAGAAGCCCCTGATGCCCGCCGATACCGGCGAAGTCTACGGTGGCCGCGTCGTCGAGCTTCTGTTCGAAGGCCTGCGGAGCTACGATCCGAGCGGCAAATCCGTCGACGCCCTGGCCGAGTCCATTGAGTCCCCGGACGGCCAGAACTACACCATCAAGGTCAAGTCCGGCAGCAAGTTCACCAACGGCGAGGAAGTCACCGCCAAGAGCTTCGTTGACGCCTGGAACTTTGCCGCCCTGAGCACCAACGCCCAGAGCAACAGCAGCTTCTTCGAATCCATCGAAGGCTATGACGCGGTCAGCGCCACCAAGACCGAGAAGGGTGCGGACGGCAAGGACACCGACGTTCCGGCCCCCACCGCACAGACCCTCTCAGGCCTGGCCCTGAAGGACGATTCCACCATCACGGTCAAGCTGACCCAGCCTGAAGCAGACTGGCCGCTGCGCCTTGGCTACTCCGCCTTCATGCCGCTGCCTGCAGACGCCATCAAGGACCCGAAGAAGTTCGGCGAGAACCCGGTGGGCAACGGCCCGTACAAGATGGCCAAGGAAGGTGCCTGGCAGCACGACAGCCAGATCGAACTGGTCAAGAACGCTGACTACCAGGGTGCACGTGCTGCCAAGAACGGCGGCGTGACCTTCAAGTTCTACACCGACCCGGCTCCGGCTTACACCGACATCCAGGGCAACAACCTCGATGTCACGGACGTCCTGCCGACGGACGCCCTCAAGACCTACGCCACGGACTTCCCTGAGAACCACCTCAACAAGCCGTACGCAGGCAACTCCACCCTGAACATCCCGGGCTACCTGCCCGAGTTCCAGGGCGAAGCAGGCATGCTCCGCCGCCAGGCGCTGTCCATGGCCATCAACCGCGAAGAGATCACCAAGGTCATCTTCTCCGGCACCCGCATCCCGGCCAAGGACTTCACCTCACCGGCAGTTGACGGCTACAACGAAAATGTTGCCGGTTCCGAGGTCCTGAAGTTCGACGCCGCCAAGGCGAAGGACCTGTGGGCGAAGGCCGACGCCATCACCCCGTGGCCCGCTGACAAGACCCTGCAGCTTGCCTACAACACTGACGGCGGCAACAAGGAATGGATCGACGCTGTTGCCAACAACTTCAAGAACAACCTGGGAATCAAGGCCGAAGGCCAGCCGTTCGCCAAGTTCGCTGAAATCCTGAAGCTGCGCACGGCCAAGGACCTTCCCGGCCTGACCCGCGCCGGCTGGCAGGCTGACTACCCGTCGCTGTACAACTTCCTCGGCCCGCTCCTGAAGACCGGTGCCAGCGCCAACTACGAGGGCTACACGAACCCCGAGTTCGACAAGCTCCTCACCGAAGGCCTGGGCGCCAAGTCCACGGACGACGCCAACAAGAAGTTCACGGAAGCACAGGAGATCCTCTTCAAGGAACTCCCCAACCTGCCGCTGTGGTACTCCGCACGCCAGGCCGTCTGGAGCCAGAACGTCAGCAACGTTGACGCTGGCTGGAACGGTGTTCTGCAGTACTGGGCCATCACCGCCAAGTAGTCCGCAGAACAAATCCACGTCAAAAAGCTAATGGGGGTTCGGCCACAAAGCCGGGCCCCCATAGCCTTGGAACCGGCACGAAAGCTGTCCTACATGATCCCCCTTAGCCCCACAAACGCTCAGGAGACGCTGCTGTGATCCAGTACATCCTCCGGCGCCTGCTGCAGATCATTCCGGTGTTCATCGGAACCACCCTGCTCGTCTACTTCATGGTTTTCGCCCTCCCGGGTGACCCGATCCGGGCACTGTTCGGCGACCGACCGCCCAGCGAAGCCGTCATCGCGCAGCTCCGCCAGCAGTACAACCTCGACCAGCCGTTCTGGGTGCAGTACGGGCTCTTCCTCAAGAACCTGTTCACCTTCAACCTCGGCGTCGACTTCACCGGCCAGCCCATTGCGGCATCCCTCGGCCGGATCTTCCCGGTCACCGTCATGCTGGCCGTCGAAGCCCTCATCATCCAGACTGTCTTCGGCGTGACCTTCGGCCTCGTTGCCGGGCTGCGCAAGGGGAAGTTCTTCGACGCCACCGTGCTCGTCGCGTCCCTCGTGGTCATCGCCATCCCCACCTTTGTGCTCGGATTCGTCCTGCAGCTACTGATCGGTGTGCAGCTCGGCTGGGCCAAGCCCACCGTTGGAGCCAACGCGGACTGGGGCAACCTGATCCTGCCGGCCACCGTGCTGGGCCTGGTTTCCTTTGCCTACGTCCTGCGGCTGACGCGCGCGTCGGTGGTCGAGAACATGAACGCCGACTATGTGCGCACCGCCACCGCCAAGGGCCTCTCGCGGCCGCGCGTCGTGGTCACTCACATCCTGCGCAACTCCATGATTCCGGTCATCACCTACCTGGGCGCCAGCCTCGGCGGCCTGATGGGCGGTGCCATCGTCACGGAGAGCATCTTCAACGTCCCGGGTGTTGGCCAGAAGCTGTTCCAGGCCGTTATCCGCAGCGAAGGCCCCACCGTGGTCGCGATTGTCAGCGTCCTGGTGCTTGTCTTCGTTATTGCCAACCTGTTGGTCGATTTGCTGTACGCCTGGCTTGATCCGAGGATCCGTTATGAAAACTAATCGCGAAATCGAGCACTTTGTTGCCCCCGTGGAGGAGACCCCCCTGCTGGCAACGGACTCGCTCAAAGCAGACCAGGCTCCTCTGAGCCTCTGGGCCGGCGCCTGGCGCAAGCTCCGCCGTCGCCCGCTGTTCATTATTTCCGCCGTGATGATCGCGCTGATCATCATTGTGGCCCTCTTTCCGGGCCTCTTCACCCAGGTGGCACCGAACGACAACTGCCAGCTGGCGAACTCCGACGGCGCTCCTTCGGCAGGGCATCCGCTCGGCTACACCTTCCAGGGCTGCGACGTGTACTCCCGCATCATCCACGGCACCCAGGCGTCGCTGATGGTCGGCGTCTTCTCCGTGATCTGCGTCCTTCTCATCGGTGTCACGCTCGGTGCCATCGCCGGCTTCTACGGCGGCTGGCTCGACGCCGTCATCGCCCGGCTCGGCGACATCTTCTTTGCCATCCCGCTCATCCTGGGCGCCCTGGTGGTCTCGCAGCTTCCGTTCATGCGCGATAACCGCGGCGTCTGGACCGTGGTCATGATCCTGGTGGTCCTCAGCTGGCCCCAGATGGCCCGCATCACGCGCGGCGCAGTCATTGAAGTGCGCAATGCGGACTTCGTGACGGCTGCCCGCTCACTGGGCGTCTCGCGCTTCGGTTCGCTCGTCCGGCACGTGCTGCCGAACGCCCTCGCGCCGATCATCGTCCTGGCAACCATGGAACTCGGTGTCTTCATCGTGGCGGAAGCCACGCTGTCCTTCATCGGCATCGGCCTGCCGGGCAGCATCATGTCCTGGGGTAACGACATCGCCTCCGCCAGGTCTTCCGTCCGCACCAACCCGGCCATCCTGCTGTATCCGGCCATCGCGCTGTCCATCACCGTCCTGAGCTTCATCATGCTCGGCGATGCGCTGCGCGACGCCCTCGATCCGAAAAGCCGTCAACGATGAACGAGGCAATCATGACAACTTCCGACGTCAGAATCAGTGAGGCGGGCGTGGCGGACACGCCCCTGCTGGAAATCCGCGACCTCGCCATTTCCTTCAAGACCGGGTCCGGAGAGGTCCAGGCCGTCCGGAACGCCCACCTGACCATCATGCCGGGTGAAACCGTCGCGATTGTGGGGGAGTCCGGCTCCGGTAAGTCGACCACGGCGCTCGCCGCCATCGGGCTGCTCCCCGCCAACGGCAGGGTCTCCGGCGGGCAGATCCTGCTCGACGGCGAAGACATCTCCCATGCCTCGGAAAAGCGCATGATCGAGCTGCGCGGCAATACGATCGGCATGGTCCCGCAGGACCCGATGTCCAACCTCAACCCGGTCTGGAAGATCGGCTACCAGGTCAAGGAAACGCTGCGGGCCAACGGCCGTCCCAGCGGACCCGCCGACGTTGCGAAGGTTCTCGCCGAGGCAGGCCTGCCCGACGCCGAACGGCGGGCCAAGCAGTACCCGCACGAGTTCTCCGGCGGCATGCGCCAGCGCGCGCTGATCGCCGTCGGCCTCTCCTGCCAGCCGCGGCTGCTGATCGCCGACGAGCCCACCTCCGCGCTCGACGTGACGGTGCAGCGCCAGATCCTCGATCACCTGGAAAAGATGACCTCGGAACTGGGCACGTCGGTGCTCCTGATCACCCACGACCTGGGCCTGGCCGCCGAACGCGCGGACAAGGTGGTGGTGATGTACCGGGGCAACGTGGTGGAAGCCGGTCCGTCCCTGGAACTGCTGCAGAACCCGCAGCACCCGTACACGCAGCGCCTGGTGGCCTCGGCGCCGTCGCTCGCGTCCCGGCGCATCCAGGTGGCCAAGGAGCTCGGCGTCGAAACGGACGAGCTGCTCGCTCCCTCCAGCTCTGCCGGCGGGGCTGTCGTCGTCGAGCCGACCAAGACCGAAGACGTGCTCCAGATCCAGAACCTCCGCAAGGTGTTCAAGCTTCGCTCCGGCTTCGGGAAGTCCACCGACTTCGCTGCCGTTGACGACGTCTCCTTCAGCGTCAAGCGCGGGACGACGACGGCGATCGTCGGGGAGTCGGGTTCGGGCAAGTCCACCGTGGCGCAGATGGTGCTGAACCTCCTCCAGCCGACGTCCGGAAAAATCGTGTTCGACGGCGTAGACACCTCCACGCTGAACAGCAAGCAGATCTTTGCGTTCCGCCGCCGCGTGCAGCCGATCTTCCAGGATCCCTACGGCTCCCTCGACCCGATGTACAACATCTTCCGGACCATCGAGGAGCCGCTGCGTACCCACAAGATCGGGGACAAGGCCAGCCGCGAGAAGAAGGTCCGCGAGCTCCTGGACCAGGTGGCACTGCCGCAGTCCACCATGCAGCGTTACCCGAACGAACTGTCCGGCGGGCAGCGCCAGCGTGTTGCCATCGCCCGTGCCCTGGCCCTCGACCCGGAAGTGATCATCTGCGACGAGGCGGTTTCCGCCCTCGATGTCCTGGTCCAGGCACAGGTGCTGAACCTGCTCGCCGAGCTGCAGTCCAGGCTGGGCCTGACCTACCTGTTCATCACCCACGACCTTGCCGTAGTCCGGCAGATCGCGGACCACGTGTGCGTGATGGAGAAGGGCAAGCTGGTTGAGACCGGTTCCACGGACGACGTGTTCGACGCCCCGCAGAAGGACTACACGAAGGCCTTGCTCCATGCCATCCCGGGCGCGCGGCTGATGCTGCCGCCGGAAGTTGCCTGAGTAGAACCCGGGCAGATGTTTCCTGCATAGGTGCATCACGAAAGGAGCCGGTATCCGCCCACAAGGCGGATACCGGCTCCTTTTCTTATGTGAAGTGCCTGGTGCTGAAACGTCCTGCTGCTGATGCGGCTCTGTGCAGGAGGGCCGGCTCAGGGGAGCGCGGCTCCGCTCACCCGACCGGCAACGCCGAGGTGGCCGGCACCGCCGGCGCCTCGAGTCCCAGTTCCTTCAGCCTTGCGGCAAGGATGGTGCCGAGTGCCTTGTGGCCGACACTGTTCATGTGCACGCCGTCGGCCAGTTCCTTGGCCAGGTTGTACTTAGTCAGCCAGTCGCCGGCGCTGACAAACGGGATGGCGTGTTTGGCGGCCACCGTGCTCAGCAGCGCGTCCACCTGTGACCGCCGCCCTCCGCCGTAGTTGATTCCGCGGGCCAGGGTGCCGATCATGGCAAACTTCGACCCCGGGTAGCGTTGCTTGAGCGAGGAGATCAGGCGGTCGGCGTTGGCCACGATCTGGGCATCCGTGGCTCCGCGGGCGGCATCGTTTCCGCCGCCCTGGATGACCACCAGCGCCGGGGATCCATACGGGAGCTTCCAGTCGCCGCGCTGCAGTGCATCGATGTAGTTGCCGGTCTTACCGTTCGCAGCAACAAAGCCGGTGCCGCCGCGGCCGCAGAAGAAGATGTTGTAACCCATGGCAGCCAGGCCCTGGCGGGGCCAGCCGGCTTCAGGCTCGGACTGCGAGTCCCCGATCAGCACGGCGGTCCGCTTGATGTTGGCCACGATGACTTCGTTGCGGCCGTTTGCCGGGTTCAGGTAGACCGATCCGGGCGCCATCGATGCCGGATCGGATTCCGGGGCAAGCTTGGCCTTCCCCGCCGAGCCGGCGGCCACCGGCTCGCCCGGTGCAGCAGCCACCGGCGCGGCCGCCGACTTCCGCGGAACGGACTGGCCGGATGCAGGCGCCGACGGCTGTGATGCTGCCGTGCTGGCAGCCGGCGCGGCAGATTCCGGGGCCGCGCCCGTTGTCTGTGGGGCCTGCCCGCAGCCGGCCATCAGAACGCCGGCGGCGATCATAGGAGCGACGAAGCGGGTCAGGGCTGAAGCGTTTCGCATCTATGGTCTCCGGGCTTTGCTTGCTGTTACCTCCGTAATGATGGGGCATCGCAACAGGAATATCCAGTAACTTAAGCCACTATTCGTCCCATTCAGATGACGATCCAGTAACGGGGGCTGACGGACCCCGTTTTGGGGTTTTTAGGCCAATAAATGACCTAGCGCTTAGAATGGTAGAAGGTGCCCTGTGCCAAAGGGTCTCATCCGTCGTGCGTTCCGGTTGGAAATGTCGCGATACCACAGCTGACTTCACCACTGAATCGAGCAATAACGCATGTCTGAAACCACCACCAACACCGCGGTAGCCACTGCATCGCGCAGTGACCTGCGCAACGTCGCGATCGTGGCCCACGTTGACCACGGCAAGACCACGCTGGTCGACGCCATGCTCAAGCAGACCAACTCCTTTGCCGAGCACAACCACCTCGAAGACCGCGTCATGGACTCCGGTGACCTTGAACGCGAAAAGGGCATCACCATCCTGGCCAAGAACACCACCGTGGCCTACAACGGACCGTCCTCGCAGGGCGAGACCATCACGATCAACGTGATCGACACCCCGGGCCACGCCGACTTCGGTGGCGAGGTGGAGCGCGGCCTGTCCATGGTTGACGGCGTTGTGCTTCTCGTCGATGCTTCCGAAGGCCCCCTGCCCCAGACCCGTTTCGTGCTCCGCAAGGCCCTTGCCGCGCACCTGCCGGTCATCCTGCTGGTCAACAAGACCGACCGCCCCGACGCACGGATCGACGAAGTCGTCCACGAGTCCATGGACCTGCTCCTGGGCCTGGCCTCCGACCTCGCCGACGAAGTTCCGGACCTGGACCTGGACAAGATCCTCGAAGTTCCCGTGGTCTACGCCGCAGCCAAGGTTGGCCGCGCTTCCCTTGAGCAGCCGGCTGACGGCACGGCTCCGGAGAACGAGGACCTTGAGCCGCTGTTCAAGACCATCATCGAGCACATCCCGGCACCCACGTACAACCCGAACGGTGTCCTCCAGGCGCACGTCACCAACCTGGATGCCTCCCCGTTCCTGGGCCGCCTGGCTCTGCTGCGCATCTACAACGGCACCCTGCGCAAGGGCCAGACCGTTGCCTGGGCGCGTGCCAACGGCGAACTGAAGAACGTCAAGATCACCGAACTGCTGGCCACCAAGGCCCTCGACCGCGTGCCGGCCGAGTCCGCAGGCCCGGGCGAGATTGTGGCCGTCGCCGGTATCGAGGACATCACCATCGGTGAGACCCTGACCGACGCCGAGAACCCGCAGCCGCTGCCGCTGATCACCGTGGACGATCCCGCGATCTCCATGACCATCGGTATCAACACCTCGCCGCTGGCCGGCAAGGTCAAGGGTGCCAAGGTCACCGCACGCCAGGTGAAGGACCGCCTCGACAAGGAACTGATCGGTAACGTCTCCATCAAGGTCCTCCCCACCGAGCGTCCCGACGCCTGGGAAGTCCAGGGCCGTGGCGAGCTGGCCCTGGCCATCCTCGTTGAGCAGATGCGCCGCGAAGGCTTCGAACTGACAGTCGGCAAGCCCCAGGTGGTCACCAAGACCATCGACGGCAAGATCCACGAGCCGATGGAGCACATGACCATCGACGTGCCCGAAGAGTACCTCGGCGCCGTCACCCAGCTCATGGCAGCCCGCAAGGGCCGCATGACCAACATGGCCAACCACGGCACCGGCTGGTGCCGCATGGAGTTCATCGTTCCGGCCCGCGGCCTGATCGGTTTCCGCACCAAGTTCCTCACGGACACCCGCGGCGCCGGCATCGCTGCCTCCATCTCCGAGGGCTACGAGCCCTGGGCCGGCCCGATCGAGTACCGCACCAACGGTTCGATGATCGCCGACCGCGCCGGTGTTGTTACGCCCTTCGCCATGATCAACCTGCAGGAACGCGGCTCCTTCTTCGTGAAGCCCACGTCCGAGGTCTACGAGGGCATGATCGTTGGCGAGAACTCCCGCGCCGACGACATGGACGTCAACATCACCAAGGAAAAGAAGCTCACCAACATGCGTGCCGCTTCCTCCGACACCTTCGAGAACCTGACGCCCCCGCGCGACCTGACCCTCGAAGAGTCCCTCGAATTCGCCCGCGAAGACGAGTGCGTCGAGGTTACCCCGGAGTCCATCCGCATCCGCAAGGTCATCCTGGACACCAACGAGCGCGCCAAGGCCAACCGCGCCCGCGCCAAGGTCTGATCCGGGCACGTTCCGGTCATCACCCTCGTGAACAATAGAGCTGCCGGCATGGCAGGCGGCATCGCCGCCGCCGTGCCGGCAGCTCTTTTTGTAGCCGCTGCCGGTACGGCCCTGCACCGGCAGCAGCTGCTGCTTCCCGGCGTCGTCCTGCCCTGGGGTGCAGTGGCAGCGCTGGTGCTTCTCGGATCGGTCCAGCTGCTCCTCGGGGCGGCCTTCCGGTCAGTGATCCCGACGGCGGCCTGCGGCTTGCTGTGCTACGTGCTGGCGGGCCTGTGGTCGACGCTGGAGCCCGGCAAGCGACTGATCGCCGGGGACTTTCCCGGGTACACCTGGATCTACGGCATTGCCGGGGTAACAGTGCTGATGCTCGTCTGGTGCCGGCGCTACCGGGTGCTCAGGCCACCGGCCTGACGGCCGCGTGTGCCAGAGGCTAGGGTGCGGGCCGCGGGGCACGCCGTGCCGGCGCCGGCGGCACCGCTTTCGCTGCCACCACCAGGGCCAAAGGGATGACGACGTCGGTCCGCCGGGTGCGGACGGTGCATTCCACGGGGTTGATTCCCACCAGGTCCCCCAGGGCATCCGTCATGCCCTCCGGGATCCTGTAACGGACCACCACCCTGGTGCCCAGCGGCGCGCCTTCCAGGAACAGTCGGGGTGCAGGGATCTGGGAATTCACCACTCCATCCTAGGACCCCGCGCTAGTATGACGCGGGGGAATGTATGACGCGACGCTAGGTTCGCGGGAACAGCCTGATAGATAATAGGCTCAGAAGTCAGCAGTCCGGCGCTCTGGCCGGAAATGATCACCGGCCAAATGCCGGAAACCAACGTGGAGAGGCAAGGGACGTGACGTACGTAATCGCGCAGCCGTGTGTAGATGTCAAGGACAAGGCATGTATTGAAGAATGCCCCGTCGATTGCATCTACGAGGGTGAGCGGTCCCTCTACATCCACCCCGACGAATGCGTCGACTGCGGTGCCTGCGAACCCGTCTGCCCCGTTGAGGCCATTTACTACGAGGATGACACCCCGGAGGAGTGGGCCGACTACTACAAGGCCAATGTTGAGTTCTTTGACGACCTCGGCTCGCCCGGCGGCGCTGCGAAGGTCGGCAACACCCACACCGACCACCCGATGATTGCTGCCCTGCCGCCGCAGAACCAGGATCACTGAGGCGCCTGGCGTGACATCCGCAGTACGCAGCTTCGGCCTCAGCCTGCCCGATTACCCGTGGGAGGCCATGGCACCCTACCTTGCCAGGGCTGCGGAGCACCCCGGAGGGGCGGTCAATCTTTCCATCGGCACACCGGTGGACCCCGCGCCCGTCCTGATCCAGGAGGCGCTCCAGGGCGCCGCCGACGCCCCCGGGTACCCCACGGTGCACGGGACGCCGGCGCTCCGCACAGCCATTGCAGACTGGTTCGCCCGGCGCCGCGGCGTTCCCGGGCTGGATCCCCGCGATGTTATGCCCACCGTCGGGTCCAAGGAGCTGGTGGCATGGCTTCCGTTCCTGTTGGGACTGAAGCCGGGCGACGTCGTCGTCCGTCCTACGGTTGCGTACCCCACCTACGACATCGGGGCGACTTTCGCCGGCGCCGAACAGATCGCCGCTGACGACCTCGATGACCTGGATGACGAGACACGGCAGCGCGTCCGGCTCGTCTGGGTGAATTCGCCGGCCAACCCCACCGGAAGCGTCCGTGACGTGGCGTCCTTGAAGCGGATCGTCGACCAGGCCCGCGGGCTTGGCGCCGTGGTGGCTTCGGACGAATGCTACGCGGAGCTTGGCTGGGGGGAGTGGGACGTCCAGCGCGGCGGCAGCCCCGTGCCCAGTGTTCTGGACCCGCGCGTTGCCGGCGGCTCCCATGACGGCCTGCTGGCGGTTTACTCGCTGAGCAAACAGTCGAACCTGGCGGGATACCGTGCGGCGTTCGTGGCCGGGGACCCGGTGATCATGGCCAACCTGGTCAACAGCCGCAAGCACGCCGGCATGATCGTGCCGTACCCGGTGCAGGAAGCCATGCGGGTGGCACTGGGCGACGACGCCCATGTCCAGGCCCAAAAGGACCTTTACCGCAGCCGGCGGGAGCGGCTGGTGCCGGCGCTCGAGGCGTTCGGGCTGACCATCCACGAATCGCAGGCGGGACTCTACCTCTGGTGCAGCGCCGGCGAAGCCACCTGGGACACCGTGGGCAGGCTGGCCGAGCTGGGGATCGTGGTGGGACCCGGTGTGTTCTACGGCGATGCCGGCAACGGGTTCATCCGCGTTGCGCTGACGGCCGCGGATGAGCGGATCGACGCGGCGGTAGCCCGGCTGAGCACCGGCGCCTAGCCGCCACGAACCCGCCACGGGTCCGTAACAATGATGTGACACGCAACACAACGGGGGCCTTTTTGGGGCATTTCGGCACTATCGGATTAGTGTCACCTTGCCTTTGAGCGGTACTTTTTAACTGACTATCAATGGTGGCTTTCTACAAGAAGGCAGCCCGACCGTTGGAAACCCTGCCACGCAGGCTCCTCGGGCGGCTCCACCGGATGTTGGATCAAGCTTTCTACAGAGAGGCCCTGACGCCTCATGAGGAGACTCCATGACTGAGACCACCAGCGCAACCCTGCGCCATGCGGGCGGCGAACTCGAACTCCCGCGCATCAAGGTTGTAGAAGGAAACGAAGGCTATGACGTTTCCAAACTGCTGAAGCAGACAGGCGCCGTTGCCTTTGACCCGGGATTCATGAACACCGCGGCCACCACTTCGGCGATCACCTACATTGACGGCGACGCCGGCATCCTGCGCTACCGCGGTTACCCGATCGAGCAGCTCGCCCAGCACTCGAGCTTCCTTGAAGTTTCCTACCTGCTCATCTACGGCAACCTGCCGAACGCCACCGAGCTGGAAGCCTTTGACCAGCGGATCCGCCACCACACCCTGCTGCACGAAGAGCTCAAGGGCTTCTTCAGCGGCTTCCCGCGGGACGCCCACCCGATGCCCGTGCTGTCCTCGGCTGTGTCCGCGCTCTCCACGTTCTACCAGGACTCGCTGGACCCGTTCAACGCCGAACAGGTGGAGGTCTCCACGTACCGGCTCCTGGCCAAGATGCCGGTCATCGCCGCCTACGCCCTGAAGAAGAGCATCGGCCAGCCGATGCTCTACCCGGACAACTCCCACAACCTCGTGGAGAACTTCCTGCGCCTGAGCTTCGGCCTTCCGGCCGAGCAGTACGAGGTGGACCCGATTGTCGCCAAGGCGCTGGACCTGCTCCTCATCCTGCACGCCGACCACGAGCAGAACTGCTCCACCTCCACGGTCCGGCTGGTGGGCTCGTCCAACGCCAACCTTTTCGCCTCCGTTTCGGCAGGCATCAACGCCCTCTTCGGCCCCGCCCACGGCGGCGCCAACGAGGCCGTCCTGAAGATGCTCCGCCAGATCCAGGCCGACGGCACCAAGCCCGAGGACTACATGGAGAAGGTCAAGAACAAGGAAGACGGCGTCCGCCTCATGGGCTTCGGACACCGCGTTTACAAGAACTACGATCCGCGGGCCAGGATCGTCAAGGACACGGCACACGAGATCCTCACCAAGCTCGGCGGCAACGACGAACTCCTGGAGATCGCCCTGCGGCTCGAAGAGAAGGCGCTGAATGATGACTACTTCATCCAGCGCAAGCTCTACCCGAACGTGGACTTCTACACCGGCCTGATCTACAAGGCCATGGGCTTCCCGGAGAAGATGTTCACCGTGCTGTTCGCCATCGGCCGCCTGCCGGGCTGGATTGCCCAGTGGCGCGAAATGATCAGCGACCCCAACACCAAGATCGGGCGTCCGCGCCAGCTCTACACAGGTGAGCCGGAGCGCAACTACCCGGCCAGCTAGCCGTTTGATGCAGCTAGCCGTTTGACAAAGAACGACGCCGGCTACGCACCCCAGGTGCGTAGCCGGCGTCGTTTTCCGGTTTAGGAGTTGTAGCCCAGCGGGTTGTTCTTCTGCCAGCGCCAGTGGTCCTCGCACATCTGGTCAACGGTCTTGGTGGTGGACCAGCTCAAGTCGGCCAGCGCGGAGGTGGCATCGGCCCAGAAAGCGGGGAGATCGCCCGCCCGGCGGCCGGTGATCTCGTAGGGAAGTGCGTGGCCCACGGCCTTTTCGAAAGAACGCAGTACCTCCAGCACCGAGGATCCCTTGCCGGAGCCGAGGTTCCAGCGGAACACGCCCGTGCGCTCGGCCACGTGGTTCAGCGCCGCAACGTGGCCTTCGGCCAGGTCCACGACGTGGATGTAGTCCCGGAGGCAGGTGCCGTCAGGGGTGTCGTAGTCGCCGCCGAACACCATCAGCTTTTCGCGGCGGCCCACCGCGACCTGGGCAATAAACGGCACCAGGTTGTTGGGGATCCCCTGGGGGTCTTCGCCGATCCGCCCGGACGGGTGTGCGCCCACCGGGTTGAAGTAGCGCAGGAGCGCGATGTGCCACCGGTTGTCCGCGGCGCCGAGGTCCGACAGGATGTCCTCGATCTGTTCCTTCGTCCGGCCGTACGGGTTGTTGGCGCCGATCTCCATCTTTTCGACGTACGGAATGGGGTTGTGCTCGCCGTACACCGTGGCTGAGGAGCTGAATACGAGGGAGCGGACGTCGTGCCGGTCCATCACCCGGATCAGGTTCAGGGTGCCCACCAGGTTGTTGTAGTAATACTTCAGCGGCTCCCGGACGGATTCGCCCACGGCCTTGAGGCCGGCGAAGTGGATCACCGCGTCGATCCGGTCCCGGGCGAAGACGGCATCAACTGCCGCCTCGTCCACGAGGTCCACGTTGTGGAAGACCGCTTCCTTGCCGCTGAGCTCGGCTACGCGGCGCAGCGACTCCTCGCTTGAATTGACGAGATTGTCGATGACCACCACCTCATGGCCGGCTTCCTGCAGGGACAGAACTGTGTGCGACCCGATGTAGCCGGTGCCGCCCGTAACCAGAATTCTCATGGGCTCAACGCTATCCCACTTCGCCGGGCATCCGCCCGTGTTGCCCACAACTTGGCGGCACAACTGTGCTAAATAATAGGGGTGCCCAAAATCGTTGATGCCGCAGCCCGGCGACAGGAAGTTGTCGAAGCAGTCTTCAGGATCATCGCCATGGACGGGCTGGAACGTGCCTCACTGCGCGAAGTGGCCGACGAAGCCGGGCTGGCGGTGGGTTCCGTCCGCCATTACTTCTCCAGCAGCGAAGAGCTTCTGGCCCATTCCTTCGGGGTTGCGGTGGACCGGATCACCGGCAGGCTGGAGGCGGCCCGTGAGCACCTCAACCGGCAGGTCCCCGGCACGGCTGAGCACCGGGAAGGCGTGTTAACCCTGCTGGGCCAGTTCCTTCCCCTGGATGAGGAACGGGCGGTGGACGCATGCGTCTGGATGGCGTTCAAGAACGCAGCCCGGATCAGGCCCTTCCTGGCCGCCGAGGCCGACCGCAGCCACCGGGCCGTGGCCGCCGTCATCGGCTGGCTGATCATGGAACTGCGGGCCCCCGGGGAGTCAGTGGACGGCGACGGGCACCAGGGCCTGGTCACCGAAGCGGAGCGGCTGCTGGCCACCTTGGACGGCCTGACCATGCATGCCCTGCTGCAGCCGGAATGGATGACTGCCGAAATGTGCAGGGACGTTCTGTCGTCCCACCTGCACAGCCTGGGACAGTCTGAAACCACCCATTAACGTCAGTAGTCAACAGGATTAGACTGGGACAGTAAACAAGCCAAGGGAGGCCATTCGGATGCACCAAACAGGCGGTCCTGGCTGGCGAATCACCATGGACACATCAGGTCCCATGCTCATCGCACTTTACGTTCGCGACGCCGCCGGCCTCGACAGTGCCGGGCGTCCGGCATTGTGTCACATGGCACCCAAGATCCGTCCGGTGGACCACACCAACCTCACGTCCGAAGTAGGCGGGATCAGCGCCCTGAAGACTGAATGGGAGGCCTGGTGGGAGCAGCTGCTCAAGGCGCATCCGCAAATGACCCCCGACGTGACGCCCCCCGACTTTGAGGCCTTCGGCAACTCCCCGGCCCTCCAGCGCGTGCTGCAGGCGCACTTCGGCTCGGCGCTGACGTGGGCGCGGGAACGCCGCGCCGAGTATGCGGAGCTGGAAGCCGAACGGGAGGCCAGCGGCGCCCCGCAGCTCCTGGGCGACATGGTGGAGGACCGGCTGCTGGAGGTGGGCCGCGGTTCGAGGGACTTCACCTTGACCATCGTCGAACTTCCGCTGACGGAACCCCGGGCCTGGTACCTGGAGCCGGACAAGATCATCATGAGCAAGGAACTACTGTCCCAGCCCGAGGTGTTCCGAAGCTACGTCCAGCCCGTCGTGGAACTGCTCGTCTGAGGCACTAACGTCACGGAGTCCCGGCAGCGTCAGGAAGTCCCGGCGGCCACCGTGATCGTGACCTGGCCGGACGGGGCGTCCGAGGGCTGCCAGCCGTTCCTGGACGCCCGGTCCCAGCTGCTGCCCTCGACGCCGACCTCCGTCACGGACAGGGATTTCGCGTTGGCCACGGCCCACTGCGCCACGGCCCAGGCCTGGCTGCCGCTCGCCTCCAGCACGACAGTGCTGCCGTCGGCCGTTGCCGGTACGTTCCCGAACGCCGCTGTCAGTTCGTCGACGACCGCCTGGACGTCACCGGCCTGTTCAGGCGACTTGAGGGTGCAGTCCAGTGCTGCGGCAGACTGGCCAGTCAGGGCGGACGCGAAGACCCGGCCCATGTCCTCGTGTTCGGCGTAGGCCTGCGGGTACGCCGAACGCTGGACCTGCTGTGCGGCGGCGGTGATTTCCAGCAATTCGTACTCCGGGATCTTCACCAGGGCGTCGTAGAACGCCCCGCTCGCATAATACGGGTCCATCACCTGTTCCTCGGTGCCCCAGCCCTGCGAGGGACGCTGCTGGAACAGTCCGCGCGAATCCGGCCCGGCATGGTCGCCGTGCCCGATGTTGCGCAGCTTGGATTCCTGCATGGCAGTGGCCAGGGCGATGCTCGCCGCCCGCGGAGGCAGCCCGCGGCGCACGGCGACCGCTGTTATCAGGGCCGCATTGGCCGCCTGGTCGGTGGCCAGGTCGGCTTTGCGGGACCCGACGGCGGCGGTGCACTTCTCGGCAATCAGCGTTTCCGAGCGTTGGATAAAGGCCACGGCCGTGTAAACGCCGCCGGCAATAAGTGCCAGAGCCAGCCCCAGCACTAGCAGGCGGCGCAGGCCACGTCTCCGTGACACGAAGTTACTCCCTCACGCCCTGGACGGGCCGGTTGACTTCTGCAGGCGGACGGAATCAGTTGGCGTGGAGTGCCTCGTTGAGTTCCACGGTCTGCCCCTTGCGGGGGAGTACCTCCACCGCACCGGTCGAGGAATTCCGGCGGAACAGCAGGTTGGGCACGCCGGAGAGCTCAACGGCCTTCACCACGCGGGTGGTGTCCTCGCCGTCGGCGTCCTTCGGACCGATCACGCGGACGCGCGTGCCGGCCGTGACGTACAGGCCGGCTTCGACCACGGAGTCGTCGCCGATGCTGATTCCGACGCCGGAGTTGGCGCCCAGCAGCACACGCTGGCCGAGGGAGATCTTTTCCTTTCCGCCGCCGGAGAGGGTGCCCATGATGGACGCGCCGCCGCCGACGTCGGTGCCGTCGCCGGTGACGACGCCTGCGGAGATGCGGCCTTCCACCATGGAGGTGCCCAGGGTGCCGGCGTTGAAGTTCACGAAGCCCTCGTGCATGACCGTGGTGCCTTCGGCCAGGTGGGCGCCAAGGCGGACGCGGTCGGCGTCGGCGATCCGGACCCCTGCGGGCACCACGTAGTCCACCATGCGCGGGAACTTGTCCACGCCGTAGACCGTCACGGCGCCGCGCTTGCGCAGCTTGGCCCGGGTCAGCTCGAAGCCGTCGACGGCAGCCGGGCCGAAGTTCGTCCAGACGACATTGGGGAGCTTGCCGAAGATGCCGTCCAGGTTGATGGTGTTGGGCTGGACCAGCCGGTGCGAAAGCAGGTGCAGGCGGAGGTAGGCGTCCGCAGTGTCGGCGGGGGCTTCGTCAAGGTGCACCTGGACGAAAACGACCTGCTGCTCGGTGCCGCGGTCGGTGTCAGTGCCGGCTGCGGCGATCTCGGCAAGCACGGGATCCGCGCTCTCCACATTCCGAAGGGTGTCCGCTGCGGTTCCGAGGGACGGCGCCGGGAACCAGACGTCCAGCACGGTGGCCTCGCCGTTGCGGGTGGAAATGGTGGCCACACCGTAGCCGTAGGCGGAGCGGGCGTCGGCGGACGCGGAATTGTCAGCGGGCACGGCGGAAGCAGCAGCGGTTTCAGTCATGCCACCAGTCTATCGAGAGGGAGGCTCAGGTCTCGAACTAGACTGTCATCGTGACTGCTCAAACTGCCTCTGTCCGCCTGGATCTCCGCCAGGACGTCGCCCTCCTCACCGCTGCGCTCATCGACATCAACAGCGTTTCGGCCAACGAGAAGGAGCTGGCCGACGCCGTCGAACATGCCCTGCGGAAGATTCCGCAGCTTACCGTGGTCCGGGACGGCGACTCCATCATTGCCCGGACCGCCCTTGGCCGCCCTGAACGGGTCATCCTGGCCGGGCACCTGGATACGGTGCCCCTCCCCACCACCGAGGGGGCCCTCGGCACTGTTCCCTCGTTCTGGCCGTCCGGCGCACCCGGGGAAGGGCTGCTGTACGGCCGCGGCACCACGGACATGAAGGGCGGCGTCGCGGTGCAGCTGGCGCTGGCGGCCACAATGTTCGACGGCGGCGCGGAACCGGGCAAGGACGTCACCTTCGTGTTCTACGACCACGAGGAAGTGGAAGCGGTGAAGAGCGGCCTCGGGCGGCTGGTCCGCAACCACGGCGGCCTCCTGGACGGCGACTTTGCCATCCTGCTCGAGCCGACGCACGGAACGGTGGAAGGCGGGTGCAACGGCACCATGCGGTTCGAAGCAACCACCATCGGTGAAGCAGCACACTCCGCCCGGGCATGGATGGGAAGCAACGCCATCCATGCCGCCGCCCCCATCCTCGCCAGGCTGGCCGCCTACGAACCGGCCACCATCAACGTGGACGGCCTGGACTACCGGGAAAGCCTCAACGCGGTGAAAATCAACGGAGGCACCGCCGGCAACGTCATCCCTGACCGCTGCGTGGTGGAAATCAACTACCGCTTCGCTCCGGACAAGACTCCGGACCAGGCCGAAGCCCATGTCCGCGAACTCCTCGACGGGTTCGACGTCGTCAAGACGGACAGCGCGGCCGGCGCGCGGCCGGGGCTGAACCATCCGGCGGCCGCATCCTTCGTGGCCGCCGTCGGTGCCGAGCCCAAGCCGAAGTACGGCTGGACCGACGTCGCACGCTTCAGCGAACTGGGTATTCCCGCGGTCAACTTCGGCCCGGGCGACCCCCTGCTGGCGCACAAGGACAATGAGCACGTTGACGCCGACGCGGTCCGCGAATGCCTGAGGGCGCTCCGGACGTGGCTGGCCAACTAGTCAGGACCAAGTCCCGGCAAGCAGGAAGGCCCTGATCTGTTGATCAGGGCCTTCCTGGTACTCGCCTTCGTTACTGCTATTTCACTTCGGCTTCAATTGGCTCAGGTTCCGCTTTGGCCACGCCGCCGGCGGCCTTCTTGGAACCGCGGCGTTCAATCCACACTGCGATCCGCGAAACGCAGATGTTGATTGCAATGTAGATCGCAGCGGCCACGAAGAAGACCGGGAACAGGAACTGCGTCCCCAGGAAGTCGGCCATGACCTGCACGGCCCGGAGCAGCTCACCGTACGCGACGATGTAACCCAGGGACGTATCCTTCAGCAGCACCACCAGCTGGGCCACGAGCGAAGGCATCATCCGGCGGACGGCCTGCGGCAGCTCAATGATCATGCGGGACTGGAAACTTGTCAGGCCAATGGTCAGGCCCGCTTCGCGCTGTCCCTTGGGCAGGGACTGGATGCCCGCGCGGATGATCTCCGCGAAGACCGCCGCGTTGTAAAGGACCAGGCCGGCCACCACTGCGATGAACTGGTTGGTGCCAAAGACCAGCAGGACAAAGAACATCATCAGGACGACGGGCATGCCGCGCAGGAATTCCAGCACGATCCGGGTGGGAATCCGGATCGCGGCGAGGTCGGAAATCCGAAGCAGGCACAGCAACAGCCCCAGGGGAAACGCGATGACGGCGGCCACGGCGGCAGCACTGAGGGTGGCACCGATGCCGTTGCCGAGCAGCGTCCAGACGTCCGCGCGGGTGAAGATGGCCCAGCGGCGTCCCTCGAAGATGCCCTGCTGCGCCAGGGTACTGACGATCCACGCCAACAGGCCAAGGATCAGCAGGGACCCGACTACGGAACCGATCAGTGAGACCCGGCGGGCTTTCGGCCCCGGGACGTCGTATAGAACTGAGCTCATCGGGCGATCGCCACCTTTCGTTCGACGGTGCTCGCCAGGATGCCCAGCGGAACAGTGATCAGCAGGTAGAAGAACGCCACTCCGAGGAGAACGGCCAGGACCTGGTCGCCATTGGAATTGGCGAGCTGGCGGCCGTAACCGAACAGCTCCAGGACGAAGAAGGCGCCGGCAACGGAGGAGTTTTTCACGAGCGCGATCAGGATGTTGATCAACGGCGGGATCACCGTCCGCAGTGCCTGCGGGAGAATGATCAGGGAAAGCACCTGGCCGAATTTCATGCCGATACTGCGTGCTGCCTCGGCCTGGCCGACGGGAACGCTGTTGACGCCGGAGCGCACGGCTTCGGCGATGAAGGCCGCAGTGTAGGCACTCAGGGCAATGATGGCCGCCACCTCAAACTGCTCGAATTTCACCCCGAGCCGGGGCAGGACGATTGCGGCAAAGAAGAAAGCAATGGTCAGGGGGGTGTTCCGCAGGATCTCCACGTAGGTCATGCTGAAGCCGCGGAGGGCGGCAACAGGGGAGACCCGGGCTGCGGCCAGCACGGTCCCCAGCAGGAGGGCGATGACTCCGGACACGGCGGACAGGAACAGGGTTCGGAGAAAGCCTTCCCAGTAGAGTGGCAGGTTTTCGATGATGACGTCCATAACATCCTTTGGCTGTGTGTCGCGGACGGGAGCGAAGATGGGAGGGCGGTTGCCGGAGGCGCGTTAAGCGGACTCCGGCAACCGCCGGCGTTACTTAGTAACGGTTGATGGCCGGGAGTTCCGGAGCCGTCTTGATGACGGAGCCGGCGGTGGCTTCCCATGCCTTCTTGTAGGAGCCGTCCTTGCCGAATTCCTCCAGCTGGTCGTTGATCCAGTTGCGGAAGACGGTGTCGTCCTTCTTCAGGCCGATGCCGTAGGGCTCCTTGGTGAAGGTTTCGTCCGAGGCCAGCTTGAAGGCTTCAGGTTCCTTGTCCACGAAGCCGGCAAGGATCACGTTGTCGGTGGTGATGGCCTCCACCTGCTTGTTGCGCAGCGGTTCGAGGCAGGCGGAGTATGTGGCCGCGGGAACGAGTTCTGCTCCGTACTTCTCCACGATGGTGCCGGCAGGGGTGGAACCGGTCACGGAACAGACCTTCTTGCCCTTGACGTCCTCCGGCTTCTTGATGGTGTCGTTGTCCTTGTTGACCATGAGCGCCTGGCCGGCCTCGTAGTACGGCCCGGCAAAGCTAACGACCTGCTTGCGCTTGTCGTTGATGGTGTACGTGGCGATGACCAGATCCACCTTGCCCTGTTCGATGAAGGGCTCGCGGTTGGCTGAGACGGTCTCCGACCATTCGATCTTGTCCGCAGCAATGCCCAGCTTGGCGGCAATCAGCTTGCCCATCTCGACGTCGAAACCGATGGGCTTGCCGTCCAGGCCGACCTGGCCGAACAGCGGCTGGTCAAATTTCGTGCCGATCTTGATGGTGCCGGCCTTGGAGAGCTTCTCCATGGTGCTGCCTGCCGCAAAGGTGGGCTTCTCGGCCACTGTCGGATTGCTGGTGGTTCCGCCCCCGCCGCCGCAGGCGCTCAGTGTCAGGGCGAGGGCTGCTGATGCTGCAACCACAAAGGACTTTCGTCGGGTCAAAAATGCCTTCATGACATTACCTTTCATTGGCGGCCACTGTGGTGGCCTGGGTGCGAACCGAGTAGGTGCGGTCTCGGGGAATCAGTGAGTGAGGAGCTTGGAGAGGAAGTCCTTGGCGCGGTTGCTCTGCGGGTTCGTGAAGAACTCCTCAGGCGTCGCGTCCTCGACGATCTGGCCGTCGGCCATGAACACCACGCGGTCGGCGGCCTTGCGGGCAAAGCCCATCTCGTGGGTGACCACGATCATGGTCATTCCTTCCTTGGCCAGCTGGATCATGACGTCAAGGACTTCATTGATCATTTCCGGGTCAAGCGCGGACGTGGGCTCATCGAAGAGCATGACTTTCGGCTTCATGGCAAGGGCCCGGGCAATCGCCACGCGCTGCTGCTGGCCGCCGGAAAGCTGCGCCGGGAGCTTGGGTGCCTGGTGTCCCACACCGACACGCTCCAGCAGCGCCATGGCGTCCTTGTCCGCCTGCGCCTTGGGCACACCCTTGACCTTGATGGGCCCCAGGGTGACGTTTTCCAGGATGGTTTTGTGAGCGAAGAGGTTAAAGGACTGGAACACCATGCCGACGTCGGCACGCAGTTTGGCGAGTTCCTTGCCTTCCTCCGGGAGCTCCTTGCCGTCGATGGCAATCTTGCCGTCGTCGATGGTCTCCAGGCGGTTGATGGCCCGGCAGAGTGTGGACTTACCGGAACCGGAGGGTCCGATGACCACAACAACTTCGCCCTTGCGGACGTTCAGGTTGATGTCCTTCAGTACGTGCAGCTGGCCGTAGTGCTTATTCACGGCTTTCAGGGAGACGAGAGCTTCGCCGGGCACTTGAGTAGTCATAAGAGAGAATCTAGCGAACATTAGCGGGATATGACGGCAATCACTCCAACTTCCTGCAGATCGTGATTCAAGAGATACCTGCAGGTCAGCGCCCCGGTTGCCCTCTGCAACTGGATCGGACGCGCCGGACAGTCGGGCTTGGAGAACCGCGCTAGCCTTGGTGGATGAGTACCGATCCGCACCCTTCTCCAACTCCAGTACCTCCCATTGCCACCCGTCACAAGGGTCCGCTGGAGCTGCGTCGAAAGCAGGCGGCAGTGGAGATGTCGGACCAGCACCTGCTGGACACGAAGGGGCCCGGCCAGTTCGTCCACACTGACCCGTGGCGGGTGCTCAGAATCCAGAGTGAGTTCGTGGAAGGCTTCGGTGCACTGGCGGACCTCGGGCCCGCCGTCAGCGTGTTCGGCTCCGCACGCACCAAGCCGGGCTCCGTCTACTACGAACTGGGCGTTGAAGTGGGCCGCAAACTGGCCGAAGCCGGCGTGGCCGTAATTACCGGCGGCGGGCCGGGTTCCATGGAGGCGGCCAACAAAGGCGCCGTCCAGGGCAACGGCGTCTCCGTGGGTCTCGGCATCGAGCTTCCCTTCGAACAGGGCCTCAACCAGTGGGTGGACCTCGGGATCAACTTCCGCTACTTCTTCGCCCGGAAAACCATGTTCGTGAAATACGCCCAGGGATTCATTGTGCTCCCCGGCGGCCTGGGCACCCTGGACGAGCTCTTCGAAGCCATGGTCCTGGTGCAGACCAAGAAGGTGACGTCCTTCCCCATCGTGCTGCTGGGCACCGCGTTCTGGGGGCCCATGCTCGACTGGATCAGGGGCACCCTGGTGGAAGACGGGATGATCTCCGAGAAGGACCTCGGCCTCATCCAGGTTGTCGATGAGCCGGCGCACGCGGTGGACCTCGTCATCCACGGTGCCATCCGTCCGTCGCCGGAAACCAGTGCAGCCAACGGCACTGGCGGGCCGAACGGTAACCAGCGGCCGGAATAGCGGCCGGGCCGGCGTCTGGCACGATGGATCCTGTGAGTTTCTTCCTGATATTCCTCGCCATCGCACTGATCGGCGCCGCGCTGTTCTTCGGAGCAGATTTTACGTCCGGCATCTTCCGGCGCCGGCATTCCGGAGGCCCTGCGCTGCTGGACGGATTCGACGAGCCGGTGGCCTCGCTGCCGCCTGTGCTGCTCCCTGCCGACGCTGCACCGGCCGACGTCGACCGGATCCGGTTTGCTTTGGGCCTGCGGGGCTACCGCATGGACCAGGTCGATCAGGTGCTGGACGAACTCCGTGACCAGCTGGCCGCGAAGGACCGTGAAATTGAGCGGTTGCGGGCGGAACTTCGCGCGCCGGCGCAGCCGGGGGAGAGCGGGCCTTGAGCAGAGCGGGCACTTCCAGCGGCCGCGTGGGGCAGGATCGAAACCCGGGACTGAACGGCCTGGTGCGAACCAAAGTTGCGTCCGCTGCCGCCCGCGCCAGCACCTGGCCGTGGTGGGCGCAGGTCGCAGGCGTCTACGTTGCGGCGCGGGCCGTCAGTGCCGGCATCTTCATGGCGGCCGCCCTGCATCAGGGCGCCAACCCGTGGTTACCCGCGAAACCCGACTACTGGAACTTCATTAATATCTGGGATGCCCGCTGGTACGGCGAGGTGCTCCGGAGCGGATATCCAAGCCAGCTGCCCGTGGACGAAAGCGGAAACGTCCAGGAGAACGCCTGGGCCTTCTATGGGCTGTTTCCGATGCTGGGGCGGGCGTTGTCGGCCATGACCGGGATGGACCCCGCACTGGCCCTCACGTTCATTGCAATGGCTTCCGGGCTGGGGGCCGTCCTGGTGGTGTACCGCCTTTTCCGGCAGAAAGCCGGCCACCGCACGGCCATGTGGGCCGTGGTCTTTTTTTCCACCTTCCCCGTCGCTGCCGTGCTCCAGGTTCCGTATGCCGAATCGCTGAACCTCCTGCTGCTGGCGTCGGCACTGCTCCTGGTGATGCAACGGCGGTATCTGTGGGCCATGCCGGTGGTGGTCCTCATGTGTCTGTCCAGGCCAACGGGGGTTCCGTTCGCGGCGATGGTGTGCGGGCTGCTCGCATACCGGCTGTGGCTGCGGAACCGTCCTGCCGCCCCGGGCAGCCAGGCGGCACGGCACAGTGCCCGGGACCTCGTTGCGTTGGCGGCCCTGGCCGCAGTCAGCGGGATAAGCGCCCTGATCTGGCCCGCCATCGCCTGGGCAGTGACCGGCGATCCCGCTGCCTATACCAAAACGGAGACCGTCTGGCGCGGCCACGACCTTGTGCCGTTCAAGCCTTGGTTCGACACGGGCATCCAGCTTTTTGGCCCGGTGCTGGGGGTGCTGGCTCCCTTTGTCTTTGTTGCCGTCTTCGGGCTTGCCATGACGTCCCCGCCCGTGGTGGCGCTGGGGGCTGAGCTGCGGCTCTGGTGCGTCTGCTACATGGGCTACCTGCTCGTGTTCCTGCACCCGCAGACCAGCACCTTCCGCATGCTGCTGCCGCTGTTTCCGCTGGCCCTGGGCGCAGCACTGCTATCCCGATCCCGGGCCTACCGGGGGACGGTGGTCATCATGTTCGTGCTGCTCCAGATTGTCTGGATCGTCTGGCTGTGGGCCTGGGCCGAACTGCCAGGCGGGGGAGACTATCCGCCGTGAGGCGGCCGTCAGCGGGCATTGGGCCGGGCACGGGTGCTATGACGCACGGCACAGCCGGCCGCAATTTTCCAAGCGATGAAGAAAATCCATCAATTAGCTACAGGCGGGTAATTACAGGATAATAGGGGTTAAGCATGAACAAATTGCATTCAGCACTGTTCAGCCATGGCGGTAGCTGGTAGGCCGCCATGGGGGCTTGATTGACGACGCGGCCACAGCCCGCCCGGGCTGGTAGGTCCTGGGACTATTGGAGGGGATTTTCCTCATGGCGGCTATGAAACCACGCACCGGCGACGGCCCTATGGAAGTAACCAAAGAGGGCCGCAGCTTGATTATGCGTGTGCCGCTCGAAGGCGGGGGGCGGCTTGTGGTCGAACTCAACGCGGCGGAGGCGGCAAACCTTAAGGAATGCCTCGTCGGCGTTACCGAATAGATTTGCTGGGGCGGGGTCCGCGGCCGTAAGGCTGCGGGCCCCGCCTTATTTTTTAACCGCTACCAGCAGTCCGTCGCCGGTGGGCAGCATTGCCGAAGCCAGGCGGTCGTCGTCGCGGATGGACTTGCCCACCTGGCGCAGCACCGCCGTGGTGGAATCGCGGGCAGCCGGGTTGGCCACCCGGTCCTTGTCCAGGGCGTCGTTGATGATCAGCAGCCCGCCCCGCTTCAGCAGCCGGATGGCTTGCTCGACGTACCCGGGGATGCCCGGCTTGTCCGCATCGACGAACACCAGGTCGTAAGCGCTGTCGGTCAGCCGGGGCAGGACGTCGCCGGCGCGGCCGGAAATTGTGCGGGTGCGGTTGGCAGGGCTTCCTGCTTCCTGGAATGCCTCCCGCGCCGCCCTGAGGTGTTCAACATCCACATCAATGGTGGTCAGCACCGCCTGGGGGCCGAGTCCGCGAAGCAGGCATACACCGGAGACGCCCGCCCCGGTTCCGATTTCCACTGCTGTCTGCGCCTTGGAGGCTGCCGCCAATACGGTGAGAACCGCTCCCACGCCCGGTCCCACCGGAGTCACGCCCAGCTCAAAGGAACGCTCCCGAGCATGCAGCAGTACTTCGTCCTCGGCAGGCAGATCTTCTGCATAGGACCAGCTCGTGGACTTATCGGCGCTCATGAGGATTCGCTTTCTGGGCGGCAGGGGATTGTTCCTATCAGCGTACTGTGTCAGGCGGTGCCGGGCCCGGAGGTGGCGGTGCGGCAGGCTGTGGCTTTCCGCCGATGTGACGGGAACCACCCTTTTCGGGCCGGCCGGTGGCGCGGGTGGTTCCGCCTAAGGCTGAAGCCCTGCAATAGTCAGGAAATTCCCAGCCAACTTTGAAATGATGGAAATCCGCTCATCCAGGAGGTGATCGGCGCCGAAGCACTGGTGTCAGCACCATCCAGGCGTTAGTTCCATCCACGAGGGGAGTGGACGATGTCAGCATCAGTTGTGGCACCTGTCCCGGCAATTGAAGATTCAGTGGCCCGGCCGGACGCCGAGTGGGTCAGGCCAACCTGGGAGGAAGTGGTCACGAACCACTCCGCCAAGGTCTACCGCCTTGCCTACCGTTTGACCGGCAATAAGTACGACGCCGAGGACCTCACCCAGGAGGTGTTCGTCCGGGTGTTCCGGTCGCTGGAGAACTTCAAGCCCGGCACGCTCGACGGCTGGCTGCACCGCATCACCACGAACCTCTTCCTTGACCAGGCGCGGCGCAAGAGCCGCATCCGCTTCGACGCCCTCGCTGATGACGCCGAATCGCGGCTGCCAGGCCGCGAGCCCGGCCCGGAACAGAGCTTTGAATTCAACAACCTGGACCTCGACGTGCAGGCCGCCCTTGAAGAACTGCCGCCGGACTTCCGGGCCGCCGTCGTGCTTTGTGACCTTGAGGGCCTGTCCTACGACGAGGTGGCCGAGGCGCTGGGAGTCAAGCTCGGAACCGTGCGGTCCCGTATCCACCGCGGCCGGACCATGCTCCGCGAAAAGCTGGCCCACCGTGATCCCCGCTCCCGCCAGTCCCTCAAGCCGCGGCTAAAGCTGCCGCGCATCGCCGGCATCCTCTGATCGGCTCCATGGGTCAGCTGAGAAAACTGCTGCGTGGCCTTGGAGGCAACTGTACGCGCGGACTCCTGCCGCGCGGTAAGCGCGGCCGCAGCTCAAAGCACATAGAATCCTGCCCGGAATGCACGTCGCTCCAGTGGCGTGAGCGCCAGTATCTTGAGCGCCTGCGCAGCGCGTCCATCCCGGCCGCGAGCGAGGACTTCACAGCCAGGCTGTTGGCCAGGACGCAGCAGCTTGCGTCCGTGCCGGCCGGTTCAGCCGCCGGCCATGCCGGGCACCGACGTTCGCCCGCGGGGTTCCCGGCGCTCCGCGCGCTGGGCATCGCAGCGGGCGGGGCCCTGGCTGCGGCCGGGGTGGTCACCGGCGCTGCCTACTTCCTGGCCGGTGACCCCCGCCCCGTCGCCGACGGCACCCCTGCCACGTGGTCCCAGCAGCACGAGGCAGCTTTCGGACTTCAACCGCCGGCCGGCAGCGCGTCCCCCGGGTCCGACGGCATGCTGACGTCCACAGACCTTGAGGGACTCCGCACGCAGGGGTGGTCGTGCCCGGAGCTTCGCGACATGGGGTTCCACGTGCTCTGGGCGCGGCACGAAACCGTCGCGGGACAGGCAGTCCTGGAATTGCGGCTCACTGACGGCACGCACTTTGCCACCGTCCTCGAACAGCACTCGCAGCCCGTGCCCGCTGACGGCGCACAACCCGCCGTGCCGCTGTCATCACCCACGAACATCCTGACAGGCCGTACTGCCGAGGCCGACGGGTTCGTGCGTGCGCCTGGGGGCGCTGCTGCCGGCAATGCCGCAGGCGGAGCGGTGTGGATCAATGCTTCTGCCCCGTGGCGGGCCATTTACCAGGCTCCGGGCGTGACCTTCACCTACATCTCGGATCTTCCTGCTGACTCCGCCGATGACGGCGTGGCAGAACTGGTTCGCTCGGGTTCCACCACCCCAGTGCGCAGCCCCGGGGTCCCCGCGTCCGGAACGGCCGGCAGCGCCGTGCCCGGCACGGAAAGCGTGCCCGCCGCGGAAGGCCTGCCCGCCAGGCTGCAGCGCGGTCTCGGGCGCATCGTGGAGCTTTTTACCCCATGAGCCGTCCGCCCGGAGCGGCCTTCGCTGTGCGGTCCGCGTCAGAATCGTCACCACTGTGCCGGAGAGGGTAATCTTCCTAAGGTGTTTGGAATCAACGGTCCGGAGTTTCTTCTTCTGCTGATCATCGGGGTCCTGGTGATCGGCCCCAGCCGGCTGCCCGAATACACCCAGAAACTGGCGAACCTGGTCAAGGAAGTCCGCCGGATGGCGTCCGGCGCCCGGGAGCAGATCAAGGACGAAGTCGGCATCGACATCGACGAGGTCGACTGGAAGAAATACGACCCCCGCCAGTACGATCCCCGCCGGATCATCAAGGAAGCCCTGCTCGACGACGACACCAAGCCTGTCAGCGCCGGGGCGCCGGCTGCGGTCGCGGCAGTTGCCTCCGCCTCCGCGGCATCCTATGCGGAAGAGCGGCCGGCGCGCGTCATCGAACGGCTGCCCGAGGGTGAGCCTGCCCCGTTCGACTCCGAGGCTACCTGAGCCGGGATTTCGACAGGCTCAATCAGCGGGCTCCATCACCGGGTTAGACACGTCTAATCACGGGGCACAGGCTCCATCACCTGGGCTGGAGGCCCAGCTTCATCCCCGTCAGGCCCCGCGGCTTTGCCGCCAGCTTGTCCGCGATTCCCGTCAGCGCCCTGGCCGCCGGGGTCTCGGGCCGTCCCAGCACGATCGGTTCGCCGGCGTCGCCACCTTCGCGCAACAGGATGTCCAGCGGAATCTGGCCCAACAGCGGCACATCAGTGCCGACAGTCGCGCTCAGGCGCTCGGCGAGGACAGCGCCGCCGCCGCTGCCAAACAGTTCCATCCTGCCGCCGTCGGGCATTTCCAGGTAGGACATGTTCTCCACAATCCCGGCCACGGACTGGCCCGTCTGTGTGGCTATGGCACCCGCCCGTTCGGCGACGTCGGCGGCTGCGGCCTGCGGCGTGGTCACCACCAGGATCTGGGCCTTGGGAAGCAGCTGCGCCACGGAGATGGCGATGTCCCCGGTGCCCGGAGGCAGGTCGAGGAACAGCGCGTCCAGGTCGCCGAAGTAGACGTCGGTGAGGAACTGTTCAAGGGCGCGGTGAAGCATCGGCCCGCGCCAGGCCACCGGCTGGTTGCCCTTGACGAACATGCCGATGGAAATGACCTTCACCCCGTACGCGACCGGCGGCAGGATCATGTCGTCCACGCGGGTGGGGGCCTGGTCGATTCCCATCAGGGCAGGTACCGAGAACCCGTACACGTCGGCGTCGATGATGCCGACGCGCAGCCCCTGGGCAGCCATGGCGCAGGCGAGATTCACCGTGACGGAGGACTTGCCCACTCCGCCCTTGCCGCTGGCCACTGCAAACACCTTCGTGAGGGACCCGGGCTGGTTGAACGGGATGCCGCGCTGGCCGCCCGGTCCGCGGAGCTTTTCCTTGAGCGCGTCCCGCTGTTCCTGCGTCATGACTTTGAGCTCGACGTCGACCGCCCTCACGCCGGGGACCGCAGACAGCGCGGCCTCGGAGTCCGCGGTGATGGTGCCGCGCAGCGGACACCCGGAAATGGTGAGCAGCACGACGAGCCGGACCCGGCCGTCGTCGTCGATCTCCACCGAGTCCACCATGCCAAGTTCGGTGATGGGGCGGCGCAGTTCGGGGTCGATGACTGTGGCCAGTGCAGCGTCCACTGCCTGGGCCAGGGGGGTGCTCATGCGGTCAGTGCTCAGCTTTCGGGGGTGTTGAGGTGCGCAGGGTTGCCGGGCTTGTCCGGCTTGACCCGGGGGATCTGCTGGGTGCGGGGGTTGCGCTGCTTGTCGCGCCGCTCCTTCAGTTTCTCCTTGACTTTGTCCTTGGGGGATTCGTGGCTGCCCGCCCCGGAGGGATCGTGCGTGCGGAGTTCCTCCTGTGCCTCCAGCATGTCCTCCAGGAGGCTGCGAAGTTCGGCGCGGACGTAGTCGCGGGTCGCAACTTCGCGCAGTGCGATGCGCAGCGAGGCCAGTTCCCTGGTGAGGTACTCGGTGTCGGACAGGTTGCGTTCCGCGCGCTGGCGGTCCTGTTGCAGCGACACGCGGTCGCGGTCATCCTGCCGGTTCTGGGCCAGCAGCAGCAGCGGAGCCGCGTAGGAGGCCTGGAGCGACAGCATCAGGGTCAGCAGGGTGAAGCCGAGCTCCCGGGAGTCGAACTGCCACGTCAGGGGCGCCCAGGTGTTCCAGGCCAGCCACACCACGACGAAAATGGTCATGTAGACGAGGAACTGCGGCGTGCCCATAAAGCGGGCGAAGCCTTCCGTGGCGTGGCCGAAGGCGTCCGGATTGGGAGAGAACTTGGGCAGGATCCGCTGGCGTCCGCTCAGCGGCGTGTCCAGGCCGGCGGTGATCTTGGCTCCGGGACGGTGTCCGGGGTTCCTCGGTGAGCTGAGATCAGCCAATGCGGCCTCCAAGTTTCCTTATCGGGGCGTCATCATCGTGGGCCCGCCAGTCATCCGGGAGCAGATGATCCAGCACATCGTCAACAGTCACCGCCCCGACAAGCCGGCCGTCGCTGTTGACGACGGGGAGTGAGTTCAGGTTGTAGGTGGCCAGGGTGCGGGCCACCTCGCTGATGTGCGCCTGGTCCGAGACAGGCTCCAGGTTCTTGTCCACCAGGTTTCCGAGCGGCTCGGGCGGCGGGTAGCGAAGGAGCTGCTGGATGTGGACCACACCGAGGAACCGACCCGTGGGCGTTTCCAGCGGCGGACGGGCAATGAAGATCGACGACGCGAGGGCAGGTGAGAGCTCCTCCCGCCGGACGTGGGCGAGGGCTTCGGCCACCGTGGCTTCGGGAGGAAGGATCACCGGGACAGGCGTCATGAGTCCGCCGGCGGTGTCCTCGTCGTATTCCAGGAGCCGCCGGACGTCCTCGGCCCCTTCGGGTTCCATGAGCTGGAGCAGTTCCTCGGCCTGGGCCGACGGGAGTTCGGCGAGGAGGTCGGCGGCGTCGTCCGGGTCCATCTCTTCGAGGACGTCGGCGGCGCGGTTGACGTCGAGGGCGGACAGGATTTCCACCTGGTCGCCTTCGGGCATCTCCTGCAGGACGTCGGCGAGCCGTTCATCCTGCAGTTCGCTGGCCACTTCGAAGCGGCGCTTGTCGCTCATTTCCTGCAGCGCTTCGGCGAAGTCGGCCGGTTTCAGGTCCTCATGCGTGGCCACGAACTGCGTGGCGGCCTGGGGCTCCGTCCTGGCGCCCTGCAGGGCATCCGCCCAGTCGATGATCATGGTCTCGTTGCGGCGGAGCCGGCTCAGCGGCGAGAGGGAGTGTCCGCGGCGCACGAACAGCTTGCTGACGAACCAGTCGCCGGAACGGTGCCGGTCCATGGCGATGTCCTCGATGGTGGCGTCGCCGCTGCCGTCCGCCAGGGTGACGCGCCGGTCGAACATTTCGGCCACCACCAGCGTTTCGGCCCCGCGCTGTTCGAAGCGCCGCAGGTTCACCAGGCCGGTGCAGATGACCTGGGTCTGGTCGATTGAGGTAATCCTGGTCATCGGGACGAACACCCGCTTCTTGCCGGGTACTTCCACCACGATGCCCACCACGTGGGGAGCCCCCCTGGTGCCGCGGGAGAGCACAACGACATCGCGCAGCCTGCCCAGCCGGTCGCCCAGGGGGTCGAAGACATCCAGTCCGAGAAGGCGCGCAACAAACACCCGCGAAAGATTTGTGCTCACTTGTACAGGCTACCGAGTCTGCTCTCTTTTAGCTGAATTTCAGCTTGCACACAGCCGGATGGGCAAGAATGGAGGTATGTCAAACATTTTTGGTGCTCCCAAGGCCGGTGTCCCGAACGGGCCGGATGAATTCCGCACGGTTCCGGCCGGGGACACCGTCGGTTCGTACACCTCCTACTTGGACGCCCAGAAGGCGGTGGACTACCTCGCGGACCAGCAGTTCCCCGTCCAGCTGGTGTCCATCGTGGGCAACGACCTGAAAATGGTGGAGCGCGTTACCGGGCGGCTCAGCTACCCCCGGGTCGCGTTGTCGGGCGCGCTGAGCGGCATGTGGTTCGGCTTGTTCGTCGGCGTCATGCTGTCCTTCTTCTCGCCGACCGGCGGCTATTTCTCGATTGTGACCTCGGTGCTCATGGGCGCGGCGTTCTTTATGCTCTTCGGCATTGTTACGTACGCGACGCAGCGCGGGAAGCGTGACTTCACGTCCACGAGCCAGGTGGTGGCCACCAACTACGACGTCGTGGTGGCCTTCGAGGCTTCCCACGAGGCCCGGCGCATGCTGCAGCAGCTGCCCATGACCACCTCGGACGCATCCGCCGGGTCCGGTTCGTACGGCCAGGGGGGCTATCAGAACCAGCCGTTCCAGCAGCCCGGGCACCAGCACGGCCCGCAGCAGGGGCCGCAGCGGCCCGCAGGCTGGAACGACCCCTACGGCCAGAGGACCCCGGAGGCTGGGAACCAGCCGGCAGCGGGCGCGCATGCGGCGTCCGGAGCGGCAACCCAGGGGCCGCAGGCCCCTTCCGAGGAACACCCCCAGCACCGGGCAGCGCCGACAGGCGCGGTGCGCTACCCGGACCTCCCTGACGGCCGGCCGCAGTACGGGGTGCGCGTGACCGACGCGCCCCAGCGTGAGGGCGGCGCCAAGCACGAGCCTGCTGAGGGCGACACTCAGCACTAGCGCGGAAAAGCCAAAGGCCTCCGTCCGGACGATCCGGACGGAGGCCTCTGTGTATCCGGCTTACGGCTTCATGGGGCTACGCGTGGTCGGCTTCCTGGTAGATGCCCGCCATCCAGGACTCGACGTCGTCGGCCTTGCGGGGGAGCGCCGCGCTGAGGTTGACCGGTCCGTCTGCCGTCATCAGGATGTCGTCCTCGATCCGGACGCCGATGCCGCGGTACTCCGCGGGAATCGCGAGATCCTCGTTCTTGAAGTACAGGCCGGGTTCGATGGTGAACACCATTCCCGGCGTGAGGACGCCGTCCAGGTAGAGCTCCCGCTTGGCCTGGGCGCAGTCATGCACGTCGAGGCCCAGGTGGTGGCTGGTGCCGTGCGGCATCCAGCGGCGGTGCTGCTGGCCCTCGGGGCTGATGGCCTCCTCGACGGACACGGGCAGCAGGCCCCATTCGGCAAGCCGTTCGGCCAGTACGGTGGTGGCGGCCGTGTGGATGTCGCGGAACTTGGTCCCGGGCCGGGCTGCGGCGAAGCCGGCCTCCGCTGCGTCCAGGACGGCTTCGTAGACCTTCCGCTGGATGTCGCTGAACGTGCCGTTGGCGGGCAGGGTGCGGGTGACGTCGGCGGTGTAGAGGGAATCAGCCTCAACGCCTGCATCCAGCAGCAGCAGTTCGCCGGCGTTGACTTTGCCCGTGTTCCGCGTCCAGTGCAGGACGGTGGCGTTGTTGCCCGAAGCGGCGATGGTGTCATAGCCGAGCTCGTTGCCCTCTTCCCGGGCACGGGCGAAGAAAGCGCCTTCGACGACCCGTTCGCCGCGCTGGTGCGTCAGCGCGCGGGGCAGCGCCTTGACCACCTCGGCAAACCCTTCCACCGTGGCCGCCACCGCAATCTTCATCTGCTCGATTTCCCAGGAGTCCTTGAGCAGCCGGAGCTCGGAGAGGGCTTCCGTGAGCTTCTCATCGAGGGCATCCAGCACGCCCAGGTCCAGGTTGTCCGGGTCCTTGGCCGTGTTGTAGCGGGCCGTGTCCACGAGGGCGTCGATGTTCTCGTCCACCTTGCGCACCAGGCGGATGGAAATGCCGCCGATTTCGGGGGCGCCCACGTTCTTGGTGATGGCGAGTTCGAGCTGGTCGATGTGGGCCGTGGCGAGGCCCAGCCTCCGCTCGAACTCAGCGAGCGTGGGGCGGGCGCCGATCCAGAATTCGCCGGAGCGGGAGTCTGCATAGAACTGTTCGGTGTCCCGGCCGGCCAGGGGCCGGAAGTACAGCGTGGCGCGGTGGTTCCCGCCGTCGTCGCCCTTTCCTTCTTCAACAGGTTCCAGGATCAGCACGGCATCGGGCTCATGGTCCAGGCCCAGGCCGGTCAGGTGCGCGAAGCCGGAGTGCGGCCGGAAGCGGTAGTCGCAGTCATTGGAGCGGACCTTCAGCGGCCCGGCGGGGACCACCAGGCGTTCGCCTTTGAACAGGCCCGAAATGGCGCGACGCCGGGCGGCGGCGTGGTCGGCCACGGCATCCCGATCGGGGAGCTCTTGTGCCGAGGGCGCCCAGTTGCTGGCCATAAAGGCCTTGAAGGCGTCGGAACTGGGCCGCTGCGAGCGGTTGTTGACGCGCTCTTCGAGGGGCTGGGTAGCTGTCGTTTCACCGTTGTAGGTGTTGTCTGCATCGTTCACCGTCCCATCGTCTCACCAGCGGCGTGGCCGGGGCCACCGAGCACTGCGCCCGCCACCGGCCGGTACCGCACCGGCAACCGGCCGGTACTGCACCGGCCACCCGCGGCGGGCATCTACTAGGCTGGGCAAGTGAGGATTGATCTGCATGCGCACTCGAACGTTTCCGACGGCACGGAGCCGCCTGCAACGGTGATGGCGTCCGCCGCAGCGGCGGGCCTGGACGTGGTGGCCCTGACCGACCACGATTCCACCGACGGCTGGGCCGAGGCCTCGCTCGCGGCCCGGGCCGAAGGGATTGCGCTCGTGCCGGGCATGGAAGTCTCCTGCCGGACCGACGAAGGGATCAGCGTCCATCTCCTCAGTTATCTCCATGATCCGTCGCACCCGGGCCTGCTGGAGGAAATCACCAAGGCCAAGGACGCGCGCCTCACCCGGGCCGAACGCATGGTTACCCTCCTGGCCGAGGACTACCCGCTGACCTGGGACGACGTCATCCACCACGTAGCACCCGGCGCTACGCTCGGCCGGCCGCACATTGCCGACGCCCTGGTGGCCGCCGGAGTGGTCGCAGACCGGACCGAAGCCTTCGCCTCGATCCTGACCTCCCATTCCCGGTACTACGTCCAGCACTACGCCCCGCATCCGGCCGTCGCCGTGGCCCTGGTCCGGGCGGCGGGCGGCGTGCCGGTGTTTGCCCACCCGGTGGCGTCCGCACGCGGCCGTGTGGTGGGCAGGAGCACGTACCTGGAAATGATCGACGCCGGACTGGCCGGACTGGAGATCGAGCACCGCGACAACCCGGAAGACGGCCGGGCCTACCTCCGGACGCTTGCCGAGGAACATGGCCTGCTGATCACGGGCTCCTCCGACTACCACGGCACCGGCAAGCCCAACGTGCTGGGCGAGAACCTGACCTCGCCCGAGGTCCTGGCGAGGATCGAAGAGCAGGCGACCGGAACCGCCGTCGTGCGTCCGTGATGTGACCCGAGAATCCCAAGTAGGTAGCAGCAGGTGTCGTTTTGGAGGCTCAAAACGACACCTGCTGCGACCTAGTTGGGCGGGAAGGACGTGAACGTGGCCTGGGCGCTGAGGCGCTTGGTCATGACGTCGATGGCGGGCTGGTTCTGGTCCACGCAGACGAATTTCCGGCCGAGCTTGGCGGCCACCGCGCCCAGGGTGCCGGAGCCCGCGAAGAAGTCCAGGCACCAGTCGCCCGGCCGGCTTGAAGCAGCCACGACGCGACGGATCAGGCCCTCGGGCTTCTGCGTCGGGTAGCCGGTCTTTTCCTTGCCGGTGGGGGAGACGATGGTGTGCCACCAGACGTCCGTGGGCAGCTTGCCGAGCTCCCGCTTTTCCGGAGTCACCAGCCCGGGCGCCATGTAGGGTTCGCGGTCCACTTCAGCGCTGTCGAAGTGGTACTTGGACGGGTTTTTGACGTACACCAGAATGTTGTCGTGCTTGGTGGGCCAGCGGAACTTGGCACGGGCGCCGTAGTCGTAGGCCCAGATAATTTCGTTCAGGAAGCATTCGCGGCCGAAGATGGCGTCCAGCATCACCTTGGCGTAGTGCACTTCCCGGTAGTCCAGGTGGAGGTAGAGGGTGCCGTCGTCGGCCAGCAGCCGCCACGCTTCCACGAGCCTGGGTTCCAGGAACGACCAGTAGTCGCTGAAGGCGTCGTCGTATTTGTGCAGGGCGCCTTTGATCGTGTCATAGGAGCGGCCCTTGAAACCCACGCGGTCGCCGCCGCCGTCCGCGTTCCGCACCATGGTGGTCTGCTGCCGGCTCTGGGCGCGGCCGGTGTTGAACGGCGGGTCGACGTAGATGAGTGTGAAGGCGCCGTCCGGCAGCGTGGGGAGGTACTCGGCGTTGTCCGCGTGTACCACCAGGTTGCTGCCGTCCGGCGCCCAGACGGTGTCAGTCATTGAGGGGGTTAGGCCTCGGCGCCGCTTGGTTGCGAGTCGCCGCCGGCAACCACCTCGCCGTTGCGGCGGCGGGTGCGGGTCCGGCGCCGGGCCCGGGTTGCCCGGTCCACCTCGGCCGGGGCGCTGGCTGAAGCTGCCCGTGCCGAGACGGGGGCCTGGGCCGGAGCCTCGGCCGGGGCGGCGGCGTCCGTTTCGGCGGGACGACGGCGGCGCTCACCCGAGCGTCCGCCGGCTTCGGCGCCACTGCGGCGCGGGGTCCTGCTGCCGGTGCGGCCGCTGTCGCGCCCGCCTCCGGTGTTTCCGCCACGGGCGGTGTCCCGGCCGCTGTCCCTGGAGCTGCTGCGCCCCGGCTTCTTGCCGGTCTCTCCCAGGTCCTCCAGGACTTCGGCGTCGACGCCGGCAAGGACGCGCTTGTCGCGGGGCAGGCGGCCCTTGGTGCCTTCGGGGATGTCCAGCTCTTCGTAGAGGTGCGGCGAGGAGGAGTAGGTTTCCACCGGCTCCGGGTAGCTCAGGCCCAGCGCCTTGTTGATCAGGCCCCAGCGGGGCATGTCGTCCCAGTCAACGAAGGTCACAGCAGTGCCCTTGTTGCCGGCGCGGCCGGTGCGGCCCACGCGGTGCAGGTAGATCTTTTCGTCCTCCACGCACTGGTAGTTGATCACGTGCGTGACGTCGTCGACGTCGATGCCGCGGGCGGCGACGTCGGTGGCCACCAGGACGTCAACCTTGTTGTTGCGGAAGGCACGCAGTGCCTGTTCGCGGGCGCCCTGGCCGAGATCGCCGTGGATGGCGGCGGCGGCGAAGCCGCGGTCCACCAGTTCCTCGGCCACCTTGGCGGCGGTGCGCTTGGTCTTGGTGAAGATGATGGTGCGGCCGCGTCCGCGGGCCTGCAGGATGCGGGCGACGACCTCGACTTTGTCCATGCTGTGGGCGCGGTAGATCAGCTGGCGGATGTCGCGCTTGGTGAGGCCCTCGTCGTCCGGGTCAGCAGCACGGATGTGGGTGGGCTGGGTCATGTAGCGGCGGGCCATGGCGATGACCGGGCCGGGCATGGTGGCCGAGAACAGCAGGGTCTGGCGGACGGCCGGGGTTCCGGCGATCAGCGTCTCGACGTCCGGCAGGAAGCCGAGGTCCAGCATTTCGTCGGCCTCATCGAGGATGACGATCTTGACGTTCTTCAGGCTCAGGTGCTTCTGCTTGTACAGGTCGATCAGGCGGCCGGGGGTACCGACAACAACTTCGACGCCCTTTTGCAGGGCTTCCACCTGCGGCTCATAGGCGCGGCCGCCGTAGATGGTGGCAATGCGGGCATTGCGCTTTTTCGCGGCATTTTCCAGGTCCTTGGCCACCTGGACGGCGAGTTCGCGGGTCGGAACGATCACCAGGGCCTGCGGGGCGCCCGGGACGGCCAGCTTGTCGAATCCGGGGTCGTCGCGCCCCACCACGCGCTGCAGCGCGGGGATGCCGAAGCCCAGGGTCTTGCCGGTACCGGTCTTCGCCTGGCCGATGATGTCGTGGCCGGCGAGGGCCACGGGCAGGGTCATCGCCTGGATGGGGAAGGGGTGGGTGATTCCGGCGTCGGCCAAGGACTCGACGATGTCGGCGCGGACGTTGTAGTCGGCGAAGGTTTTTTCCTCGATCTCGTGCGGTTTTTCGTCCGAGATGATGGTCTCTTCCGGCTCGATCGATTCGGTGCCGGTGTCGTCGGTCAGAAGTTGGTGCGTGTGCAATTCACTCACAGGGGAGTTTCCTTATTCATTTGGGCATTGGCGCTGCTTGCTCAACGGGGCCGGCCGCAAGGCCGTTCCGGAGCACGCTCAGGCGCGCAAGCAAATCCAGTGGAAGCCGATCGCGGGCTATCTAAATGCTGGCACTGGGGACCAACGGGTGTATCTCAAGATCGCGTAGGGGCGGGCTTGTTGAATTCAAAAATCATGGAAATCAACGACCGGGCATCCATTACTACCCCTTCAGTCTAGCTGTTGACCGCAACCATCACCGACTGACGCCCCGGGCACGGCCCATAGTCAATCCTCAATCACTCCACCAGCTCCAGCCGGATCTCGCGTGTGTCGATGTCCGAGGAGATCAGCCTGACCCGGACAGTGGTGCCGGATTCGAGTTCGCCGGGGCACCTGGCCGTCACCGCGGGGTCCGCGATCTGGATGATGCCGGACGGTCCGTTGCCGTTGCCGTTGCCGCCGCCGTTTCCGTTCGTCTTGCCCGGTTTGGACCCGGAGATGACCACGGCGTCGAACTCCTGCCCGATGTGGTTGACGAGGAGGGCGGCCTCCACCGTATCCAGGGCCAGCCGCTCCATCCTTGCTGCCAGCTGGTCCGAGGCCGCCATGATCTCCGGCAGGGACGGCAGGGCGTCACGGGCCCAGCCGGGAACAGCGGTCCGGTTGCTCAGGGCCTCACAGATCACGAGGACAAAACGGTCAATCAGGCGCCGCAGCGGGGCCGTGGTGTGCGCGTAGGCAGCTCCGATTGCGGACTGGATGGCGTCCTTCGGCACGGTGCCGTCGAAGGGCGTATAGCCGGCGCCCCGGAACAACATGCCGGCGGAGTGCAGGATGGCCAGCTGCCGGGGGTCGGTGGGATCAAGGGAGCGCAGGTATTCCCCGTAGCTGGCCCGGCCGTCCCAGGGCTTTCCGAGCGCGTTGGTCTGCCGCTTGAAGTGCAGGAGCGAGCGTTCATCGGGGGACGGCATGGTCCGCAGGATGCCCACTTTGCCTTCGAGCATGAGGTCCGCCGCGGCCATGCCGGTCATGAGGGAGATCTGGGCGTTCCAGTCCTCCACCGGAAGGGACGGGGCAGCCACAATGCGGTAGCCGCCGTCGGGCAGCTGTTCGATGTCCTGTTCCGGCATGTTCAGGCTGGCTCCGCCGCGCAGCCTCTCCAGTTCCACCCGCTTGAGCCCTACTTCCTTGAGCAGTTGCAGGACGGGGGCGGCAGTGCCGGCGTCGAGTTCGGCCTGGACGCCCTTGTAGCTGAGCTTGGCACGGCTCCGGATTTTGGCGCGGCGCACCAGCACCGACTGCACGCGGGCTGCTTCGTCCAGGTCGAACTCCCAGACGAAAGCGGAGCACAACTGGCCGGCCAGCAGGCTGCCTGCCTCTTCGCTGATGACTTCCGGGTGCAGCGGAATCCGCCCGTCCGGGGCGTAGAACGTCTGCCCCCGGCGGCGGGTTTCGGCATCCAGCGCCCCGCCCGGTGCCACAAAGGACGGCACATCGGCGATGGCGTAGAACACCTTGTATCCGTCGCCGGACCGCTCGATGAACAGGGCCTGGTCCAGGTCCGTGGACGACGCCGGATCTATGGTCACAAAGCCCACATCCGTAAGGTCCAGGTCCGGCATTTTGTGTTCCGCAATGGCCGCCAGCGCATCCTGCAGGACATCGTCAGGGAAAGGCCCCGGCAGTTCCAACTCCGTGCGGAGCGCGTTCAGCGCGTCGGCCAGCCGGTTGGTCTGTTCGTGGACACTTGGAGTCAGGCGATGATGGGACACGAAAGTCAGGTTAGCTCCATTTCCGCCATTAGTCTTGGACGATGAGCTCAACCTCGGCTGACACTGCTCGCTACAACCGCTTCGTCACAGACCTGTTCGGAATGATGGCCTACGGCGAGCTGTCGGCCTTTGAGCGTTTTGCCGCCGACGCGCGCTATTCACCCACCCTCCACGACCGTGCCGTGCTCGGCAGGATCGCCGTAGTGGAGTTCCGGCACTACGAACTGGTGAGCGCCAGGCTCGAGGCCAGGGGGTTCGACGCCGAGGACGCCATGTTGCCGTTCCAGCCGGCAGTGGACTATTTCCACTCGCGGACACGCCCGGCCGACTGGTTCGAATCGCTGATGAAGGCCTATGTCATCGACACGGTCTCCGCCGACTTCTACCGGGCCATCTCACACTACGTCGACGCCGATACACGGGAGCTCATCGAACAGATCCAGGCCTCCGATGAAACGACGGAGGTTCTCCGCGACCGGCTCAAGGGCGCCCTCGCCGATGATCCCAGGCTCGCCTCCAGGCTGGCGCTTTGGGGCAGGCGGCTGCTGGGCGAAGCCCTGACCCAGGCACAGCGCGTCAGCTACGAGCACGCGTTCCCCGGAAACCTGATCGGCGGTGAGGACACCGCCGCGGCGAAGGAGCTGGTCAGCGGCCTGATCGCCGGGCTGGCGGAAAACCACTCCAAGCGGATGACGCAGCTCGGACTGACCGGGTAGTCAGGATGCGCCGGCGTCGAGCGCTTCGAGCAGTGACCGCGCGGCTGCGGCGGGGTCGTCAGCCTCGGTGATGGCGCGGACCACCACGATCCGCTGCGCCCCTGCAGCCACCACCTGCTCGACGTTGCCCAGGTCAACGCCGCCGATGGCGAACCACGGGACCGTGGTCCCGCCTGCTGTTTCGTTGCCGCTGGCCCGGGCCGCGTAGCGGACCAGGTCGAGGCCGACGGCGGCCCGGCCCGGCTTCGTGGGCGTGGCCCAGACCGGCCCCACGCAGAAGTAGTCCAGCCCGCCGGTACCGCGGGAGGCGGCCACCGCGGCGTCGATCTGTTCGGTGCCGTGCGTTGACAGGCCGATTACGGCGTCGTTGCCGAGGAACTTCCGGGCAGCCGCCAGCGGAAGATCCTTCTGCCCGATGTGCAGCACCGGTGCGCCGGAGAGCGAGGCGACATCCGCGCGGTCGTTGACCGACCAGAGGCGTCCGTGGCGGCGCGCAACGGACTGCAGCACATCAAGAAGCTCGAGTTCTTCGGCTGCCTCCAGGTTCTTGTCGCGGAGCTGGATGATGTCGACGCCGCCGGCGTAGGCGGCATCGACGAAGTCTTCGAAGTCGCCGCGATCCGTGCGGGCGTCGGTGCAGAGGTACAGGCGGGCGTCAGTGAGGAGAGCTTGCTCGGTCATGGCACCAGCCTAGTTCCCCTAAACTGGGGGAGTACCGCGGGAGCCCGCGGCAGCTGTCACAAAGCTGCAGGGCTGAGAGGGCGTCAGAGCCGACCGCTTGACCTGATCCGGTTAGTACCGGCGTAGGGAAGGATGACAATGACCCCGCAATCCCCAACGGGCAGCCCCGCCGCGCGCAGCCGCGACATCAGCGCCGACGTCGCCGTGGTTGGCGGTGGAATCATCGGCCACGGCATCGCCTGGGAGGCCCGGCAGTCGGGCCGGTCCGTGGTGCTCATCGATGACGCGCCCGGCACCGGAGCGAGCTGGGCCGCCGCCGGCATGCTGGCACCGGTCAGCGAACTCCACTACCAGGAGGAGGACCTCCTGGAGCTCATGCTTCACTCCTCCGCGCTGTGGCCCGGCTTTGCCGCGAGCCTTCAACCCCGGGGGAAACCCGGGGAATCCGGCAGCGGCGGCCCGGACACCGGCTACCTCACGACGTCGACCCTCGCCGTGGGTGCCGACGCCGCCGACCGCCGGGCGCTCGCCGACCTGCGCGGCGTCCAGCTGTCGAGCGGCCTCACGGTGGAACCGCTGACTGTCAGGGAGGCGCGGGCACGGGAACCGTTGCTGAGCCCCGGAATCTCCTGTGCCTTCGACATCCCGGCGGACCACCAGGTGGATCCCCGCAAGCTCCTTGCCCTGATCGCCGAGTCGCTGGCAGGTTCCGCCGTGCGCCGGCGGGCGGACGGCCTGCTGTGGGCGGACGGGCGGGTCAGCGGCGTCAGCCTGGCCGGGGGAGGTGCGGTGCATGCCGGGGAGACGATCATTGCCAACGGGCTGGAGTCTGCGGCCCTCAACGGGTTGCCGGCGGGACTGAAGCTGCCCCTCCGCCCGGTGTACGGCGACATCCTGCGCCTTCGGGTCCCCGCCTACCTGCGGCCGCTGCTGACATCCACCGTCCGCGGCATGGTCCATGGGGTTCCCGTCTACATCGTGCCCCGGCAGGACGGAACCGTGGTGATCGGGGCCACCCAGCGTGAAGACGCCCTCCCGGGGGCAGAGGCTGCCGGCCTTGGAACCGAACACGCAACGCCGGCCCGTTCAGCTGTTTCCGCCGGCGGCGTCTACCAGCTGCTCCGTGACGCGCAGGTGCTGGTTCCGGCCGTCGCCGAACTGGAACTCCTGGAAGCCACGGCGCGGGCCCGTCCGGGAACACCGGACAACGCGCCCCTGCTGGGGCGCGTAGCCGCCGCGGGAACCGGCGGCGACGTCGAGGGGTTGATCATTGCCACCGGGTTCTTCCGGCACGGTGTCCTGCTCACTCCTGCGGCGGGGTCCATCTGCAGGCAGCTCATGGACGGCAACGCCGATCCCCGCTGGGCGCCCTTCCGGCCCGACCGGTTTTCCGTCCCCTCGCCGACGCCGGGAACGCCGGCAGCGCCACTGAACATCGTCACAATTGACCCGAACAAGGAAACAGCATGAACATCACTCTGAACGGCACCGTCCATGCGGTGGAGGACGGCGCGTCCGTCACCACCCTCATCAGCCAGGTCACGGGCAGGAACCTCGCCCCCAGCGGGCAGGCCGCCGACGGTCGGAAACTGGGCGTCGCAGTGGCCCGGAACTCCGAGGTGGTGCCGCGCAGCCAGTGGTTCGTCACGGCGCTCGCCGAGGGCGACGACGTCGAACTCGTTACCGCAGTACAGGGAGGTTGAGCATCATGGCAGGAACTACGGTTGCCGGCGCGGCAGGGACCGCACAGCACACGGCGGACCCCTTCATCGTGGACGGTGTCCACCTGGGATCACGGCTGATCATGGGCACCGGCGGCGCGCCCAGCCTGGACGGCCTGGGGGCGGCTCTAATCGCGTCGGGCACGGAGCTGACCACCGTGGCCATGCGCCGCTACTCCCCGGCGGAAACGGGTTCGCTGTTCCAGCTCCTGGTGGACCACAACATCAGGGTGCTGCCCAATACGGCGGGCTGCTTCACGGCACGCGACGCCGTCATGACTGCGGAACTGGCGCGGGAAGCCCTGGAAACGGACTGGGTGAAGCTTGAAGTGATTGCCGACGAACACACCCTCCTGCCGGACGCCGTTGAGCTGGTGGACGCCACCGAACAACTGGTCAACCGCGGGTTCAAGGTGTTCGCCTACACGAATGACGATCCCGTGCTGGCCCTGCGGCTGGAGAACCTCGGAGCCACGGCCGTCATGCCGCTCGGATCGCCCATCGGCACCGGCCTGGGCATCCTGAACCCGCACAACATCGAGCTCATCGTTTCCAGGGCATCCGTTCCCGTGGTGCTGGACGCCGGCATCGGTACGGCGTCCGACGCGGCCCTGGCCATGGAGCTGGGCTGCGACGCCGTGCTGCTGGCGACCGCAGTGACCCGGGCGCAGAACCCGGCGATGATGGGAGAGGCCTTCAAACACGCTGTCATCGCCGGTAGGCTGGCGAAGGCGGCCGGCCGGATTCCGCGCCGCGAACACGCCCTTGCCTCGTCCGCCATGGAAGGCCGGGCGGAGTTCCTGTAGCAGTCCGAACCATGCAAGGAGCCAGCGGTGACCGGCAAGGAAGATGTTCTGACCCGAGCCCGGATCGACGCCGCCCTGGCGGACCTGCCCGACTGGAGGTACCGGCTGGGCGGCCTGGTGACCGTTTTCAAGACGCCGACGGCGGCCGGAGCGCTTGACCTGATTGCCGCCGTCGGGCGCCTTGCTGAGGAACAAAACCACCACCCGGACCTGGACTGGCGCTACAACAGGGTGTTCATCCGCTTCACCTCGCACGACGCCGGCACGGAGGTGACGGAGCGTGACGTCGCCGCAGCTGCGGCCGTGAGCCTGGCGGCCGCTGCGGCCTCGGCGGCCGTGGAACCCGGCTTGTACCGGACGGTGGAGATCGCCATCGACACGGCAAACCCCGACGAGATTTCCGAGGTGTGGCGGACTGCCCTTGGCTACCGGAAAGGCCGGTACGGCGACCTGGTTGACCCCTACGGCCGCGGCCCCGGAGTCTGGTTCCAGCAAACGCCCGCCCCGAACGAGAACCGCTTCCACCTGGACATCCACCGCAGCAAGGCGGAATCCGGCCCGGCACTGGAGAAAACAGCCGCCACAGGGGCCTTAATGAACCGTGACCACGCACCCAACTGGGTGGTGGTCACGGATGCTCAGGGAAACCGGCTGTGCCTCTGCACCGAGGAAGGGCACGAACCGGATCTGTAGCTCCGGCTAGAGCCTGAGGGCGGCCGTCAGCTGCCTCGTGTCATGCAGGGTGCGCTTGCGGCCCAGGTACACCGCGGCGGCGAGTGCCGCCCCGGTGCCCAGGACCATGGGCAGAACCCACGGAATCCACGTCAGGCCGGGCTGGTAGCCAAGCCCCGCTGCCATGAAGATGATCCAGCTCAGCATCCCCACGGCGACGGAGACGCCCGGCGGCATGGCGATGCCGTACTTCGCGTGGCGCCGGTCGTTGGCCCAGACAACAAAGCCTGCGGCAGCGGTGACCAGGGCCACGATGACCAGGGAAAGCATTTTCGGCGAACTCCTTGCTGCGGGGCGGGTTGGGCTAAGCGGGGGCCTAGAGCTGGCCGAAACCGACGCGGCGGGCTTCTTCTGCCCCGATTTCGACGTAGCCCAGGACGTTGGCGGGAACGATGACCACACGGCCTTTTTCGTCAGCCAGGCGAAGCTCGGAGCCCTTGGCGATGGCTTCCTCGACGAGCTTTGCAACAGCGTCAGCATCCTGAGCCGATTCCAGCACAATTTCGCGGCCGATGTTCTGAATGCCGATCTTTACTTCCACAGCGAGGCCTCCCAGCCAATCAAAGTTCTAAAGGTGTTCTCTATTTGTAGTCTAGGTTTCCTTGGGAAAGCGGGAGATTCCGCGCCAAGCTAAACGATAGATCAGGTCGCTGGCCACATCGAGGTCCAGGTTTCCGTCGGTTTCGAGCCAGTAACGCGCGCTGACCTGCGCCATTCCGGCGAGTCCGCGCCCCAGCAGCTGGGCCTCCAGCATGGGGAGCTTGGTGTCCTCGGCGATGACCCGCGCGATGGCATCGGCAAAAGCCTTGTTGAATGTTTCGAGCCTGGAGCTGACGTCGCTGTCATTAATCAGGTCTGATTCGAAGACCAGGCGGTGTGCCTGGTCGTCACTGGCAATAAAGCGGTAATAGGCCCGCATGACCGCCTGGACACGTTCGTCGTTGTCGTCGGTGGAATTCAGCGCCCCCATCATCAACTCGGTCAGGGCACTGAGGTGGCTGTCCAGCAGGGCGAGGTAGAGCTCGCGCTTGGAAGGGAAGTGCTGGTACAGCACCGGCTTGCTGACGTGGGCCGTTTCCGCGATCTCGTCCATGGCCGCACCGTGGTAGCCGTTGGCCACGAAGACTTCCTGCGCGGCGGCCAGCAGCTGGGCGCGCCGTTCGTCACGCGGAAGCCGCGCTGAACGCGCACCGCCGGTGCGCGCCTGTCCCGCGGCTGCCTTCCCGGCCTGTGTCCGATCAACCGGTGCATGATGAACCACTGTTGGCCTTCTTTCGATTGCAGTTACCTACACTTTACGCGCGGGTAATATGACCTGGCGGCATCTTCGGGCATACATTGAAGTATGGCTTCCACGTTCACCGCAACTCCTGTCCCTGCAACCCTGGATCCCCTCGTGGAACCGGCGGATGCCCTGACCGCCGAAGAGGTGGAGCGCTACTCCCGCCACCTCATCATTCCCGAAATCGGCACGCTGGGCCAACGCAGGCTCAAGAACGCCAAGGTCCTGGTTATCGGTGCCGGCGGCCTGGGCTCGCCGGCCTTGCTTTATCTTGCCGCTGCGGGCGTGGGAACCTTGGGAATCATCGACGACGACGCCGTGGACCTGAGCAACCTGCAGCGCCAGGTCATCCACGGGGTTGCGGATGTGGGAAAGCCCAAGATCGAGTCAGCCCGCGACTCCATTGCCGCTCTGAACCCCCTGGTGGAGGTTCAGCTCCACAATGTCAGGCTGGACGCCTCGAACGCGCTGGAGCTGTTCGCCGGCTACGACCTCATCCTGGACGGCGCCGACAATTTCGCCACCCGCTACCTGGTCAATGACGCCGCCGCCATCCTCGGCAAACCCTACGTCTGGGGCTCGATTTTCCGCTTCGACGGCCAGGTCAGCGTGTTCTGGGAGAAGTACGGCCCCACCTACCGCGACCTCTACCCGGAGGCGCCGCCGGCCGGCTCGGTGCCTTCCTGCGGCGAGGGCGGCGTGTTCGGGATGCTGTGCGCCGCCGTCGGCTCGCTCATGGTCACCGAGGCAGTCAAGCTGATCACCGGCGTCGGGCGCTCCATGCTGGGGCGCGTTGCGCTGTTCGACGCCCTCGGCGGAAGCTGGCGGGAGATCAGGGTGGCACGCGACCCGGCCGCCGAGCGCATCACGGAACTCACCGACTACGAGGCCTTCTGCGGAATAGTTCCGGAGGCTGAGACTGCCAAGGAAGACACTGTGACGGCCCCGCAGTTGGCCACCATGCTGGCCTCGCGCAAAGCCGGCCTGAAGGATTTCGAACTCGTGGACGTCCGCGAGCCCGGCGAGCATGACATCGTCAGCATCGATGGCTCCGTCCTTATCCCGCAGGGCACGATCCTGGCGGGGGAGGCGTGGGCCCAGCTGCCCCAGGACAAGGACATCGTGTTCCACTGCAAAGCCGGGACGCGCTCAGCAGCTGTCCTGGCAGCCGCGCGCAAGGCAGGCTACCAGCGGGTCAGCCACCTCGACGGCGGCATCCTTGCCTGGGTCCGGGAAGTGGAGCCTTCCAAGCCGGTGTACTGACCGGACTCTGAACACGCTTCTGACCAAGCCTGAACACGCTTCTGACCAGCCGCGCCACCGCACACCGAGGAAGGCCCAGCAATGAACCAGGACACAAACAGGACCCCGCAACACAAGACCGGCTCCGGATTCGGCAAGGAGTCGACCGCCGCTGAAGTCATTGCCGGCATCGACCTCACCGGCAGGACTGCCATCGTCACGGGCGGGTACTCCGGACTGGGGCTGGAGACGGTCCGGGCACTGGTGTCCGCCGGCGCCCAGGTGCTGGTGGGCGCCCGGAGGCCCGGCCATGCGCGGGAAATCCTGGAAGGGGCCGGAATACACTTCGCACTGCCAGCCGGGGCGGAAGGCGGAACCGTAAGTGTCGGCGCGCTGGACCTGGCGGACCTGGCGAGCGTGACAAGCTTTGCGGACAACTTCCTGTCCGCGTCCGGGGAATCAGGCGCCGGCCTGGACATCCTCATCAACAACGCCGCCATCATGGCCAGCCCCGAGCACCGGGTGGGCCCGGGCTGGGAGTCGCAGTTCGCCACCAACCATCTGGGCCACTTTGCCCTGACCAACCTGCTGTGGCCCGCGCTGGCCGCCGGACGGGGCGCGCGCGTCATCTCACTCTCGTCCACCGGGCATAAGCTCTCGCCCATCCGTTTCGACGACATCAATTTCGACACCGGCTACGACAAATGGAAGGCCTACGGCCAGGCCAAGACGGCCAACTCCCTCTTCGCCGTACACCTGGACTTCCTCGGACGGGATGCCGGGGTTCGGGCCTTCGCCGTGCATCCCGGCGGCATCATGACGGAACTGCAGCGCCACCTGCCACGCGAGGAAATGGTGGCCGCCGGCTGGATGGACCAGGACGGCAACGTCGATGCCCGGTTCAAGACCCCGGCACAGGGCGCCGCAACGTCAGTGTGGGCCGCCACGTCCCCGGCGCTGGAGGGCATGGGCGGGGTCTACTGCGAGGACTGCGACATCGCCGAACCCACCCGGACGGGAAGCCCTGAAGCCCGGATCAGGGGAGTGGATGCGCACGCGGTGGATCCGTCGGATGCTGCACGCCTGTGGACGCTCTCGGCGGAGATGACGGGGATAAACGCCTTCGGCTGACGCCGGGGCGGCCGGAAGCCTTGGGCTAGGCGGTTTCGCGCCGGATGTCGGCGGACGCGGGGCCGGCCTGGCCGTGGTCCACGGGGCATTCGGCTGCCGGGGCAGCGGCGGGCTGCTCAACGGTGATGCCGTACAGCGCATCAAGGGCCGCGATGTATTGTTCCTGCTGGCCGTTGGAGGCAAGCTCCCGCGCCCGGACCGTGGGGACGTGCAGCAGCTGCTTGACCATCCGGCGCAGGGCGAACTCGACTTCCTCGGCGGCGGCCGTGCAGCCATGGCGTGCCCGGACCTTTTCCATTTCGGCGTCGAGGACGTTCATGGTGTGGCGGCGCAGCGCGACGATCGCCGAGTCCACGGACCTGGCCTCGCGCTCCTGCTCGAACGCTGCGGCCGCGCCGGTGACGATGCCGCTGGCCTGCGCCAGGGATTCGGCCTGCTCCTGGGGAGCAGCGAGCCGCACGGATTCGAGCGTCAGCAGCTCCACGCCGTCGAGCTCTCCCACTGCGGGGTCGAAATCATGGGTGAGCGCCAGGTCGATGGCGATCAGAGTCTGGGGTGAGCCGGCGCGGACACGGGCGAGTTCGTCCGCTTCCACGCGGGTATCGGAGCCGCTGCACCCGATCATGACGTCCGCCGCGGCCACCGCGGTGGGAAGCGAATCGGAGTCGAGGGCCTTGCCGCCGCGCGTGGCGACGAAGGCTTCGGCGCGTCCGGAGGAGGAAAAGACGGAAATGTCCGTGCACCCGCGTTCACGGAGCAACGACATGGTGGCGCCCGCGTAGGCGCCGGTCCCGAAGACCACGGCTTTCTTGGCGGACCAGTCGGGGTCCTCGGAAAGGTCGGTGGCGAGATCCAGGGCCACCGAGACGATGGACAGTCCGCGGGATCCCAGGGCCGTCTGCGCACCGACGTCCTTGGCGGTCTTGGATGCTGCCTGGAAGAGCCGGACGAGGCCTGAACTGGCAGTGCCTTCATGCTGGGCGGTGATGAGTGCCCGGCGAACCTGCCCGGCGATTTCGCGTTCGCCGACCACAGCCGAGTCCAGGCCGGAGCTCACGGCGAAAAGGTGCTGGCTGACTTCGCCGCCGGTGCGCGTGTTGAATGAGCGGGAGACCAGTTGCTCGTTGAGTCCGGTGCGTTCACTGATCTGGGCAACTAGGGCGGCGCGTGCCGCTTCCACGTCATCCGGATGAGGCGCTTCACCATAAATTTCGAAGCGGTTGCAGGTGGCAAGCACCACCGCACCCGTCACTGCCGGCGACCCGGAGAGTGCGGATGTAGCAAGCTCGGAAGCACCGGTGCTCAGTTGAGCAACGGTCTCGAGGTCGATGTCGGCGTGTGTAGCCACCAATGAAAAAAGAACCACAGCATCACAATCATAGCTTTTACGTCACGGCGTAGAACAACAAAGCGCAGTGGCGAACCCCACGGCGGCCTGTGATTCCTGCCACGGAAGGCGCCGGCCGGGACCGGATGACAGCCTGTCGTTATCTTTTCCGCGCGACTTTAGGGACAATCGGAGTCATGACTTCAAGCGCTGCAACGTCCAACGGAACGGTCTCCGACGCCCCGTTCACCGATGCCACCCTGGATGCAGGACACCCGCTGATGGACGGCCGCACGGCTGATTCGCCGCTCATCACCGCCTACCGCGGCGGTAAGCCGAGCCGTCGGCCCGTCTGGTTCATGCGGCAGGCCGGCCGTTCCCTGCCGGAATACCTGAAGGTGCGCGAAGGCGTGGCCATGCTGGATTCCTGCCTGCGCCCCGAGCTGGCCTCCGAGATCACGCTGCAGCCCGTGCGCCGGCACGACGTCGACGCCGCCATCTTCTTCTCGGACATCGTGATTCCGTTGAAACTGGCCGGCGTGGGCGTGGACATCGTTCCGGGCGTTGGTCCGGTCCTGGACAAGCCGGTCCGCACTGCCGCGGACGTCGCGGCGCTCCCGAAGCTGACCTGGGAAGCGCTGGAGCCGATCCGGGAAGCCGTCCGCCTTACCGTTGCCCAGCTCGGCAAAACGCCGCTGATCGGTTTCGCAGGTGCGCCCTTCACCCTCGCCGCGTACATGGTTGAAGGCAAGCCCTCCCGCGACCACCTCGGCCCGCGCACCATGATGCACGCCGACCCCGAAACCTGGACCGCCCTGGCCAACTGGGCTGCCGACGCCTCGGGCATGTTCCTGCGCGCCCAGCTGGAAGCCGGTGCTTCCGCAGGCCAGTTGTTCGACTCCTGGGCGGGCTCGCTGGGGCTGGCCGACTACGAACGCTTCGTGGCCCCGGCCTCTGCCCGTGCGCTGGACCACGTCCGCCACCTCGGTGCGCCGCTGATCCACTTCGGCACCGGAACCTCCGAGCTCCTGGTGGCCATGCGCGACGTCGGCGTCGACGTGGTGGGCGTTGACTACCGGCTGCCGCTGGACGAAGCGAACCGCCGGCTGGGCGGGACCGTCCCGCTGCAGGGCAACATCGACCCCGCCCTGCTGTCAGCTCCGTGGTCAGTCCTCGAAGCGCACGTCCGGGAGGTCATCCGGGCCGGGTCTGCCGCCCCCGGCCACGTCCTGAACCTGGGCCACGGCGTGCCGCCGGAGACCGACCCTGACGTCCTGACGCGAGTCGTCGAACTTATTCACTCGATTTCCCCGGAGTAAATGGTGAGCGCAGCCACGCCGGAAGCGTCCGTTCCTACGGCGGTGGTGGTGGGAGGCGGCGTTTCAGGCCTGCTCGCCGCCCTTGAGCTAGCCAAAACCGGCAGGCACGTCACCGTCCTGGAAGCCACTGAAGCCTGGGGCGGCTGCGTGGGCAGCCATGTGGTGGGCGGCCTGACGCTGGACAGCGGAGCGGAGTCCTTCGCCACCCGTTCAAGCGCCGTAGCGGACCTCGCGGCGGAACTGGGCATCGCCGGCAGTATCGTGGCACCCCATCCTGGCGGCGCCTGGGTCCAGCTCCCCGAAGGCGCGCGTGAACTTCCCAAAACCGGCGTCCTGGGCATTCCGGCCAGCCCGTGGGATCCCGAAGTGCGACGGACGCTGGGACTGGCCGGCTCCCTCCGGGCTTCACTGGACAGGTTCCTGCCGGCTTCCGCGGGCACCCGCGCGGGCATCATGAGCGTCTCGGCCCTGGTCCGGCAGCGGATGGGCCGCCGCGTCCTGGAGCGGCTCGTCGAGCCCGTGGTGGGCGGCGTACATTCCGCTGATCCCGCGCTCCTCGACGTGGACATGGTGGCGCCCGGACTCCGCGACGGAATCAGGGCCCACGGTTCCCTGGCTGCCGCCGTCGCCGCCCAGCGCCGGGGCACCCCGGCGCAGGGCAGCAAAGCGGGATCCGCCGTCGCCGGCCTCCACGGCGGCATGCACACAATGATCAGCGCCCTCGTGGCGGAGCTGCGCCGGCGCGGCGTCACGCTCCTGACCGGAACCCCGGCAGGGGCGGTGGCCAGGACGGCTGACGGTTGGCGGGTTTCGGCCGGGGACCAAACGTACGAGGCCGGCCTGCTGGTGGTGGCCCTTGACGGCCCGTCCGCCGTGGGACTGCTGCAGGACGCCGTGCCGGACCTTGGCGGCCACCGCCCGGCTGCCGGTCCGGACGTAAAGCTTGTGACACTAGTTGTTGACCTCCCGGAACTCGACCGCCGGCCACGGGGAACGGGCATCCTGGTGGCCCCGCAGACACCCGGCATCGAGGCCAAGGCATTGACCCACGCCACCGCCAAGTGGGACTGGCTGGCGGCCGCAGCGGGGCCGGGCACCCACGTCGTCCGGCTGTCATACGGCCGGGGTGAGCAGCTCCCTGAAGACGGTCCCGCCGCTCCGGTCGGCGCCGGCTCCCGCGCGGGTGGCCATGCCCTGCTTGATGCGGCCTTACGGGATGCGTCGGCCCTGCTGACAGTGCCTGTCACAGCCGATGACGTGCTCGACTGGGACGTGGTCAGCTGGGGCGGAGTGCTGCCGTTCGCAGCCGTGGGCCATCGACAGCGGGTGGCGGAAGTCCGCCGGGTGTGCGCTGCTGACGGAAGGCTCGTCATGGTGGGCGGGTGGCTGGCGGGCAACGGCCTGGCGGCCGTCGTCGCCGACACCAAAAAACAGATCGCGGACAGCCTCCACTAGCCCGCGAGTACCGCCTGCAGGGCTACTTTGCAAGTTTCTAATGGCACGTTTTTCTGGCTAGGGTCGATGACTATGGTCATTCAGAAGTCCGAAGAAACTCGAACGCTGACTGGTTTCCATGGGGGTCTTCGGCGCGGCACGGCAGCAGCGGCGCTCGGAGCGGTACTAGTCCTTTCCGCAGGTGTTCCTGCATCCAACGCTGTGTCCCTCGTTCCGGCTCCGGACACCACAGATGGCGCTGACGCCGCCACGACGACGTCCGTGGAAGCCGGTGTTCCCTCGCTGGATATCTGGGCCTCCGTGGTCCTGGGACCCAAGGGTGATCCCACCCGCCCGTCCGCACCGGGCTCCGGCAAGCAGACGCCGCCCGGACAACGGACGCAGCCCACACCGTCACCGTCTCCGACGACCGACCCGGTGACGCCTTCACCGTCGCCTGACCCGGAGACGCCGTCGCCGTCGCCGTCTCCCTCCGAAAGCAGCGCGCCGTCGGGCACGCCGGCACCGGCACCGGCACCGGCTCCCGCAGGCGGAGCCGCAGGGCCGTCCACCGGTCCCGCCCAGGCGCCGGCCGCGCCTGTTCCCGCCACCGGCGCGGCCCCGGCCGGCACTCCCGGGGCGCCAAGCCCGTCGCTGCCCGGAACTGCCGCACCGGCCGCTCCGGGAACGGCAGGAACCGCTCCCGGCACCTCCGCCAAGATACCGGCCACCGGCGCGGCGTCGCCGGCGACCGGCAGCCGGGCTGCAGGGCCGGCGGCCACCGCTACCGCGTCGGCGTGGACCACCACGAACAGGTACGGTCCTGCCAACATGGCCATGTTGACCTCGGCAGGCGTCCTGCCGCTGTCCGGACCCGGCTACGGCGTCTCGAGCGCACCGGTCATGAGGTCCGCCGTGAGCGTCTCGCCGATGGGCGAAATGTCTCCCCAGGTCTGGTGGGGTGCCGGGCTGGTAGCGCTGGCCTGCGCCGCCGGGGTGGCCTACGTGCGGATGCGCCGGATCTGAGCCCGCTGCGGGCTGAAGGGGCTGTGAAATTAAGCACTTCTACGCGTTGTAGAAGAGTTCGGTTTCGACTTAGGCGGCACCGGAGGGCAGACTGGTAACTATGAGCCACACTTCTGCCGAATCTGTCAGTAAAACCGAATCAGTAGCCGGAAAATCAGCAGCCGAAGAAACAGAGCAGTTCTTCACCCTCTGGACGGTTTTCAAGCGCTCCTCGGACGTCCAGCGCAGCGCCGACGCTGCCGTCGAATTCGAAGCCCTGCTGGGCCGCCTTGCGGACGCGGGGGTTGTCCACCGCGGCAGCTACGACGTTTCGGGCATGCGTGCAGATGCGGACATCATGGTGTGGCTCCACGGCCCCAAGCCCGAGGCGCTGCAGCAGGCCGTCCGCGACATCCGCCGCAGCAGCCTTTTCGCAGGCACTGAGATCGTCTGGTCGGCCATGGGTGTGCACCGCGAGGCCGAATTCGCCAAGAACCACACCCCCGCGTTCTCCCGCGGCGTGGAACCCGCCGAGTGGCTCTGCGTGTACCCGTTCGTCCGCTCCTACGAGTGGTACCTCCTGCCGGAGGCCGAGCGCGGCGCCATGCTGCGCGACCACGGACTGCTGGGCCGCGACTTCCCGCAGGTCATCTCCAACACCGTTTCGTCGTTCGCCCTGGGCGACTGGGAATGGATCCTCGGCCTCGAGGCCCCCGAACTGGTGGACCTCGTGGACCTGATGCGCCACCTGCGCGCCACCGAGGCCCGGCACCACGTCCGTGAAGAAATCCCGTTCTACACCGGCCGCCGGGTCACCGCCGGGGAAATCGCCGAGGTCCTCGCATGAGCCCGCTCGAAGCGCAGGGCCCGCCTGCCGCCGGCACCGCCGTTAACCCGGTCACCGAAGCCGGCCGGATGGCGCCAAAAGAGTACGACGCCGTCCTCCTCGCCTCCTTCGGCGGCCCCGAAGGCCAGGACGACGTCATCCCGTTCCTGCGCAACGTCACCCGCGGCCGCGGGATCCCGGACGAACGGCTCGAAGAGGTCTCGCACCACTACCGCGCCAACGGCGGCATCAGCCCGATCAACCAGCAGAACCGGGCGCTCAAGGCCGGTATCGAAGCCGAACTTTCCGCCCGCGGCATCGACCTCCCCGTCTTCTGGGGAAACCGGAACTGGGATCCTTACATCCCGCAGACCCTGCAGGACGTGTACGACGCCGGCCACCGCAAGGTCCTGATGGTCACCACGAGTGCCTACTCGTGCTACTCCAGCTGCCGCCAGTACCGCGAAGACATCGGCCTCGCACTGACCTCGACCGGCCTGGACGGAAAGCTGGAAGTGGACAAGGTCCGCCAGTACTTCGACCACCCGGGCTTCGTGGAACCGTTCATCGAAGGCACAGCCGCCGGCCTGGCCGACGTCCGCGCCCAGCTGGCCGCCGCCGGCACCCCGGACGCACCCGTCCACATTCTCTTCGCCACCCACTCCATTCCCACGCGGGACGCCGAAGCCGCCGGACGTTCGGAGGACGAGCCGCGCCAGTTCGCCGAAGGCTCGGCCTATGTGGCCCAGCACCTGGCATCCGGCGCCGAGGTCATCCGCCGGGTCGAGGAGGAAACCGGTGACACGGCCCCGTGGTCGCTCGTTTACCAGTCCCGCTCCGGAGCCCCGCACGTTCCGTGGCTCGAGCCGGACATCAACGACGCCATCGAGGAACTCGCCGGCCAGGGCGTCAAGGGAATCGTGATCGTTCCCCTGGGCTTCGTCAGCGACCACATGGAGGTTGTCTGGGACCTGGACACCGAAGCGCTGGAGACCTGCCGGAACCACGGCCTCGCCGCAACCCGGGTGCCCACCCCCGGCACCCACCGCAAGTTCGTGGGCGGCATCGTGGACCTGATCTGTGAGCGCACTGCCGCGAACAACATTGCCGACCGGCCCCACCTGACCGACCTCGGCCCCTGGTACGACGTCTGCCGCCCCGGCTGCTGCGCCAATTTCCGGGGCGAGAAGCCCACCATCGCGGGAGCGGACACCACCGTCGGTACGGGCCACGACCCCTACCCCTCGGACCCTGCTGCCGCGCCGGCTGCCCGGGCGGCGGGACAGGAATCGCTGTGACAGTGCGTATCGGGACGCGCGCCAGCAAGCTGGCGCTCACCCAGACCCAACAGACCGCGGACCAGCTTGCCGCCATCGGCGGTTTCCCGGTGGAACTCGTGCACATCAGGACCGACGGAGACGTCCTGACCGGCTCGCTCTCGCAGATGGGCGGCACGGGTGTGTTCGTTGCGGCCTTGCGCGATGCGCTGCTGCGGGACCAGTGCGACGTTGCCGTGCACTCGCTCAAGGACCTGCCCACCGGAGCCGCTCCGGGGCTGACCCTTGCTGCGACGCCAAAGCGCGTGGACGTCCGCGACGTGCTCTGTGCCCGCGACGGTTTCAAGCTGGCCGACCTGCCGCAGGGCGCCCGGGTGGGTACCGGATCCCCGCGCCGGGCGGCGCAGCTCCGCGCAGCCCGTCCCGACCTGGACGTCGTGGACATCCGCGGCAACGTGGACACCCGCCTGGGCCGTGTCCCCGGCCTGCCGGGCAACCTTACCGACGCCGTGGTGGACGGAAAATCCTGCGACCTCGACGCCGTTGTGCTGGCGGCTGCCGGCCTTGAGCGCATCGGCCGGCTGGACACCATCAGCGAATACCTCGAAACGGACGTGATGCTTCCGGCCGCCGGCCAGGGCTCACTGGCCATCGAGTGCCGCACCGCTGATGCGCCGCGGAAACCCGGGTCCACCGAGGGCTCCCAGGGGCCGCTGGCGCAGGCGCTGGCAGCGCTCGATGACACGGACACCAGGCTGGCGGTTACGGCTGAGCGGGCACTCCTGGCCCGGCTGGAGGCGGGTTGCGCGGCCCCGGTGGGCGCCTACGCGTTCCGCAAGGGAAGCATGCTGTACCTGGAGGCCGCGGTCTGCGCGGTCGACGGGAAAGCCTCCGTCCGCGACAAGCGGGCAACAGACGGGCTCACCGAGGTGGGCGCCACGCTTCTGGGCATTGAACTTGCCGAGGTGCTGCTGGCGGCCGGCGCAGCCGATATCGCGGACCTTGCCGCTTCCTGAACCGGCGGAGCCCGCCACATGATGGGACGGCCATGATGGGACGGCGCAGCGCCCGCCGCGCTGAGGGCGACCCGGGGCCGCGGGTGCTGGAGGGTGCCCGGGTCCTGGTCACCCGCAGCCCCGACCGGGCAGCGGCGCTCCTCGCGGCCCTGCGGGAAACCGGCGCCGAACTGTTGCTGCTGCCGCTGATCGATTTCGAACGGGCCAGGGACCTGCATTCCCTGGAAGTCGCCTTCGATGCCTTGGGCGCGGGTGCCTACAGCTGGGTGGTGATCAGCAGTGTCACCACCGTGCAGGCGCTCGAGGAACTCGCCCGGGAACGGGGCAGCACGCTGAGCCAGTGGCTGCCCGGCTCCGTCCAGGTGGCCACCATCGGGCCTGCCACACGGCACGAACTCGAGTCCCGCGGGGTCGCCGTGGACCTTGCCCCCGCCCGGCTTCAGTCCGGCGTCGGGCTCCTCGACATCTGGCCGCAGGGCCCGGGCAGCGTCTTCCTTCCGCAGGCGGACATTGCGGACGGCAGGCTCGCCGACGGCTTGGAAGCACTCGGTGCCAGCGTCCAGGCCGTGACTGCCTACCACACGGTGGATTATCCGGCGGATCCGGCCCGCAGTTTCACGCCGGAGGAGCCCGCCGCCGTGACGCAGCCCGGAGCTGAAGTGCTGACTCCCGCCGAAGCGAAAGCCGAGCTTGCCGCCGGGCGGCTGCACGCCGTCGTCGCCGCTTCGCCCAGCGCTGCCCGCCGCATCCATGCCGGACTGTCGCCGCTGGGGGACTGCCGGTTCGTGGCGATCGGGCGTTCGACGGCGGCTGAGGCCGCATCGCTGGGGCTGCCGGTGGCCGCCGTCGCCGAGGAACCAACAGCGTCCGGCCTGGTGTCCGCCGTCGTCCAGGCGCTGGCACCAGGACATTCCACACCACCGCCCGCCCCTGAGACCCACGTGAAGGACAGAACATGAGCTTCCCGACCCATCGCCCCCGCCGGCTCCGCACCACCCCGGCCATGCGCCGGATGACGGCCGAACACCGGCTGGCGGCGCCCGAGCTGATCCTTCCCGCGTTCATCCGGGAGGGGCTCACGGAACCCAACCCGATAGCGTCCATGCCTGGCGTGGTGCAGCACACCACCGATTCCCTGAAGAGGGCTGCCGCCGAGGCCGTGGAGCTGGGCGTCGGCGGCATCATGCTCTTCGGCATTCCGGCCGAACGCGATGCGCGCGGCACCGCATCCCTGGACCCCGACGGCGTGCTCAACAAGGCGATCCGGGACGTCCGCGCGGAGGTGGGCGATGACCTGGTGGTCATGAGTGACGTCTGCCTGGACGAATTTACCGACCACGGCCACTGCGGCGTCCTCGACGCCGACGGGTACGTGGACAACGACGCAACGCTGGAAATCTACGCGGCGATGGCTGTGGCGCAGGCCGACGCCGGAGCGCACATGCTGGGCCCGTCGGGAATGATGGACGGGCAGATCGGCGTCATCCGGCAGGCACTGGAGGACGCCGGACACACGAACACGGCTGTGGTGGCATACGCCGCAAAATACGCCTCTGCGTTCTACGGCCCCTTCCGGGAAGCTGTGGATTCGCAGCTCAAGGGGGACCGGCGCACGTACCAGATGGATGCCGCCAACCGCCGCGAAGCCATCCTTGAAGTGGAGCTGGACCTCGCCGAAGGCGCCGACCTGGTGATGGTCAAGCCCGCCATGAGCTACCTCGACATCCTCGCCGACGTGGCCGCCATGAGCACCGTGCCCGTGGCCGCGTACCAGATCTCGGGGGAGTACTCCATGATCGAGGCTGCCGCCGCCAACGGCTGGATCGACCGCCGCGCTGCCATCACCGAATCGGTCCTCGGCATCAAGCGGGCCGGCGCCAACATGGTCCTGACCTACTGGGCGTCCGAGCTGGCCGGCTGGCTGAAGGAGTCGAAATGAGCGACAGCCCCACGGCCCCTGTCGGCCCGGGGAAGGTCCTGCTCGGGCTGAACACGTTCGGCGACGTCGGGTCCTACCCCGACGGGCACCCGGTGCCGCACGCGCAAGTGCTGCGCCAGCTGCTGGAACAGGCGGAGCTGGCGGACGACGTCGGACTCCACGCCTTTGGCGTGGGGGAGCACCACCGCCGGGACTACGCCGTCTCCGCCCCCGAGGTCTTCCTCGCCGCCGCCGCGGCGCGCACCAAGCACATCCGGCTGGGATCCGCGGTGACCGTGCTGAGTTCGGATGACCCCATCCGCGTCTTCCAGCGTTTCTCCACGGTGGATGCCATCTCCAACGGCCGCGCCGAAGTCATGCTGGGCCGCGGGTCCTTCATCGAATCGTTTCCGCTGTTCGGCCTGGACCTCGCCGACTACGACGTGCTGTTCGAAGAAAAGCTGGAACTCTTTGACAAGGTCCGTGCGCAGAAGCCCGTTCACTGGGAAGGGCGCACCCGTCCGGCCATCAACGGGCTGAGCGTCTATCCGCCGCTGGAACACCACCTGCTGCCCGCCTGGATCGGCGTGGGCGGAACCCCGGAGTCCGTGCTGCGCTGCGCGGAATACGGCTACCCCATCATTTTCGCGATCATCGGCGGCGAACCGCGTTCTTTCGCCCCGCTGGCCAACCTGTACCGCGAGGCCATGGCCAAGTACGGGCATCCGATGCAGCAGGTGGCCACGCACTCGCCCGGGCATGTAGCCGAAACGGACGAGGAAGCCCGCGAGGAGTTCTTCCCGCACTGGCTGGACCTGCGGAACAGGATCGGAGCCGAACGCGGCTGGGGACCGGGAAGCCGGCGGGAATTCGATGCCATGTGCACCCCCGAAGGCGCGCTCTACGTGGGATCGCCGGAAACGGTGGCGCGGAAGATCGTCCTGCTCAAGCAGAACCTGGGGGTGGACCGTTTCGACCTCAAGTACAGCAGCGGCTCCCTGCCGCACAAGGCCATGATGCGGTCCATCGAGCTGCTGGGCACCGAGGTGGCGCCCCGTGTGGCCACGCTCCTGTCCGGGCATGCACCCGCAAACTGAAAGAATAGGAACCATGACTTCCAGCTCTCCTCGCAACGAGGAACTCTTCGACCGTGCACGCCAGCTCATGCCGGGCGGCGTCAACTCTCCCGTCCGTGCCTTCGGTTCCGTAGGCGGTACTCCACGGTTCATGGTGTCCGCCAAGGGCCCGTACCTGACGGATGCCGACGGCGCCGAGTACGTGGACCTGGTGTGCTCCTGGGGTCCCGCGCTTCTGGGACACGCCCACCCCGCCGTGCTCGAAGCAGTCCACGCCGCCGTGGACCGCGGACTCTCGTTCGGTGCCTCCACCCCGGACGAAGCCAACCTTGCCGCGATCGTGAAGGAACGCGTCCCCGCCGCCGAACGCGTCCGGATGGTTTCCACCGGCACCGAAGCCACCATGACCGCCGTCCGCCTGGCCCGCGGCTTCACCGGCCGCGACCTGATCATCAAGTTTGCCGGCTGCTACCACGGCCACCTCGACGGACTCCTCGCCGCGGCCGGATCCGGCGTGGCCACCCTGGCCCTGCCCGGATCCGCCGGGGTCACGGCCGCCACCGCCGCCGAAACCCTGGTGCTGCCGTACAACGACCTCGCCGCCGTCGAGGCCGCGTTTGCCGCGCACGGCAGCAACATCGCCGCCGTCATCACGGAGGCGGCTCCGGCCAACATGGGAGTGGTCACGCCCGGCGACGGGTTCAACGCCGGACTTTCGCGGATCACCCGTGAACACGGCGCCCTGCTCATCGTGGACGAAGTCCTGACAGGCTTCCGCACTGGGTACTCGGGCTACTGGGGCCTCACCGGCGGCGCGGCAGATGCAGCAGAGCCGTGGAGCCCGGACCTGCTCACCTTCGGCAAGGTCATCGGCGGCGGCATGCCCACGGCGGCCCTCGGCGGCCGGGCGGACATCATGGACTACCTGGCGCCGCTCGGGCCCGTGTACCAGGCGGGAACGCTGTCCGGAAACCCGGTGGCCATGGCCGCCGGTGTCGCCACCCTGACGCACGCCACCCCCGAGGTCTACTCGTTTATCGATGCACGCTCGCTGGAGCTTTCCGGGGCACTGTCCTCGGCACTGGATGCCGCCGGGGTGGACCACTCCATCCAGCGGGCCGGAAACCTCTTCTCGGTGGCCTTCGGCACCTCGGCGCGGGGCGTGCACAACTATGACGACGCCCAGGGCCAGGAAGTGTTCCGCTACGCGCCCTTCTTCCACTCGATGCTGGACTCCGGCATTTACCTGCCGCCGTCGGTCTTCGAAGCGTGGTTCCTTTCCGCGGCCCACGACGACGCCGCCATGAACCGGATCTTCGAGGCGCTCCCCGCCGCAGCGCGGGCTGCGGCGGCTGCAGAGGTGCCTGCCGGGCTGTAACGGCCCACAACAGAAATCCCCGCCTCCCGGACGAATCCCCGCTAAAAGCGAGGGGAAACGTCCGGGAGGCGGGGATTTCTTGCTAATGCTGTGGCGCGGAAGCCTTAGAAGGCCACCGTCACGTCACCGTTGGGCCATTCCTTCTCGATGAAGGCCTTGACCTCGGGGGAGTGGAGGAGCTCGTCCAGCTTCTTGATCCGGACGTCATCCTTGGAGTCTTCACGCCAGGCCAGGAAGTTGGCGTAGGGGTTGTTCTCCACGGACTCCACTGCGAGGGCGTCCTTGGTGCTCAGGCCGGCCTTCAGGATGAAGTTGCCGTTGATCAGGGCCAGGTCCACGGACGGGTCCTTGAGGTCGTTGATCAGCAGTTCGGGCTGGTTCTCCGAGAACTTCAGCTTCTTGGGGTTCTGCTCGTCGGTGAGGGTCAGCACCGAGGAATCGTCCTTGATGTCCTTGACGAGCCCGGCAACCTGGAGGACCTTGAGCGCCCGGACCTGGTTCGAGGGGTCGTTCGTGATGGCGACCTTGGCGCCTTCCTTGATGTCCTTGATGTCCTTGACCTTCTCGGAGAAGGCAGCGTAAGGCTCGATGTGGACGCCTTCGCCGTGGCCGAACTTGTAGCCCTTGGTCTTGACCTGGTCTTCGTACCAGGGGAGGTGCTGGTAGTAGTTGGCGTCCAGCGAACCGTCGCTCAGGGCGGTGTTCGGAGTCTGGTAGTCCTCGATCTCCTTGATGTCCAGCTTCAGGCCGGCCTTGGGCGCAAGGTCCTCGTTGAGGAATTCCAGGATCTTGGCCTGCGGGACCGGGCTTGCACCGACGGTCAGGGTGGCGGGCTTGGCCGGGTCAAGGGTGGTGGTTTGGGCGCTGGGGCTGGAGGAACCGCCGCAGGCCGTCAGGGCCAGGGCGGTGACAATACCGGTGGCCAGGAGGGAGAGTGATTTACGCATCGGGTGCGTTCCTTTCGAATTGCTGGGAGGCCGACGGCGGGCGTGCGCCCGGCGCTGTCTCCGGCACAGATGCAGCGGGCGGCTACCTGCTGCGGTGAAGATTGCCGTGCCCGTTGGACGACGGCTGGTTCGTGGCGTTGGCCTGGCGGTGGCGTTGGCCTAGCGGTGGTCGAGGCTGCGGGCGATCTGCTCGCCGACCAGCTGGATGACCTGAACGAGGACGATGATCAGGACGATGGTGACGATCATGACCGTGACATCGAATCGCTGGAAGCCGTAGTTGTATGCCAGCTTCCCGAGTCCGCCGCCGCCCACCAGGCCGGCCATGGCCGAGTATCCAACCAGCGTGACCACGGTGGTGGTTGTGGCGGCTACGAGGGCCGGGAGCGATTCACGCAGCATCACCTTGTTGATGACCTGCATTTTGGTGGACCCCATGACCTGGGCGGCATCGATCTTGCCATGGTGGACGTCCCGGAGGCACGTCTCCACCAGGCGGGCGAAGAAGGGGATGGTCCCAATGGACAGCGAGACTGACGCTGCGATGGGCCCAAGGCTCGTGCCGGTCAGCAGGCGGGCCAGCGGAATGAGCGCCACCATCAGGATGGCGAACGGGATGGACCGGGTGATGTTGACGATGACGTCGCTCATGATCCGGTTGGTGACGGGCATCGGACGCAATCCGCCCGGCGCCGTGACGTGCAGGAAGACGCCCAGGGGCAGGCCCACCAGCACAGTAAAGAAGGCCGAAATTCCGACCATCTGCAGTGTTTCAACGATGGCTTCGGGCAGTGCCTTCGCCAGGACGGGGTTGCTGAAGATGTCGTTCATGAGTTCCTTCCCGCCGCGTCGCCAAGCCCAGTCTTGTCCAAACCAGCCCGGTCCAAATCAGTCTCGTCCAAGTCCACGGCGTCCAGATCCACGGTGTCGCTGGCTGTTGTTTTGGTCCCTGCCAGCTTGGCGCCTATTCCGCGCTGGTGGAGGTAGGCGAGGACGGCGTCGTAATCCGCATTCTCGGCCAGCTGGACACGGAGGTGCCCGAACTGCTGGCCGCCCAGCGTCTCGACGCTTCCGGCTAGGACATTGAGGTCAATGTCGAAGTGCCGTGCAACGCCGGTGAGGACAGGTTCTTTGGCGTTGTCGCCGGCGAACAGGATTTCCAGGACCGGGCCGCCCTGCAGTGCACCCTTCAGGGGCTCCGAGGCCGGGAGCGGCAGGAGTGCCTTGGCCAGCTTGCTCTCGAGATCCCCGGCCACGTCCTTGAGCGCCCCGTGCTCGATGATGCGGCCCTTGGACAGGAGGGATACCGAGTCGCAGACACGCTTCACGACGTTCATTTCGTGAGTGATGATCAGGACCGTGAGCTGCAAACGCTTCGTGAGGTCCTGGATCAGGTCGAGGATCTCGTCCGTGGTCGCAGGGTCCAGGGCAGAGGTGGGCTCATCGCACAACAGGACGTCGGGCTCGGCGGCAAGTGCCCGGGCGATGCCCACCCGCTGGCGCTGCCCGCCGGACAGCTGGGAGGGGTAGGCATTCTCGAACCCTTCCAGGCCCACGAGGGACAGCAGGTCCGCAACCTTGGCGCGGATCTTGTCCTTCGGCGTCTTGACCAGCTCCAGGGGGTGCGCCACGTTGCCGGCCGCAGTGCGGGAGTCCATGAGGTTCGCGTGCTGGAACACCATGCCGATGCGGCGCCGGGCCGCACGGATTTCGGAGTCCCTGACGGAGCTGAGTTCCGTGCCGTCAATACTGACGGACCCCGACGTCGGACGATCCAGCAGCGTCAGGCAACGCACCAGGGTTGATTTCCCGGCGCCTGAATGGCCAATGATTCCGTGAATGGAACCTTTGGGAACGGAAAGGGTGACGCCGTCGAGGGCAACCACTTCCTTTTTCCCCTGGCGGTAGACCTTTCGCAGGTCAGTAACTGTGATCATTTATCCTCAGGAGGTTGGCCTCGGGCAGGGCATAGCACAAGCACGCTTTTGAACTTAATTATGTCAGCGGAGCCCTTGGCGAGTCACTTCCGCAGTATGTTCGGTGTAATGATCTGGCCGCCGCATTAAGTTCCGATTCGAAGCGATTGCCGCGCTGCCCGTGCGGCCGTACTGTGACAGGCAAAATTGCACCGGCTACCTGAGTCGGCCGGTAACCTTGCCGGGCACTGTGATCCTCGTCCCAGACCGTGTCCTTTTCCCGGGGTGACCGGGTTGGTACTGCGCCTAGAAGTCGCCCCCGCTGGCGTCTTCGGGCGGCAGGACCGGCCATTCGCCCTCGATCACGGCGGCGGGCTTGGTCTTGCGGAGATACGTCTGGAAGTCCGCGGCCTGGCTGGCCGCCCATCCCACCTGCAGCTGGTGGAGCTGACCGGCGGCCATGCGGAGCTTCGGGAACTTGCCGGCCATCGCGTCCAGCATTCGAAGCGTCGCGAGGGCGTCCGCTGCCGACGTGTGGGCGTTGTCGAGATTGACGTCGTACTCTTCGCAGAGTGCGGTCAGTGTCCTCTTGCCCTTGCGGTACCGGTCCACCTGCTTGTTCATGATGTACGGATCCAGGACCGGGAAGCGGTCCAGTTGCGGAATGCCGTAGCGGGCCGACTCGGCCGCCAGCACCGTGAAGTCATAGCTTGCGTTGAACGCAATAACCGGAACACCGTCGTCGAACAATCCCTGCAGCACCGAGGCGAGCTCACGGGTCACTTCCGCGGCCGGGCGGCCCTCCTGGCGGGCCCGTTCGGTGGTTACACCGTGCACCTCGCTGGCTTCGGCGGGGATCTCGATTCCGGGATCCGCGAGCCATTCATGCTCCTTGATGACGCTTCCATCGGCATCCACCACGGTGACCGACGCCGTAACGATCCTGGCGGCACGCGAGTTGCGGCCGGTGGTCTCCAGGTCGAAGGCGGCCCGGGGCCGTGTGTCCCATGTGCCGCTGGTGGTGCCGCTGCCAGTGGTGATGCTGATGCTGGTGTTCCTGGTGCTCATAGTTCAAAACTACCCGCTGCCTCTGACACTTTTGCGCCAGGCCGTGGGCGTGCCGCCCGCCGGCGGTCCGGTTGCCCCGCGGGTGGCCGCTTCCCGGGTGGCCTCCCACACGTGCCGCCTCGCGGATGCCGGGGAACCGCTACGCTGGATTCATGCGCACGGAGTATGTCGAGGCGGTACTGTCCGTGGTTCAACTGGTTCCCACGGGATCAGCTGTGGCATATGGCGACGTTGCCGAGCTCCTTGGTTCCGGCGGTGCGCGGCAGGTGGGCGCGGTGATGAGCCACCACGGCAGCGCCGTCCCCTGGTGGCGGGTCCTGAGGGCGAGCGGCGAAGCACCGCAGGGACTTGAAGCCGAGGCCCTGACCTACTATCTCCGGGAAGGCACCCCGCTCCTGGGCCGCTACCTGGATTTCGTCCGGACCGGCGAAGGGCGGTGGCGCGTTGACCTTGCGGAAGCGCGCTGGGCGCCCTTGGACAGTGACTTCGACCTCATTGACCTGATTGCAGAGCGGCTGGAGCGGCGGCTCCATAAAATGTCAGCCCCCAATGATGAAATGACTGTGTGACACTTACCAACGACTCCCCTGAAATTCAGTCGGGACAGCGGATTCAGTCGGGACAGGGGATCCAGTCCGGGCGGGCAGACGGATCAACAGGCCGGATAACGGTCGGCAGGCCCGCTGGAACGGCAGCCGGACTGAGGCTCCTTCCACCCAGGCAGGTCCTCAACGTCGTTCCGGTCTTGTCACCGGACCAGCAGGCGGCCGTGGATGTCCCGCAGGGGTCCGGTCCGGTTCTGGTACCGGGTGCCCCGGGCACCGGAAAATCCACCGTCCTCATTGAAGTGGCCGTGCGCCGGGCCGAGCGCGACGGCGTGGATCCCGAAAGAATGCTGGTGCTGGCGCCGAGCCGCCTCGCAGCCGACTCCCTCAGGGACCGCTTTACGGCCCGGCTCAACCGCAGCCTCAGTACGACGCCGGCACGCACCTGGGCATCGTATGCCTTCGATCTGATCCGGCGTGCCAAAGCGGAAGGCATCCTTCCGCTGCCGCGACCGCCGCGGCTGCTTTCAGGGCCCGAGCAGGACCTCATCATCAAGGAATTGCTTGAAGGCCACGCCCTTCCTGGCCTTGAACTGCCCTGGCCGGAAGACCTGGGCGCCGCACTGGAAACCCGTGGCTTCCGCCACGAGGTACGCCAGCTCTTTGACCGGATCATTGAGTCCGGCCGGACGCCCGACGACCTGGTGGAGCTGGCCGGACAGTGCAACCGTCCGGACTGGATCGCTGCGGCGGCGCTGTATGCGGAGTACCGCGACGTCCTGGACCTGCGCATGCCGGAGGCCTTCGACCCCGCGGGAATCATCACGGCGGCACGCCAGATCTTCCAGGACTCGCCCGAATTCCTGGCCGCCGAGCGGGAACGCCTGCAGCTGATTCTGGTGGACGACATCCAGGAAGCCAACCCGGCAGTGTTCGAGCTGCTGGCCGATATCGCGGCAGGCAAGGATGTCTATGTGACGTCGTCCCCGGACACCGTTGTCCAGGGATTCCGCGGCGCCAGGCCCGACCTCACGGCAGAATTGCCGCACCTGCTGGCTCCCGCCGGCGCACCCGGCGAGGGCCTCCGGGAACCTTCGGCCGCTGACACAGTCCTGGAACGCCCGCTCCGGGTGACGCACCGCCACGCTCCCGCCGTCGCCCGGGCCTGGCTTGAGGTGGCGGCACGCATCTCACAACGTGCGGGTGGCCGCTCGGCCCGCAGGCTGGAAAGCGCCGAACCCGCCGGCGGCCAGCGGCAGCAGGGCCAGCAGAATGGTGCCCCTGTCCGTGGTGATGTGGAGGGACACGTCCTCCCTTCTCCGGTCCAGGAGCTGCGCTATGTGGCGCAGCGCATCCTCGATGCGCACCTTAGCCAGGGCCGGGAGCTTGGCGACATCGCGGTGATTGTGCGGAACGGCGGGCAGCTGAACCAACTGCAGCGCCACCTGGCCGGCCACGGCATTCCAGTGCGGGTTCCCGTGGCCGAATCCGCGGTCCGGGATGAAGTGGCAGTGCGGCCGCTGCTTGATGCCTACGCCGTGGCGCTGGATCCTGCCGCGCTGACCCCGGAGTCGGCTGTGGCGCTGCTGACGTCCCGGATCGGCGGAGCGACCTCCATCGAATTGCGCCGCCTGCGCCAGTCCCTGCGCCGCGAGGAGATCCTCGGCGGCGGCGGCCGCACCAGTGATGCACTGCTCGTCGAGTCGCTGCTGGAACCGGGCGCGCTGGCCACTACGGGTATCGAAGGCCGCTCTGCCCGCCGTGTCGCGCGCATGATCGAGGCCGGTCGGGTGGCGGCGGCAGCGCCGGGCGGAAACGCGGAAACAGTGCTCTGGGCGCTCTGGAACTCCACCGGACTTGCCGCACGCTGGACCGACGCGGCATTGACCGGCGGCGCAGCAGGGGCCAGGGCTGACCGCGACCTGGACGCCATGATGGCGCTGTTCCACACTGCCGAACGCTACGTGGACCAGTTGCCAGGGTCAGGCCCGGATCAGTTCCTGGAGTATCTGCTCAGCCAGGAGCTGCCCATGGACACCCTGGCGGCCCGGGCGCAGCTGGAGGACGCGGTGGAACTCATGACGCCGGCGAGTGCTGCCGGACGTGAATGGCCCGTCGTCATTATTTCCGGCCTGCAGGAGGGGGTGTGGCCCAACACCAGGCTCCGCGGGGAGCTCCTGGGCAGCACGCTGTTCGCTGACGCCGTTGAGCACGGGGTGGAACACGCCCTGCAGCTGGGGCCCATCAGCAGGCTGCGCGAAATCCGGTACGACGAACTCCGCAGCTTCTCCACGGCAGTCTCCCGGGCACGGGAAGTGCTGATCTGCACGGCTGTGTCGTCGGAGGACGAACAGCCCTCCTCCTTCCTGGACTACGTGGCCCCGCTGCGTCCCGGGCAGGATAGGCGCACCTTCACCCCGGTGGAGCGGCCCATGACCCTCCGTGCCCTTGTGGCCGAACTTCGGCAGCACGCGCAACTGGACGGGAAGTCCGTCGCCGAATCCGTCGAGGCCGCCAGGGTCCTTGCGCGGCTGGCCGTGGCCGAACCATCCGTGCCCGGCGCCGATCCCGACTCCTGGTGGGGGCTCGCCCCGCTGTCTTCGGGGGAGCGGATTGTCCCGGCGGGGGGAACTGTGTTCGTCTCGCCGTCCAAGGTGGAGACGGTCCAAAAGTCGCCGCTCGACTGGTTCATTCAGGCTGCCGGCGGAGAAGCGGCCACCGACTTTGCCAGGAGCCTGGGCACGCTGGTCCACGCCATCGCGCAGGACCTGCCGGATGCGTCGGGATCGGAATACGTTGCCGAGCTGGTCCGGCGATGGCCCGCGCTGGGCATGAAGGACAACTGGGAGGGCAAGCTGGATTTCCAGCGCGCCGGGGGCATGGTCCGGAAGCTGGCCCAGTACATCCTGGTCATGCGCAGTGAAGGCAGGAGCCTTGTCGGTGTCGAGCGGGACTTCGAAGTGAAACTGGCGGATATCGTGGACGTTCCGCAGCCGGGACAGCCGGGACAGCCGGGGCAGCCGGCCGAAACGGCCGCTGACCCTGAGACCAGGTCCGCTGTTCTCCGCGGACAAGTCGACCGGCTGGAAATCGATGCCGAAGGGCGGCTGGTGATCGTGGACCTCAAGACCGGCAAGCGCCAGCCGTCGAAAGCTGATCTCGCGCGCCACCCGCAGCTGGGTTCCTACCAGGCTGCGGTACTGGCCGGAGGGTTCGTGGAAGCGGGCACGGTGGCCCTTCAGCCGGGCGGCGTACAGCCGGGCGGGGCCGTGCTTGCCCAGCTTGGCACGGGCAACAAGGGCCCCGGCATCCAGGTCCAGGAGCCGCTGGACAGCTCCGAGAACAACTGGGCCCTGGACATGGTGAACGAGGCCGCACGGCTTATGTCCGGCAGCGTTTTTGAAGCCCGCCACGATCCGGCCAAGTCAGGCCACGGCGGCCACGGCTGCCGGTTGCCTGAGGTCTGTCCCCTTTGCCTTCGCGGAAAGCAGGTTACTGAATGACGACGCCCCCTGACGTACCGGCGCCGCGGTTCTCCCCTGAAGAGCTGACTGCCATGCTGGGCGAACGCAACAGTCCCACGGCGGAGCAGTCCGCCATCATATCGTCGCCACTCACGCCGCGACTGGTCATTGCAGGGGCCGGATCCGGCAAGACCGCCACCATGGCAGACCGCGTTGTGTGGCTCGTTGCCAACGGATGGGTCAGGCCCGAAGAAGTCCTGGGGGTGACGTTCACGCGCAAGGCGGCCGGTGAGCTGGCAAGCCGGATCCGGGCCAAGCTGGCGGCCCTGCAGCGGATTGCCGCGGAGGACACCGAACACCGGATATTCCCGGCAGGCCTGCTGAGCGAGGATGCCCTGGAACCCAAGGTTTCCACGTATCACTCGTACGCCAGCGGGATCGTGTCCGACTACGGTCTCCGGCTCGGTGTCGAACGTGATGTTGTCCTGCTGGGCGGAGCACAGGCCTGGCAGTTGGCCAGCGAAGTCGTCGAGGCTTTCGACGGCGAATACGAGCACTTCCGTGCTGCCAAGTCCACTCTGGTGAAAGCCGTCATCCAGCTGGCTGGCGAGTGCGCTGAACACCTGCGGGATCCCGCCGAGGTGCAGGAATGGCTGATGGGGCGCGTCGCCGAATTTGAAGCCCTGCCCTATGTGGCCGGAGCCAAGAAAAACCCCACCCAGGCCGCCGGGGAACTCGGCGCCATGCTGCGCACCAGGGCCAGCGTCGCCGAGATGGTGGGACGGTACGCGGACGCGAAGCGGGTCCGGGGCGCGCTGGACTTCGGCGACCTCGTGGCGCTTGCCGCGCGGGTGGCCAGCGAGATCCCGCTGGCCGCCGAAGTGGAACGCCAGCGGTTCAAAGTGGTGCTGCTAGACGAATTCCAGGACACCTCGCACGCCCAGCTCGTGCTGTTCTCCAGGCTCTTCGGCGGCGGCCATGCCGTGACAGCGGTAGGTGACCCGAACCAGTCCATCTACGGCTTCCGGGGAGCGTCTGCCGGCCAGCTGTTCCATTTTGTTCGTGAATTCCCCGTCCGGGTCGGGGAATCTTTCGCGGTGGCACCCACCTCCTACCTGACAACCGCGTGGCGCAACGGACGCAACATCCTGTCCGCCGCCAATGTCATTTCGGCACCACTTAGCGCTGCGGCCATTCAAGCCGGGCCTGCGGGGGAGCGGGACGCGGCGGACTCCGTGGAGGTTCCGCCGCTGCAGCCCAGTCCCGCGGCGGCTCAGGGAAAGGTGGTCATCGGTCGCTTTGCAACGGACGAGGACGAGGCCAAGGCCATCGCGGCGGACGTCCTGCGGTATCGCGTCACGGATTTCGAAGACAACGATGGAACAGACCGGATACCTCCGGCGATGGCCGTTCTCTGCCGCCGTCGCGCCCAGATGGAATGCATCCGGCGTGAATTCGAAGTGCGCGGCATACCCTACGAAATCGTGGGCCTCGGCGGACTCCTGGACACCCCGGAAATTGTTGACCTGGTCGCCACGCTGCGGGTGCTCGCCGATCCCGGCCGTTCGGACTCGCTCATGCGCCTCCTGGCCGGAGCGCGCTGGCGGATAGGACCGGCCGACCTCATGGCCTTCCGGGACTGGTCTTCATTCCTTGCCCGCCGCAGGGTACACCCGGGGCAGGGTGCCGATGAAGGTGATGATGCCGATGCCGCCGTCATCGAAAGCGACATCACCGATTCGGCAAGCCTGGTGGAAGCCTTGGACTGGCTTCCGCGGGAAGGCTGGACGTCGGCCCACGGCCGGACGCTGAGCCCGGAGGCACTCAACCGGCTGCACGCCCTCTCGGCCGAGCTCCGGCAGCTCCGGGGATTCATGGGTGACGACCTCACTACCCTGCTGGGCGAGGTGGAACGGGCCATGCTCCTGGATATCGAAGTAGCGGCCCGTCCCGGCATCAGCATCCATCAGGCCCGGAGAAACCTGGATGCATTCCATGATGCCGCGGCAGGATTCCTCCACACTTCCCACCGGGTGGATGTCCTGGCGTTCCTGGCCTGGCTGGAGGCCGCGGCCACGGAGGAGGGCGGGCTGGACGTCGCCGCTCCGGAAGTTAACCATGAAGCCGTCCAGCTGCTGACGGTGCATGCGTCCAAGGGCCTGGAGTGGGACGTCGTGTTCGTTCCCGGACTGAACGCGGGAGCGTTTCCCAGCAGCCGCGATTCGCGCTGGAGCAGCGGCAGTGCCGCCCTGCCCTGGCCCCTGCGGGGTGACCGTGCCGACCTGCCGCAATGGGACCTGGACCAACCGGATCAAAAAGGCTGGCTGGATGCAGAAAAAGACTTCAAAGCGGACGTCCAGGCGCACGGTGAAGCCGAGGAGCGCAGGCTGGCCTACGTGGCTTACACCCGGGCGAAATACGTGCTGTGGGTATCCAGCGCGGCCTGGGTGGGCTCCCGGGCCGGTATGGCGGAGATGTCGCCGTTCCTTTCCGAGCTGGGGCCCCTGGCGGGTGTCGTGACAGGCAGCGGCGGCCCGGCCGGGGCGGCCCGGGAGCCCGCCGCAGGTCCGGCGGACGATGCGGCGGAACATGCCGCCGTCGTGCATTCCGCGTCGGTGGAGGAATCGTCACTGCCGGTGGAAAGCCCGCTGACCCAGGACCTGGAACTGGCACTGTGGCCGTACGACCCGCTGGAAGGGCCTGCTGATCCGCGCACGGGGGCCCGGCTGAGGCTGGTGCCGGGACGGCGGGCGGCGATGGAAACGGCCGCCGGAAGGGTCCGCGAGGCCATGGCAGTTGGCCCGGCGTGGGACGCTGAAGGACCCGCAGCAGGGGAGGGGCCACGTCAGCTCCGGAGCGTTGCGGCCAACTGGGCGCAGGAGGCGGCCCTGTTGCTGGAACGCCGCTACCGCAGGGCTGCAGTGCAGGATGTCCACTTGCCCGGCCACATCTCTGCGTCAACGTTCGTGGACCTGGGCGATGATCCCGGATCGGTCCTTGCACGGCTGCGGCGTCCCGTTCCCAGGGAGCCAGGCATGTCCGCCCGCAAGGGCACGGCTTTCCACGCCTGGGTGGAAGAGTACTTCGGCAAAGCAGGCATGCTGGAACTGGAGGAGGCGCCGGGCTCGGACAACCATATTGACGAGGCGTACGGGCTGGACTCCATGGTGGAGACGTTCCGGAATTCGGAGTGGGCACACCGCGCCCCGGCCCATGTGGAGGTTCCGGTGGAAACGCGCATCGGAGACGTTGTGGTGCGCGGCCGGATCGATGCCGTGTTCCGGGACGCCGACGGGCGCTGGGACCTGGTGGACTGGAAGACGGGCCGCCGTCCCGCTGCCGGGCAGCTGAAGGTTAAAGCCGTCCAGCTGGCCGTCTACCGGCTTGCCTGGGCCCGGCTCAAGGGAGTGCCGCTCGACAATGTCCGGGCCGCGTTCTACTACGTGGGGGAAAACCAGGTGGTCCGCCCCCACGACCTCGGCACGGCGGAGCAGTTGGAGGATATCGTGACGGCTGCCCTGGGCGGAACCACCGCCCTGGCGAAAGCATCCGGATCGGCTAATGGGACTTTGCGTCCACAATCGTAATAGCGGCGGTGGACGTGTCGTCCGCGGCCGGCGGGTCATGGGGCGTGGTTTCCCCTCCGGCGTTGGCAGCCTGTCCGGCTTCGCCGTTCTTGGCTGGACCGGAGGCGTCGGCGGTGGCGGGCTGTTCGGCCGGGATCGGTGTCACATGGACCGAAGGCACAGCCCCGGCACCGGCAGGGGCGGCCTGCGGAACGGGTTCCACGTGCACGGCAGGGACGGCCTGCGGCAAGGGCTCCACGCTGATGGGCTGGCCGCCGTGCTCGGCGATGTCCTCGGCAAGCGAGGCCAGCATTTCTTCAGCTTCGCCGATCATGGACTCGTTTCCGGCGGCCAGGCCCTTGACCAGGTACTGGGCCAGCGCGAACTCGGCGGAAAGCGCGGCGCGGCGCAGCAGGTGGGCATCCGGCGCATCCCGGCGGCCGGACGTATAGTGGCTCAGCACGGCGTCCACGAAGCCCTGTTCGTTGGAGGCCACCAGCCAGGCCATGTCGTCCGCGGGGTCGCCGATACGCAAATCGGTCCAGCCCGTTACAGCCGTCACCCGGTTCCCCTCAACCAGGATGTTGTCCTCATGCAGGTCGCCATGGACAACGCAGGGATTGAAACGCCAGAGCGAGACGTCTTCCAGTGCATGTTCCCAACGTCGCAGGAGCACGGGAGGGATCTTCCCTGTGGTGGCCGCCTGGTCGAGTTCGTTGAGCCTGCGCTGCCGGAACTCATTGGGTGTATAGCTGGGCAGGTCGGCATTACTGACCAAAGTCCGCGGAAGGTCGTGAATGGCGGCCAGTGCCGCGCCTATTTCCTTCGCCAGGGCTTCCGGTCCGGCCGTCAGTTCTTCGACGCTGCGGGTGGTGCCCGCCAGGTGCGAGTACACAAAGGTGCTGAGTGCACCCTGACGGACGGTGCCCGCCACCGTGGGCATCAGAAAGGGCAGTTCGGCCCTGATTCCGGGAGCAAAGGCGCGGAGCACCATGAACTCGGTTTCCAGGCGGGTGCTGGCCTCGGCGTGCCGGGGTGAACGCACCCGCCACTGCTTTCCCTCGGAGTCCAGCAGAAGGGCCGAATCGAAGTCCGCCGGATCGTCGGGCGCGGAACTCACGGCGGTGGGCGTCAGTCCGGGGACTGCCGCAGTTGCTACAGCTGCCAGTTCGATCGGTTTTCTTCTCACCCATCCACGGTAGATTGACTGGCGCCCAAGATGGCGATGTACTACGGCGAGTCTTCAGATCGTGACTAATCCACTTGCCAAAGCAGTGTCCGGAACACTGCAGCGGGGGCCCTCTGCGGCCGGAGCAAAATGTCAATTGTCAGCCGGAGTCAGTACGGTGGGTACATGAGTCTTGCGGAGTCACCGGCATCCCAAAATAAGGCGGAACCAACAAGGGGAGCGCAGGGTGCGGCCCCCGGCGGTACGCCTCCGCTGAAGCGGCTGCCGGCGAACCACCTTATGGACACTGTCCTGCCGGTCCGTCCTGCCCTCATTGACAGGGGATCCGGCGCCAGGATGAAGCCGGGCATGGTGGACTCGGTGGTCAATTCCGGCCGGGCGCTGGCCATGGTCCTCTCACACCGCCAGGCTCTGGTCTGCGGCGACAGCCTCCTGCTGACGGACGCCGCCGGACTCGCGGCGAGCCTGGGCGAGGCCGGATCGCCCCCGGCCATGACCATCTACCTCGGCTCCGCCCTCGCCGGCTCGCACCTGGACGAAGGGACGGAAATCGTCCTTTTTGTCCTGGAGGAGCCTTTTGAGGTCCGGGCGGAGCAGTTTGAACGCGGCATCGCCGGAATACCCTCGGATGCCGTGTGGACGGGATTCCGGGACGTGGCTGCCCGCCTGAATGCCACCGACACCGCCCTCTTCATCGAAGCCAGCGCAATCGCCAACTGGCATGCCACGCACGTTCACTGTCCGCGGTGCGGCGCCGCGACGCTCGTTGAGGCCGGGGGATGGGTCCGCAGGTGTCCTGCCGACAACTCCGAGCACTACCCCCGGACGGATCCGGCCATCATCGTGACGGTGGTCGGCCCGGATGACCGGCTCCTGCTCGGTGGCGGCGGCCCCCTCGACGCGAAGAACTATTCCACCCTGGCCGGGTTCGTGGAGCCGGGCGAGTCCCTGGAGCAGGCGGTTGTCCGGGAAATCCAGGAAGAAGTGGGGGTGCGGATCACCGCCACCCAGTATCTGGGGTCCCAGTCCTGGCCCTTCCCCGCATCGCTGATGCTGGGGTTCACCGCCCGGACGGAGGACACCGAGGCAATGCCCGACGGCGTGGAGGTCACCCGGGCGCGCTGGTTCAGCCGTGCGGAACTTCAGGCGGCCTTGCTGAGCGGGGAAATCGTCATTTCCAGCAGGCTGTCCATTGCCCGGTCCTTGATTGAGCACTGGTACGGCGGCGTCATCCAGGACCGTCCCGCCGACGAATGACCTCCGGCCACAGCGGACCTTCACAAGACATCACCGATCGACCCAGCACCAAATGACATGAGCAGCAAGTGACAACTGAGAATTTTGAACGCACCGCCCAGGGCGACACCGCTTTCCCCGAGCCCGCAGCGCAGGACAACCGTTCCCTGGAGGACCGTATCCTCGGCGGACTGGACGACGAGCAGCGGGAAGTCGCGAGCACGCTGAACGGTCCCCTGTGCGTGCTCGCGGGTGCCGGCACCGGCAAGACGCGTGCCATCACGCACCGGATTGCCTACGGCGTGCACTCAGGCGTTTACAGCCCGCAGAGGCTGCTGGCCGTGACCTTCACCGCGCGCGCTGCAGCGGAGATGCGGAGCCGGCTGCGGGACCTCGGGGTCGGCAACGTCCAGGCACGGACTTTCCACGCCGCCGCGCTGAGGCAGCTGCAGTTCTTCTGGCCGCAGGCTGTGGGCGGTGCGCTGCCAAACCTCCTGGACCACAAGGCGCAGATGATCGCCGAAGCCGCCCGCCGCCTGAGGCTCAGCACGGACCGGGCGTCCATCCGGGATTTGGCTTCGGAGATCGAGTGGGCCAAGGTGTCCATGCTGACGCCGGCGAACTACCTCGAGAACGCACAGGGCCGCGGCAACCCGGGCGGATTCGACCTCACGGCCGTGGCCCGGGTGTTCCAGTCCTACGAGGACATCAAGACGGACCGCAACGTCATCGATTTCGAGGACGTCCTGCTGATCACTGCCGGGATACTGCAGGAGGACCCGAAGGTGGCAGCCACGGTCCGCGAACAGTACCGGCACTTCGTAGTGGACGAATACCAGGACGTTTCGCCGTTGCAGCAGCGGCTCCTGGAACTCTGGCTGGGCGGACGCGACGAACTGTGCGTTGTGGGCGACGCCAGTCAGACCATCTATTCGTTCACCGGCGCCTCTCCCAAGCACCTGCTCGGTTTCAAGGCCATGTATCCGGGCGCCAACGTCGTCAAGCTGATCAGAGATTACCGCTCCACGCCGCAGGTGGTCAAACTGGCGAACGACCTCCTCGCGGGCCGGCGCAGCGGAGGCTCCGTGGCGGACGCCGCATGGGCGGCACCGCTCAAACTGGTGGCTCAACGGCAGCCCGGGCCGGCGCCGCAGTTCACCGAATGCGCGGACGACGAAGCCGAGGCCGCCACCGTTGCGATCAAGATCCGTGAATTGCTCGACGCCGGTACACCGGCCAGTGAGATAGCCGTCCTGTTCCGCACGAACGGGCAATCCGAGGCATACGAACAGGCTCTGGCATCGGCCGGAATCGGGTATCAGCTGCGCGGCGGAGAGCGGTTCTTCGCCCGCAAGGAAGTCCGGGACGCGATCCTCCAGCTCAGGGCCGCCACCCGTGCTGCTGCCGAAACCGCGGAGCCCGGGCCATTGGGCCAACTGGTCCGGGACATCGTCGCATCCCTTGGATACACGGAGTCCGCCCCGCACAACGGCGGAGCGCTGCGGGAACGCTGGGAATCGCTGGCCGCGCTGGTTGCGCTGGCCGATGAGCTGGTGCTCAGCCGGGGTCCGCAGTTCACGCTCTCGGATTTTGTCAACGAACTGCAGGAACGATCGCTCGCCCAGCATGCCCCGACCGTGCAAGGAGTGACCCTGGCGTCGCTGCACGCCGCCAAAGGCCTCGAGTGGGACGCGGTCTTCCTTGTGGGTCTCTGCGAAGGCCTCATGCCGATTTCGTTCGCCGACTCCCCGGAAGACGTGGATGAGGAACGCCGGCTGCTCTACGTGGGCATCACCAGGGCACGGGAGCACCTGTCCCTTTCCTGGTCGCTGGCACGGACCCCCGGCGGAAGGGCCAACCGGAAGCCGTCCCGCTTCCTGGACGGCCTGCGGCCGGACTCGGTGGCCACTTCGACGGCGCGCGGCAAGGGGCCCGCCCCGCGGCGGAAGGCGGCAGCTCCTGCGATGTGCCGGGTCTGCGGAAGCATGCTGTCCAGCGGCGCTGAACGCAAGGTGGGCCGTTGCAGCCAATGCCCGCCGAGCTACGAGGAACAGACCTTCGACGCGCTGCGCCAGTGGCGGAAGGACGTGGCCCTGGCCGCCGAGGTTCCAGCCTTCGTGGTGTTCACTGATGCGACGCTGACCGCCATCGCCGAGGCGCGGCCGGCCTCCCTCGAAGAATTGGCCCAGCTGGCCGGAATCGGGCCCTCGAAACTGGAAAAGTACGGCGAAGCCGTGCTCGAAGTCCTCACGGAAAGCAGCAGCGCCTGATGGCCGGCGGAGCCCCGCCCCGGGCGATTCCGCTGACCACCCCCGATGGTGCGCCGGTGGTCGTCCGCCGCTCCGCCCGCCGTCGCCGGACCGTGGCTGCGTTCTGGGAAAACGGAACGGCCGTGGTGGCCATCCCGGCGCACTTCACCAAAGGCCAGGAAAGCGAATGGGTCCACCGGATGCTGGAGAAGCTCCGGTTGCAGGGTGTCCGGCGGTCGCGCGGTGAGGGGCGGCGCAGGCCGGCCACGGATGCCGCCCTGGCCGCGCATGCAGCCGAACTGTCGGCGAAGTACCTTGGCGGACGCTCCGTGCCGTCGTCCGTGCGGTGGGTGAGCAACCAGAACTCCCGCTGGGGTTCCGCCACTCCCGCCGACGGGACCATCAGGCTCTCGGACAAACTGCGGACCATGCCGCAGTGGGTCATCGACTATGTGCTGCTGCACGAACTGGCGCATCTGCTCGTCGCCGGACACAATGCCGCGTTCTGGCGACTCCTGGAGGCTTACCCCGAAACCCGGCGGGCCAAGGCGTTCCTTGAAGGCGTAGCGTTCGCCACGTCGCGGGGAATGTCGCCGGACGTCGAAGGACAAAGCTCGAGCACCGACGAATCCCACGGTCCGTCAGTGCTCGGCTAGCTGCCCCAAAGCCGGCGGGGTCAGGCCTTCGGCGTCCCGCCGTCGTCGTCCTTGCCTGGGCCGGGGCTACCGTCGTCGGAGTCGGAGTCGGAGCCGGAGCCTTCGCCGCCGGACGCCTTTTCGTCCTCGGCTGGTTCGTCGAATCCGCCGTTCAACAGCTTCTGCAGCGCGTCGTCCACCTCGGTGTCGCTCGCTTCGGCGAGCTTGCGCCGTGCACTGAACCCCTGGGGATCATCCAGGTCCTCGCCCGTGGGCAGGAGGTCGGGGTGGTGCCAGATGGCGTCCCTGCCCTCGGTGCCGCGTTCTTCCTTGAGGGAGGCCCAGAGTGCGGCAGCCTCGCGCAAACGGCGGGGACGCAGCTCCAGTCCCACCAGGGACGAGAAGGCGTGCTCGGCCGGGCCGCCCGTGGCACGGCGGCGGCGCACCGTCTCGCGCAGCGCCGATGCCGAGGGCAGGAACTTCTCTGTGGCTGCTGCGGTCAGCTCGTCCACCCAGCCTTCGACCAGGGCCAGTGCCGTTTCGAGTTTCTCCAGTGCCTGTTCCTGGGCGGGGGTCCGCTGGGGCATAAACACGCCCTGCGACAGCGCCTCCTGGATGCCTTCGGGGTTGCTGGGGTCGATCTCCCGGGCCAGTTCCTCAATCTTGGACGTGTCAATGTGGATGCCCCGGGCGTAGGCCTCGATGGCTCCGAGGAGGTGGCCGCGTAGCCAGGGCACCTGGACGAAGAGCCGGGCATGCGCCGCTTCCCGCACCGCAAGGAAAAGCCGGATGTCGTTCTCGGGCAGGCTCAGGCCTTCGCCGAACTTTGCCACGTTGGCCGGGAGCAGTGCCATTTCGAGGTCGGCCAGCGGAACCCCGATGTCCGTTGAACTGACCACTTCCGCGGACAGGGCACCGATGGCCTGGCCGAGCTGCATGCCGAAGATGGCCCCGCCCATGTTCTGCAGCATGGAGGAAGCTCCGCCCATCATGGACTTCATTTCCTCGGGCATCTGCTCGGACATGGCTGTGGACAGCGCATTCGCAATGCTGTTCGCCACCGGCTCAGTGAGCCGCTTCCAGGTGCCGAGCGTCTCCTCGACCCACTCGGCGCGGGACCATGCCCGGCCGATCAGGCCGGTCGCGGGGAGCTCAGTGACCTGGTCAAGCCACAGCTCGGCCAGGCGCAGTGCCTCATCGATCTCGCGGGACTGCTGCGCCGTCACCGAAGGGTCGGATCCGCTTGCGGCAACCCGCCGCGCGTTGTCGTGGGCGAGCTGCCAGTTCACGGGCCCTTCGGAGGGCGCGCTCATCATGGCCTGCACCTGCGAGAACATCTGGGCCAGGAGGTTCGGATCGTCCGGAAGCCCGGCAGCCTTGGCCAGTTCAGCGGGGTCTATGTCACCCATGCCCTTGCCACCCATGAGGTTTTGTAGCATTTCCGCAAGCGGATCCTTAGGGGTGTCGTCGTCCCCATTGGACGGATTGAGTGGGTTGGAGGTCATGATCCCGCCGATCGTCGGTGTGACTGTTGATCACCTTCACGGTACCCCGCGGCCTTGGCGGCTGTCTGCCGAATCCGGCCCCGTTCGCTGTCGGCAAAGAGCGGCGCCGCCCGCTCAACGCGTAGTGTTAGTCATCGGAATATTTGCAGGCTGCCGTCAGTGCGAGCCGGTTCAGCCACGGGGCCGCGTCAGCGGGCGCAGGTACGGAGAGGTCCTTCATTGACAATCACTCAGGGCGACCAGGTTCCAGGGGATCCTGCGGAACCGGGAAGCGGCAGCGGGACGACCCGCGGCAGGCTGTCCCGCCGGCCGACGTCCCGCCGTGCCAAAGCAGGCGACAACCGCTACCCCGCAATGGTGGCTTCCGGTTTGCTCGCTCTTGCGCTGGGCATCACCGCAGCCAGCCTTCCCGTGCCGTACGTCGTTGAATCACCGGGGCCCACCTTCAACACCCTGGCCAATGACAACGGCAAGCCGGTCATCAGCGTGACCGGCCGCGAAACGTTTCCGGCCAAGGGGAACCTGGACCTCACCACTGTCTACGTCGACGGCGGCCCCAACGGCCCGGTCAGCGTCTTCGAAGCGTTTTCGGCGTGGCTGGACAAATCCAAGGCGGTCTATCCGGAGGAGCTCATCTTCCCCACCGGGGTGACGAAGGAGGAGTCCCAGCAGGAGAGCGCAGTGGCCATGACCACGTCCCAGGAGAACGCCACGGCTTCCGCCCTGAAGGAACTCGATATTCCGTTCGAACAGAAACTGCGGGTGGCAGACCTTGCGGATCAGTCGGCGTCCGCCGGCAAGCTGCAGGCCGGCGATGTCTTCTCCACCGTGAACGGCAAACCCGTGACGTCGCTCAGCGTCGTGCAGGAGGAACTCGCCGCCGGAAAGGGAAAGCCTGCCACCGTCGTCGTCACCCGTGACGGGTCGCAGGTCACGGAGTCCATCACCCCGAAGGAGAACGCCGCCGGAAAATTCATCCTCGGCGTGCTGCTGCAGTACGAATTCAAGTTCCCTTTTGACGTCAAGATTTCCCTCGAAAAAGTGGGCGGCCCCAGCGCGGGCATGATGTTCGCCCTGGGCATCATCGACACCGTCACCCCGGGGGACCTGACCGGCGGTAAACACATCGCCGGGACGGGCACCATCACGCCCGACGGCGTCGTGGGATCCATCGGCGGGATCGGGCAGAAGATGTACGGGGCCAGGGCGGACGGTGCGGAGGTGTTCCTTGCTCCGGCTGCCAACTGCGGGGAAGTGGTGGGACACATTCCGGACGGGTTGCAGGTGGTCAAAGTCGAGAACCTGGCCGAGGCCAGGGAAGCCGTTGCCGTGATCGGTTCTGGCGGCGACACATCCGGGCTTCCCTCGTGCACCAGCAACTAGACTAATTGCAGGAACTAAGCACCACCGCCACTCGTGGCACTAATGACTGCCGTTCATCCCAAGTCCGGGGTGTGACGGCGGTCCGAGCATCACGCACCCTGAGTTTTGACAAAACCAGTAACTGACGACCAGCTATGAGGTACCGAGTTTGTCCCGTCCCGCCAGCTCCACTCCGCCCGGAAGACCCCAGCCAAGGCGAGGTGCCTTGACGCCGACGTTGATCGTCGTAGCACTGGTTGTGGTCGGATTCATCTTCTTCGCCAATGTTTGGACCGATGTCCTCTGGTACCAGCAGCTTGGGTTCTTTGAAGTCTTCCTCACGGAGAACCTGGCACGCATCATCATCTTCCTGGTCGCCTTCGCGCTCATGTTCGCTGCGATGTTCTATGCCATCCGGATCGCCTACCACGCCCGTCCCGTCTATGCCCCGGATTCGGAGATCAGGGACAACCTGAACCGCTACCAGGCGCAGCTCGAACCGGTTCGCCGGGTGGTCATGGTCGGCCTGCCGATACTCTTCGGCCTGTTCGCCGGAAGCGCCGCCGCCAGCCAGTGGCAGAAAGTGCTGCTCTTCCTGAACCAGGAACCGTTCGGGCAGAACGACCCGCAGTTCAACCTCGACATCAGCTTCTACCTGATGACCCTGCCGTTCTTCGGCTTCGTCACGGGCTTCCTCATCAGCGTGGTGGTGGTAGCCGGCATCGCGGGAATCCTGACGCATTATCTCTACGGCAGCATCCGGATCATGGAACGCGGCATCTTCACCAGCCGCGCGGCCCAGATCCACCTTGCCGTGACGGGCGCGGCCTTCCTGCTGCTCCTCGGAGTGAACTTCTGGCTGGACCGCTACTCCGCGGTGCAGAACAGCAACGGTCGCTGGTCCGGCGCCCTCTATACGGATGTCAACGCCGTCATCCCCACCAAGTCCATCCTGGCTGTCGCCGCCGCGCTGGTGGCCATCCTGTTCATCGTCGCTGCCGTCATCGGCAAATGGCGCCTGCCCGTCATCGGCACGGCCATGCTGGTCATTACGTCCATCCTTGCCGGCGGTGTCTACCCGTGGGTCATCCAGCAGTTCCAGGTGCGCCCGTCCGAGCAGACCCTTGAGAAGCCGTTCATCGAACGGAACATCAGCATGACCCGTGCAGCCTACGGCCTGGATAAAATCCAAGCGGAACGGTACAACGCCACCACCACCGCCACCACGGGCGCCCTGGCGCCGGATGCACAAACGACTGCGAATATCCGGCTCCTGGACCCGAACCTGATTTCGGACGCGTTTTCCCAGCTGGAGCAGTACCGTCCCTACTACCAGTTCCCGAGCGCACTCAACGTGGACCGGTACGAAGTCGACGGCAAGGTCCAGGACACGGTGATCGCAGTCCGTGAACTCAACCCGGACGGGCTCAGCGCCAACCAGCAGTCCTGGCTGAACCGGCACGTGGTCTACACGCACGGCTATGGCGTGGTCGCGGCCAAGGGCAACAAGTTCACCGCGGACGGCAAACCCGAGTTCCTTCAGGCCGGCATTCCGTCCACCGGTGTCCTCGGCAACGACACGACCTACCAGCCCCGGATCTACTTCGGCGAGAACTCGCCGGAATACTCGATCGTCGGAGCCCCGAAGGGCTCGCCGAACCGCGAGCAGGACCGTCCGGCGGGCAAGGAAGGCGACGGCGAAACGCAGTACACCTTCACCGGCAACGGCGGCCCGAACGTCGGCAGCTTCTTCAACAAGGTCCTGTACGCCATCAAGTTCCAGTCCTCAGATCTCCTGCTGTCCGACGGCGTGAACGCCGAGTCGCAGATCCTCTACGACCGCAACCCGCGGGACCGCGTGGAAAAGGTCGCCCCGTACCTCACGGTCGACGGCAACGCGTATCCGGCTGTTGTGGACGGCCGGGTGAAGTGGATCGTGGACGGCTACACCACCAGCCAGTACTTCCCCTATTCCCAGCAGGAACAGCTGTCGTCGGCCACCGCCGATTCCCAGACGACGGCGGGACGCACCGTCGCCCTGCCCAACAGTTCGGTGAACTACATCCGGAACTCCGTCAAGGCAACTGTTGATGCCTATGACGGCTCCGTGACGCTGTACGCCTGGGACGACCAGGACCCGGTGCTGAAGGCCTGGCAGAACGTCTTCCCGACGTCCCTGAAGCCCTTCTCCGAGATGTCCGGGGCACTCATGAGCCACGTCCGCTACCCGGAGGACCTGTTCAAGGTGCAGCGCGAACTGCTGGGCCGCTACCACGTCACCCAGGCGGACAACTTCTACACGAACAACGACGCGTGGTCCGTCCCTAACGATCCCACCGTCAGTGATGCGGTCAAGCAGCCGCCGTTCTACATGTCGCTCCAGATGCCGGACCAGGACAAGCCCGCTTTCCAGCTCACGTCGTCGTTCATTCCCCAGGTAGTCAACGGCACAGCGCGAAACGTGCTCTATGGCTTCCTGGCCGCGGACTCCGATGCCGGCAACCAGAAGGGTGTGAAAGCGGAAAGCTACGGCCAGCTCAGGCTCCTGCAGATCCCGCCGGAAGCCCAGGTTCCCGGCCCCGGCCAGGCGCAGAACAAGTTCAACTCGGATCCCACGGTGTCCCAGGCCTTGAACCTGCTCCGTCAGGGCGCGTCTGACGTCCTCAACGGCAACCTCCTCACCCTCCCGGTGGGCGGCGGCTTGCTGTACGTGCAGCCTGTCTACCTGCGGTCCACGGGCGAAACGTCCTATCCAACGCTGCAGCGCGTGCTGGTGGCGTTCGGCGACAAGATCGGCTTTGCCCCCACCCTTGACCAGGCATTGAACCAGTTGTTCGGCGGAGACTCCGGCGCCTCGGCCGGTGATTCAGCCAACAACGGCCAGACCCCTCCCGCCACCGGAGGCGGCACCCCGCCCGCCACCGGCGGAACCGACGCCAAGGCGGAACTGAAGGCTGCATTGGACGAGGCCAACGCTGCCATCAAGGCGGGCCAGGAAGCCCTCGCGAAGGGTGACTTCGCCGCCTACGGAGAGCAGCAGAAGAAGCTGTCCGCGGCACTGCAGAAGGCGATCGACGCCGAAGCGAAGCTCGGTGCCGAAAGTGCTTCACCCACCCCGTCACCCACGGCAACCCCCTCGGCCGCGGCGACGCCGTCGCCCTCGGCAAGTAACTGATCAGGCGCCGCGCAGGCTCCCGATAGCCTGCAGGCACGGCAGAGGCCGGCTTCCCTTCCGCGAGGACGGGGAAGCCGGCCTCTGCCGTGTCAGGCCCTGTGGCGTATTCACCCTGTGCCGTATCCACCCTGTGCCGTAGAGGCCGGTTTTGGCAGGTTCGCAGCGGCCGACCGCTCCCGAGACGCAGATCACGTCGCCTCAATTTGGTCTGAAGTTCACCGGCGGGTAATGTTGTTCTTGCGACGCGGGGTGGAGCAGTTCGGTAGCTCGCTGGGCTCATAACCCAGAGGTCACAGGTTCAAATCCTGTCCCCGCAACTGAAGGAAAGGCCCGGAATTCCCGAGAGGGAATCCGGGCCTTTTGCTTTGCCCGGCTCATTTTGCTTTGCCCCGGATCCCGGGGGCGGCGCCGGGGGAGTGGTCGGAGCGGCCGTAAAAGTAGGGTAGTGTTGATCTAGCGACGCGGGGTGGAGCAGTTCGGTAGCTCGCTGGGCTCATAACCCAGAGGTCACAGGTTCAAATCCTGTCCCCGCAACCATGGAAGAGGTCCTGACCGGCAGATATGCCGGTCAGGGCCTTTTTTCTTTGTCCCCGGGTCACCAACTACTAGCATTTCCTAGTATTCTCGTTCGCGGGGGCTACGTCCTACGGTGCCAGTGGCTGTTCAACGACGATCACCGCATTGGCAGGCCGGCGCCGCCAGGAAACGGATCCTATGTTGCGGGGGATGACCACCGGCCCGTCAGGGTTCGCTCTTCCGCTGTTCATGATTCAAGCTATTAAGGCGCACTTAACCCGGCCGGCGCTCCCGCTGGTGCACCCGGGAGGGGTGGATCCGCCTACGTCACTAGTCGATCATTCTCGAGAGGAATGCTGTTCGATGTCACTACCGACCAAGAAGAAGTCCGGAACTGCGAAGAGCAAATGGGCCAAGCTGTACTGGGCAGTGCCGGCCGCGCTCGTTGCCCTTCTTCTCGTGGTGCTTCTCGCGAAGTGGATCACCGGACTTGCCGGTGTCAAGGACTTCCTGGCGGCCTACCCGGGCCACTCAGAGCTCCCTGCGGGAACTCCTGAGGGCTTCCCGGCCTGGCTGGCGTGGCAACACTTCCTCAACGGCTTCTTCCTGCTGCTGATCATCCGCTCCGGCTGGCAGGTGCGCACGCAGACACGTCCGGCGGCCTACTGGACCCGGAACAACAAGGGCATGATCCGCACCAGGAATGCCCCGACGAAGATCAGCCTCGCGCTGTGGTTCCACCTCGTCCTGGACGCGCTGTGGATCCTCAACGGCATCGTGTTCGCCGTCCTGATTTTCGCCACCGGACAGTGGGCGCGCATCGTGCCCACCAGCTGGGATGTTTTCCCCAACGCGCTCTCGGCGGCGCTGCAGTACGCATCCCTGAACTGGCCCACGGAGAACGGCTGGGTCAACTACAACGCCCTGCAGCTGCTCACGTACTTCATCACGGTCTTTATCGCGGCGCCCCTGGCGTTCATCACGGGCCTCAGGATGTCCTCGGCCTGGCCCAAGAACGCCAAGGCGCTGAACAAGGCCTACCCGATCGAGGCAGCCCGGGCCGTGCACTTCCCGGTGATGATTTACTTTGCCGCTTTCATCGTGGTTCACGTGTTCCTGGTGCTCGCCACCGGTGCGCTCCGGAACCTCAACCACATGTACGGCGGCAGCGATGACGTCAGCTGGGTGGGCTTCGGCATCTTTGCCGCGTCAGTCGCCGTGATGGTCGCTGCGTGGTTCCTGGCCAGGCCGCTCTTCCTGAGTCCCATTGCGTCCCTGATGGGCAAGGTCAGCAGCCGCTGACCGGCCTGCCGGGGCTGGCCGCTGGCCGGGGTCGCTGTAGGCGGCCCGGCTCAGCTGTCCTTGAGCTTCTGGTAGGTCTCCAGGGCCCGCTCGCGTGACTCCGGCAGGCCCACCACCGGCTCCGGATACCCGGCGGCCTGTTCCGGAGACTTCCAGGGTTCGTGGATCGCTTTGTCATCCATCCCGGCGATTTCCGGAATGAACTCCCGCAGGTAGCGGCCCGCCGCGTCGAACTTCTTGCTTTGCGTCACCGGGTTGAAGATCCGGAAATACGGGGAAGCATCCGCTCCTGATCCGGCCACCCATTGCCAGTTGGCCGGATTGCTGGCTGAGTCGGCGTCCACCAGGGTGTCCCAGAACCAGGCCTCGCCCAGCCGCCAGTCAGCGAGCAGGTTCTTCACCAGGAACGATGCGGCGGCCATGCGGACGCGGTTGTGCATCCAGCCCGTCTGCCACAGTTGCCGCATTCCGGCGTCCACCAACGGATAGCCCGTCCGGCCCTGCTGCCACGCTTCCAGCTCAGCGTCCGACGGCGTCTGCCACTCGAAACGGTCGAAATCGGGGCGGTAGTTCCGGGTGGCCAGCTCCGGGTTCTCATAGAGCAGCTGCCAGCAGAACTCGCGCCAGCCCAGTTCGGACCGGAAGATCCCGACGTCGGCGGGTGCCTGGTGCGGGAAGCGCTCACGGAGCGCGTGCCAGACGCGGAAGGGACTGATTTCACCAAAACGAAGGTGGGGGGAGAGGCGGCTGGTGCCCTCGAGTCCCGGCCGGTCGCGGCCGGTTCCGTAATCCTCGACAGGGCCGTCAAGGAAATCGTGCAGGCGGCTGTGCGCGCCCGCTTCACCGGGCGTCCAAGACTCCGCAAGTCCGGCGCTCCAGTCCGGTGACCGGGGGAGCAGCCCCCAGCTGTCCAGGTCGTCGCTGTGGGGGAGCTCCCCGTCGTCGTTCTGCGCCGGGTGAGGAAGCTTGCCGGGAGCGCCGGGCGGCATCCGCGGCTCACCGCTGTCGAGGCAGGCACGCCAGAAGGGCGTGAAAACCTTGTAGGGCCCGCCGGCGCCTGTGCGGATGGTCCAGGGCTCGAACATGAGGCTGGCCTGGAAGCTCGCGGCATCAAGGCCTTCCTCGCCGGCCCAGGCCTTAACACCGGCATCGATGCTGCGTTCGGGCCCGCCGTACCTGCGGTTCCACCTCAGATGGGTGGCTCCGGTCTCTGCAGCCAGCTCCTGGATGGTTCCCGCCGCCTTCCCTCGCCGAAGGACAAGCCGGGAGCCGGCGGCCTCCAGCCCGGCAGCCAGGGACGCCAGCGAATGGTGCAGCCACCACTTGGCTGCACCGCCGAGCGCGCGCACCCCGGGCGATTCTTCATCCAGGACGTAGACGACGGTTACGGGGTGGCCCAGGGCTGCCGCGTCGGCCAGCGCCGGATTGTCATCCAGGCGAAGGTCATCACGAAGCCAGACAATGGTGGAAGGCATGCTTCCACGGTACACGCCGCTCGGTGCTATTTACTGGCCGGTAACTTGGCCGTAGACTCGCTCCTGCCGTCCGTTGCGTTCATTCTCCGCAGGGACGGTTCCGTTCGGATCGGGCCTTTTCCTGTTGACAACGGCATACGGCTGGAGGCGGCCGGATGCCGGCCACCTGTTCGCCGCAAAGATGCCGCGCGCAGGAAAAAGGATGACCAATGAAGCTATTCCTTGCAGCGGCCAAAGATTCAAGAGAGGCCAGAGCGGCCCGGACAGCAAGCCGCCGTCTGCCCGCCGCCCGGACACTCCTGGCAGGGCTGGCCGCCGCCGTCTCGGTTTCCGGGTTGATTGCCCCCGTCGCCCATGCTGCGCCCCCGGGCGGCGATGCGTGGGTGGTGAGTGTCGGAGACTCCTATATTTCGGGGGAGGCAGGCCGCTGGGCGGGCAACTCGAGCGACCCGGCCCAGGCGGACGCCCTGGGCGACGCCGCCTACCTTGATGCCGGCCAGTCCGAGCGCACGGGCGGCTGCCACCGCTCCTCGTCAGCGGAAATCAGCATCGGCCAGGCGCAGGCGCTCAACCTGGCCTGTTCCGGCGCCAAAACGGCCACGTCCTGGAACTCGTCAGGGGAGTTCAAACCGGGCCTCGACTTCTACAACGACGCAGCCGGGAACACCGGCCAGGCCCTGGAACTTCAGCGCTTCGCATCATCCCACCGGGTCAGGATGGTAGTGGTCTCGATCGGCGGCAATGACCTGGGTTTTGCCGGCATCATCGCCACGTGTGTCTCCAAGTTCATGACCAGCCCGTGGTGGGCGCCGAGTTACTGCAAGGACTCCACCACGGTGGCCACGAACTTCTCGGCCGCCAACAGGGCGGCTGTGGCGGCCCGGATCGGCACGTCGCTGGCCAACGTTGCCAAGGCAATGGGCAACGCGGGCTACGCGCCCGGTGAGTACAGCCTGGTGGTGCAGAACTACGTCTCGCCCCTGCCGCGGAGTTCCCGCATCGCCTATTCAGAATCAGGTTTCAGCCGGCAGAGTACCTACGGCTGCGGATTCTGGAACGCGGACCTGGACTGGGCGGCGGGGACCGCCGTGCCTGCCATCAACTCCACCATTTCAGCCGGAATCGCTGCTTCCGGTGTGTCAGGTGTTCGCACGCTCAACGTGTCCGCGCTCTTCAGCGGCCATGAACTGTGCGCCGATACGACGAAGAAGCTGAACAACACCGCGCTGGCCGACTGGCGGAGCGCGGGCGCAGCGGACCTCAGCGAGTGGATCAACGAGATCCGGACGGCGAGCACTGCCTTCAGCGACTACTACATCCAGGAATCACTGCATCCGAACTACTGGGGCCAGTTGGCCCTGCGCAATTGCCTGCGCCAGGCCTACAACGGCGGCGATGTCCGTTCCGGGAGCTGTACGGCGGGTACCGGGCTGACGTCGGGAGGCGAACCGGCGGTGACCTTGAGCTAGCTGCGGGCGCTGTCGACGAAAACCGAAAGGCCGGGGTTCCCGTCAGGGAACCCCGGCCTTTCCGGTGTCCGGTCCGGAACCGGATCAGCTACTAGAGCTTGTCGAAATCAGCCTCTTCAACCGTGGAATCGGCAGCCGACGAATTGGCCGACGACCCAATGGCAGGCTTCGCGCCGCCGGACTTCAGGGCCGCGAGTCGAGCTTCGATCTCAGTCTGCTCGCCAAGGTCTTCGAGCTGGTTGAACTGTGCGTCGAGGCTGGACGCGGCGAGCTCCTGCTGTCCGCGGACCTTCGCCTCTTCGCGGCGGATCTTCTCTTCGAAGCGGCCCACCTCGCTGGTGGGATCCATGAAATCGATGCTCTTGAGGGCGTCGTGGACCTGGGACTGTGCTGCGGCGGTCTTGGAGCGGGCCACCAGCTCATTGCGCTTGCTGGTCAGCTCGTTCAACTTGCTCTTCATCTGGTCAAGGCCGGTCTTGAGCTTGTCCACAACCTCGGTCTGCGAGGCGATGCTGGGTTCTGCGGCCTTGGCCTCGTTCTCGGCTGCCATCTGGCGCTGGATGGCAACCTTGGCCAGGTTGTCGAACTTCTGGGCGTCCACGGCGTCGCCGCTGCTCCGGTACTCGTCGGCCTTGCGGGACGCTGCCAGGGCCTTGTTGCCCCAGTCCTGGGCATTCTTGACGTCCTCGTTGTAGTCGTCCTGGAGCATCCGCAGATTGCCGATGGTCTGCGCCACAGCAGATTCAGCTTCGGCAATGTTGTTCGTGTAATCCCGGACCATCTGGTCCAGCATCTTCTGCGGATCTTCGGCCTGGTCCAGCAAGGAGTTGATGTTCGCCTTTGCCAGCTGCGCCATACGGCCGAAAATGGACTGCTTAACCATGGTGTTGCCTTTCATCCTGCTCAGTGGTCGCCACTGATTTCAGTGAACAGTTGATATACCGCTTCTATCCGGCGGCCGGGGGAAACCGGCCGCCGCCTAGTCTGTGGATCGGCTAGAAGCTGCCGGAGTCTCCGCCGCCGAAATCGCCGCCGCCAAAGTCCCCGCCTCCGCCGCCGAAATCGCCGCCGCCCCAGCCGCCGCCGTCACTGTGGCCGCCGCCCCAGCCGCCGCCGCTGCCGCCGTTGAGGATGGAATTGATGAGGATGCCACCGAGGATGGCGCCGCCAAGGCCGCCACCGCCTCCGCCGCCGAACATGCCTCCGCGGCCGTAGCCCTGGTTTGCGTAGCCGAAGCTGTCCACGTCGCCCTGGGCGAGCTGCGCGGCCTGTGCGGCCAGTGCGTGGGCCTGCTGGGCGTACGTAAGCGCCGTGACCGGGTCATTGCGGGAGATGGACAAGGCATAGTCCAGGTTCCGCTGGGCTTCTGCCAGGCGAGTACGTGCTTCGGTCCCCACTCCGCCGCGGCGCGCCGTGATGTAGTCCGAGGTGGCGCTGATCTGCGCCTGGGCAGACATGATGGTCTGCTGCAGCGACGCCTGCGCGCGGCGGGCCTGTTCCTGCTGGTCCCGGATGCCCGTCAGGGACTGGTCCAGCGACTGATGGGCCGTTTCCACCCGCTCCAGGGTGGCGATCGGATCGATCTTGCCGCCCTGGATTTCCGCCTTGACCTGGGCCAGGGCGGCTTCCACTCCGGCCACCGGCCCGGCAAGTTCCGGATGGGCTCCGGACTGGATCATCGCTTTGGCCTGAGCGAGGTCCTGGGACGTGTCCACCACAGCGGCCTCAAGGCTGTTACGGGCCTCGTCCAGGTTCCCGGAGACCTTCGTGATGGCTTCGAGCAGTACCTTGGTCTGGTGCAGGCTTTCCTCCGCGGCACGGACGGCCACGGCAGCCAGGCTGCCTTCTCCGGCTGCCAGCTTGTCCCGGGCCGTTGACGACGCGTTCTGCACGAACGCGAGCCGCTCCTTGGCCTGGCCGATGTTGTCCGAGACCTGGACAAGGGCACTGTCCGCGTACTTGGCCCGCAGGGTGGTCAGGGTCTGTTCAGCCGTGGCGATCCTGGCGTCAGCTTCCTGGGCCCCGGCGTTCACCGCGGCAAGGGCCTGCGGGGCGTTCTTCTCAAGTTCACGGAGCGAGTCAAAGTCGGCCTTTTGTTCCTGGAGTGAGGCCAGGGCCGCCTCGGAACGGCGAATAATTTCGCCAAGCCAGCTCCGCTGCTGTTCCTCGGTGTCCGGGATGTGGTCGTCCAGCTGCTGCTGCAGTTTGAACGATTCGGACATGTGACCCTTGGCTTCCTGCAGGGCCTTCGTGAAATTCCCGACGGCGGCATCGCCGTACTGTGCCTGGGCGAAGCCCAGTTCCTGCTCGCTGGAGTTGATGGCGTTATCGGCTTCAATGAGCAGCGAACCGCTCTTTTTGCGCAGCTCGTCCACGCTCAGGGAGGCCAATGGGTCGAGCTCTGCGCCTTGCGGTCCGTAGCTGGCACTCGAAGCGACAGCAGCCTTCTTCCGCCTGTTCCGGAGGTACAGGTAGGCACCCGCGCCGCCGGCCACGACCACGCCAGTGCCAACCAGGACGGCTGCGCCGGCGCCGTCACCGGACGGGACGTTGCCGCTGCCCCCGCCGGCGGCGTCGCCAATTGCCCCCGCGGTGTCGATGGCCGCCTGGGCGTAATCCTTCTTACCCCCGGCAAGGTTTGCAGTGACGGCGTTCTGGCTGATGTTGGACTGCTTGGACTTGATTGGGCTGGCTGAGTTCAGGGTGAAGCTGAATTTGCCTTCCGTCGCTATCGCCAGAACGGCGTCCGCCCGGCCCATGCTCTTTTTGGTGGCCACGTCCTGGGCCCATGCCGCGGGGTCGGCGGGGTTCGTGAAGGAGTCCACGGTCACCACATAGAGGTTGTACTTGTGGTCCTTCAGGAGCTTCTGGATTGCTTCCTGGACTTCGGCCTTGCGTCCTCCGAGAACATTGGCGTTGTCCACGATGTTCGTGCCGGACGGAATGGTCACCGGGTCGTTGGCCCAGGCTGAGGTGGCGGGAACCGCCAGCAACCCGGCAAGGCCGATCACGGCGAGGAGACGTTTGAAATTAGACCGCATGTGCAACCCTTCAGCACTTCTGCGACTGATTCGGGCCGAGCCAGTCGTCACAGAATGCAGCAGCGCCCCCACGCATGTGTAAAGCCGCAGGTCGCTGTGGCAATTCCATTTGATTCTATGGTGCACCAAAATGCCCGTCCACAACGGGGAATATGCCACCAGCGAAAAGCGCTGCAAGCACTTGCCGGACCCGCAAAAAACGGACTCCGACGGCGTTCAGCAACCTCCCAGCCAACGTCCGCCTTAGCTCCAGTCTGAGGGTCCATAGTTAAAAGCAGACAAGGATGAAAGGAAGTCTAATGACTGAGAACCCAGCACAGGGTGGATCGCCTGAGAACAGGGGTCCGGAAAAGCCCCGCGAGGGCTGGCCGGCGCAGCCTGCTCACGCGGACACGCAACCGCTGGATGCAGGGCACCAGCAGCAGCCCGCGCTGCAGCCGCAGGATCCGGCGCAACCGGCCGGAGACTCAGTCCAAGGAAACCCCGATACCCAAGGAACCCAGGGAACCCCAGGCGCCCAAGGGAACCCAGGCGCCCAGGACAACCCGACCGTCCGGCTCGACCGTGCACCGTCCGACGATGGAAGTGCGCCCTTCCGCAACGGTCAGCCACATCCTCACGGAGACGGTGCACCGCAGCCCGTCTATCCGCAGCACCAGCCCTTCTACGGCCAGCAGGCCGGCCCGTCCGCCCAGCATTCCGGCCAGCCTGACGCCCACCAGGGTCACAGCAACTACTCCGGTGCCGGCGCCCCGCAGGGCAGCGGCCCCTATCAGGCCGGCCACCAGCACCCGGGCAGCATGTACGCCTCCGATCCGGCCAGCACCCCGAAGCGGAAAGCGGCCTTTGGCGTGGGAACCCTGGTCGCAAGCATTCTTGCCGCCGGCCTGGTGGGCGGCGGAGTGGTGGCGGCCAGCGACGCCTTCATCAGCAATGGCTCCACGTCAGCCGTGAGTAGCGCCGGCGGACAGCCCAGCACCGTGATCGTCAACAACAAAGATGACGTGAACGTCATTACCGCCGCTTCGTTGAAGGCGTCCCCGAGTGTGGTGACCATCAAAGCGACGAGCGGCAGCGACGGCGGCACCGGTTCAGGAATCATCCTCGACGAGGACGGCCACATCCTGACCAATACCCACGTTGTGACCCTTGACGGCAAGACGGCCAACGCCACCATCGAAATCCGGACGAGTGACGGCCGGGTGCTCACCGCGAAAATCGTTGGCACCGACCCCCTGAGCGACCTTGCCGTGATCAAGGTGGACAACCCGTCCGGGTTGACGCCGGCGACCCTTGGGGACTCCGGCAAGCTGAACGTTGGTGACACCGCCATCGCCATCGGCTCGCCCCTTGGCCTGACGGGAACGGTCACCGACGGTATCGTCTCCACGCTCAACCGGACCATCAGCGTGGCCTCATCGGCAGCGCCCAAGGAAGGCGCGGATGATTCCCAAAGCGACGGCGAAGGCGGCTTCCAGTTTGCTCCGCCGGACGGCGGCCAGACCCAGAACTCCGCGAACCAGGGATCCATCTCCCTTAACGTGATCCAGACGGATGCCGCCATCAACCCCGGCAACTCCGGCGGTGCCCTGGTCAACAGCAAGGGTGAAGTGATCGGTGTGAACGTGGCCATTGCCTCGGCCGGCGGCGAGTCAAGCTCAAGCACCAGCGGCAACATCGGCGTGGGCTTCAGCGTTCCCATCAACAACGCCAAGCGTGTGGCGCAGGAGATCATCGATAACGGCAAGGCCACGCACGGCCAGTTCGGCGTCAGCGTGAAGCCGAAGTCGTCCACGTCCTCAAGCTCGTCCTTCTCGGTGGGCGCGGAAGTGGCCACCGTGGAGTCAGGCTCCGCCGCCGCCAAGGCAGGCCTGAAGGTGGGCGATGTCGTGACGAAATTCAACGACCTCGTCATCAGCGATCCCAACCAGTTGACCGCAGCGGTTCGAGAGCAGCCGGCCGGTGCGACCGTGAAGGTCACATTCCAGCGCGGCGGCCAGCAACAGCAGGTGGACGTGACACTCGGAGCGGCAGCGGAGCAGTAACTGCCGGAGCCGCCTCCGGCGGCGCGGCTAGCACGAATCTACCCGTCAGCGGAGGCGGGGCCGCCGGCATGGTGGCCCCGCCTCCGCTGCTTCGCTGCCGTAGTCCGGCGCCGGCCGGGTGTAAGCGCCGCCTGCCTGACACAGGCCTTAACGGGACGGCGCGGGCACCCCGCTATATGGTTAGCTTGGTTCTACCCGCACCCCGGGGGAGATCCGCGGCCATAACCTCACCCGGCTGGCTATCCACAAGCATGGAAGGCTGCTGTACAGAAAGTGGAAGAGACATTGAAGATCATCGTTCTGGTCAAGCATGTACCAGACGCGCAATTGGACCGTCACCTCAGCGCCGAGGACAACACCACGGACCGCGCCGATAGCATCCTGTCCGAGCTGGACGAATACGCTCTGGAAGCCGCGCTGCAGCTGGTAGAAGCCCGCGGCGGAGCAAAGGCCGGCAACCAGGTCATCGCTCTGAGCATGGGTCCCGCCGGTGCCGTCAATGCCATCAAGAAGTCCCTCCAGATCGGCGCCACCGAAGGCGTCCACCTCCGCGACGACGCGCTGGCCGGATCCGATGCCGCCGCGACGTCCCTGGCGCTGGCTGCAGCCGTCCGACACCTGGGATCAGACAGCCCCGTTGACCTGGTCCTGACCGGCATGGCATCCACCGACGGCGAGACCTCCCTCGTTCCTGCGCAACTGGCCGAACGGCTCGGGCTCCCGCAGGTCACGTTCGCCTCCGAACTGGAAGTTGACGGCGGCCGCGTCATCGCCCGCCGCGACAGTGACACGCACTACGACACCATCGAGGCGCCGCTGCCTGCCGTGGTGTCCGTAACCGACCAGATCAACGAGCCGCGCTTCCCGAACTTCAAGGGAATCATCGCTGCCAAGCGCAAGACCATCACCACGCTCTCGCTCGCGGAGATCGGCGTCGACCCCGCACAGGTGGGCAAAGCCGGTTCCTGGACCGCCGTGCAGACGGCAGCCCCCCGCCCGCCGCGCACCGCCGGCACCATCATCACCGACGAAGGCGACGCCGGCATCAAGCTGGTCGAGTTCCTGGCCGCCCAGAAGCTGCTCTAAGAGGATTCCAGACATGGCAAAAGTACTTGTATTCATTGACAACCCCGGGCAGGCCCTCAAGAAGAGCGGCCTCGAACTGCTGACGATCGCCCGTGCGCTCGGTGACACAGCCGTAGCCGTCAACGGACCGCTGAACGACGACGTCGCCGCCGCCTTGGGTGCCCACGGCGCCGCCGCCATCTTCCGGCCATCGTCCGACGACCTTGACGCATACCTGGTCGGCCCAAAGGCCGCATTCCTGGCCGGGGCCGTGGCGGCCTCGGGTGCCACGACGGTGCTCTTGGAGAACTCGTTTGACGGCAAGGAGATCGCAGCCCGGCTTGGCATCAAGCTTGGCGCCGGCGTCATCACCGACGTCGTGGGAGTGGACACGGACGGCACGGCCCACAAGTCGGTGCTGGCTGGCTCCTACACCACCACGGCCAGGGCAACCACGGCCGTGTCCGTGCTGACGGTCAAGCCGAACAGCGTCACGCCGGAACCCGCGGGAGCGGCGGCAAGCCCCGAGGTACGCACCGTCGACGTCCCGGAATCCGCCTCGGCCGGCGCTGCCCGGATCACCGGCCGCACGGACAAGCCGGCCAGCGGCCGTCCGGACCTCACCGAGGCGCGGATCGTGGTGGCAGGCGGACGCGGCGTCGACGGCGATTTTGGTCCCGTTGAGGAACTTGCCGATGCCCTCGGTGCCGCCGTTGGTGCGTCCCGCGCGGCAACCGATGCCGGCTGGATCGGCCACGACGCGCAGGTGGGCCAGACCGGCAAGACGGTGTCCCCGCAGCTGTACATTTCCGCCGGCATTTCCGGCGCCATCCAGCAGAAAGCCGGCATGCAGACCGCCAAGGTCATTGTTGCCGTCAACAAGGACGCCGAATCACCGGTGTTCGAGATCGCCGATTTCGGCATCATCGGCGACCTCTTCCAGGTCCTTCCGCAGGCCACCGAAGAAATCAAGAAGCGCAAAGGCTGATGAATTGAGCATCAACGCTACGGCGCAGAGCCCGTTCAACCCGGAGCACCACCGGGTTGAGCGGGTCCTTTGTTTTACCGCCCACCCGGACGACATCGACTTCGGCGCCGCCGGGACGATCGCGGCCTGGACCGCGGCAGGAGTCGAGGTCAGTTACTGCATCATGACCGACGGCGACGCCGGCGGCTTCGACCCGGCGCAGCGCGACGAGATCGTGGCCATGCGGGCGGAGGAACAACGCCGGGCCGCTGCGCTGGTCGGGGTGACCGACATCCACTATCTCCACGAGCGGGACGGCTACCTGGAACCGACGCACGAGGTGATGAGGGGAGTGGTGAAGCTGATCCGGGAGATCCGGCCCGACGTCGTGCTTTCCATGCATCCCGAACGCAACTGGAACCGTATTCAGAAGAGCCACCCGGACCACCTCGCCGTGGGGGAGGCCGTAACGCGCGCTGTCTATCCGGCCCTGGAAAACCCCTTCGCATACCCGGACCTGGCCGAGGCGGGCCTTGAAGCCTACAAGCTTCCGTGGCTCTGGCTGTTTGCCGGGCCCGAGGAACGGGACAACCACTTTGTGGACGTCACGGCCCACGTCGAGGAGAAGCTGGCGGCGATCCATGTCCATGCCAGCCAGCACCCGGACCTGGAGGCCATGGACCGCACAGTCCGAGCGCTCATGCTGGATACCGGCTCGCGGGCCGGTCTGGCCGACGGGCGCAGTGCCGAGGCGTTTCATGTCGTCACAATCAACGGTTCCGGAACCATCGCCGGGTTCTAGGGTTGCCCGGGTGTAACCCGTGTCATATGCTGGCCTCTGTTTAAATCATATTTATTCAGGAAGGCAGACTTTGATGGCGAAGACTGCGCAGCAACCGGTACTGGTGATCATGGGTGTCTCAGGATCCGGTAAATCAACTGTGGCCGGCCTCTTGGCCGGCAGGCTCGGATGGGACCTGGCGGAAGGCGACGACCTGCACCCGGCGTCGAACGTCGCAAAAATGCAGGCCGGTGAGCCGCTGACCGACGAGGACAGATGGCCGTGGCTGGAATCCATCGCCGAATGGATCCGCGCGCACACGCAGGACGGAACCCCCGGCGTCGTCACCTGTTCCGCGCTGAAGAAGCGCTACCGGGACGCCCTGCGCGGTGAAGGCGTGGTGTTCGTCTTCCTGCAGGGAAGCAAGGAAAAGATCTCCGACCGCCTGGCATCGCGCCACGGGCACTTCATGCCCCCCGCGCTGCTCGAATCGCAGTTTGATGCGCTGGAAGAGCCGACGGCGGACGAAGAGCACATTTCCCTGTGCGTATCGGCCACGCCGTCGGAAGAAGCCCAGGAAATCATCGAGCGGCTCAACCTGGGCGCGGCAGACGCCGCGACCCCATAAACCAGCGTTACGCACTTAGGAACCATATTTTGAATTCTCAAATAGCAATGCAGCTGCCTGCTGCCGTCGAGGGCTGGACCGGCCACGACACGCAGCTTCTGGTGGTCGCTGCAATCGGCATCGCGCTCATTGTGGTGCTGATCGCCAAACTCAAGCTGCACCCCTTCCTGGCGCTCGTCCTCGGTTCCGCATTCGTGGGCCTGGCCTCCGGCGTTGAACTTGCCAAGGTCATCTCCAACTTCGAAGACGGCGTGGGCGGCGTCCTGAAGGAGGTGGGCCTGCTGATCGCCCTTGGCGCGATGCTGGGCAAGCTCCTGGCCGATTCCGGCGGTGCCAACCGGGTGGTGGACACCCTGCTGGACAAGGCAAGCGGCAACAAGGTTGTCTGGTCCGTCACCCTGGTGGCAGTCATCATCGGCCTGCCGATGTTCTTCGAAATCGGACTTGTGCTGCTGCTCCCGGTGATCGTCCTGGTCACGCAGCGTTCCAGGATGCCGCTGATGCGCATCGCCATTCCCGCGCTGGCCGGGCTCTCGGTGCTGCACGGACTGGTGCCGCCGCACCCCGGACCCCTGATTGCGATCAGCGCGGTCAAGGCAGAGCTCGGCACCACCCTGGCACTGGGCATCCTCGTCGCCATCCCCACGGTCATCATCTGCGGACCGCTGTTCTCGCGCCTCGCCGCAAAATGGGTTCCGGTGGGTGCGCCCGCCGTGGCCGGAGGCATCGATACCCAGCATGGCGCGGACATGGAAGGCGTCAAGCGCCAGCCCACGTTCCTTGTCACCCTGCTGACCATCATCTTCCCGGTGGTGCTGATGCTGCTCAAAGCCGTGGTGGACATCATCTGGCCGGATCCCAAAACCGCACCGCCGGTCCGGATCTTCTTTGACTTCGTTGGCCAGCCCCTGGTTGCCATGACCCTGGCCGTGCTGCTGGCGATCATCACCTTCGGTTACGCCGTGGGATTCACCGGCAGCCGCATCACGTCCAAGGTCGGCGCCAGCCTGGGCCCCATCGCGGCCATTCTGCTGATCGTGGGTGCCGGCGGCGGCTTCAAGCAGACCCTGATCGGGGCCGGCGTCGGTGACGCCGTGAAGAAGTGGGCCGAAGGAACCAACATGTCGGTCCTGGTGCTGGGCTTCATCGTGGCCGTCGCGCTGCGGCTGGCCACCGGCTCCGCCACGGTAGCGACGGTGACGGCAGCAGGCATCGTGGCTCCGCTGGCCAGCTCACTGACCCCGACCCATGCCGCATTGCTGGCACTGGCCATCGGCGCGGGATCGCTTTTCCTCTCCCACGTCAACGACGCCGGCTTCTGGCTGGTCAAGGAGCTCTTCGGACTGACCGTCGGGCAGACGTTCAAGACGTGGTCCGTGATGGAAACGCTGATCTCCGTGGTCGGCTTCGGCTTCGTGATGCTGCTGTCGCTGATAATTTAGCGGCGCTATTGATCGGCCCCCGGCTCAGGTGAGCCGCGCCGCCGCGCAGGCCCTGCTCCCTTCGACATGAAAGGGAGCAGGGCCTGCGCGGTTCTTGCATTTAAGGGCCTTGTCGTTAAAGTGCCGCGGCCTGCCGGTGCACGCTGGAAGGCGGGCACCGGCAGGCCGGTGAGGACGACGGCGGTGGCCGGCTAAGCGCCGAGAGGGGCCGCGGCGACTGTCGGCAGCGTGGGCGAAGCGGAGCCGCCCACCGGTTCAACGGTGATGCCCAGCGCGGCGGCCGAATGAATGCCCTTTACCACGGCGGGCTTCGACAGTGCCTCTGCGTCCATGAGCCCCTGGGAAACCGGAGCAGAGCCGTCCTTGGGGATCAGCCACATCTGGTAGACCTTCCCGGCCGGAGGAGCAGGCACGCCGTTCATCTTGACCACCACTGCGTCCCGGGACGACGAGATGGAGACCGTGGCCGTTCCTCCGCCACTGACGTCCACGGTGGCCTGCCGGACATCCTGTGCCTGGAGCACCTGGTTCAGCGGATCGTTCTGGTTGGCCACATAGGCGCCCACACCCACGCCGCCCAACGCGATGACCGCGGCAGCGGCCACCCCGATGAACCAGTTACGGAGCCCCGGCGCGCGGCGTCGTTCTTCACGGCGCTGGCGGGCTGCGCCGAGTTCGTCAGTGCCCGGCGCCTGGCCGGGTTCCTGCGCATGCCCGTGGATTACAGGGGTGGAAACCGGAACGGCGCCGGGTTGGGCCGGAAGCTGGGCCACAATGCGATCGAACAGTCCTGCGGGCGGTTCCTCCTCCGCAGTGAAGGTGAAGGCCAGCGTTTCGCGCGATTGCCGGACGCGCTCGTCGAAGGCCTCCCGTTCCGGCCTCGGCGCGGCGGAGATATATTCCTCGATGGCAGCCCGCTCGGCGGGAGTCACAGCGTCCAGGGCATACACTTCGGCGAGCTCCACGGCACGGCCGGAAGCCAGGTCCGTGGCGATGTCGTGGGCAAACATCCCGGACGGACGGCTGCTGTTCGGCTGGTTCATGTCGGACATCTCAACTCACCCCCAGACAGGTCTTCAAGCGGATCAGTCCATCGCGGATGCGGGACTTGATGGTGGGTACGGCGGCATTCAGTTTCTCCGCGACTTCGCGATACGTTAGCCCGCCGTAGTAGGCCAGCCGGACGGATTGCTGCTGTGTCTCGGTGAGGGTATCCAGACATCTGACAACGGCTTCGGCTTCCAGCCTGCTGCCGACCTCATCGGACACGGAGTCGTGGTCGATGTCCTGGCTGCTCGCGCCATATTTGGCTTCCCTGTCAGTTGACGACTGGGAGGAACGGACCTTGTCCACGGCGCGCCGGTGCGAGATCGTCATCAGCCATGCCAGCGGACTGCCCGCCTCCGGGTTGAATTTCGCCGCGTTCTGCCAGACCTGCAGGAAAACTTCCTGCGTGGTGTCCTCGCTGAGCTCGGGATCAATCAGGACCCGGCGTGCCATGCCGAAGACGCGCCGGGAAGTCAGTTCGTAGAATTCCGCGAAGGCCCCCTGGTCACCGTTGGCGATCAGTGCCAGCAGATCACCGAGCCGCCGGTTCACTTCGGCGGGAGTGCCCGGGGAAGCAGTGGCTTCGGGGTTTGGGGCGTTGGGAGTTTCCATTACCCCCAAGCATAAGTCGGTTTCGGGCGAACGCTTGGCACCGGGAGCGCTCGGAACGTCGCTGTGGGCGGTGCGACTGTTCCGGGCCGGGGACCTGCGGACCTGCACTGTAGTCACCTGCCGCTCCTCGATCCTGTTGGGGGCCCGGGTTGGCCTTCACAGGTTATTCGGAGTGCAGTGGCGGATGGATGGGCCGGGGAACTCCACTAGTTGCAGGCCCGCCGGGCAAACGCCGCGGCAGTGCCCGGGGCGCCGGGCTAGAGCTTGGCGCCGGCGAAGCCGTTCTGGCGCCAGGCTTCAAATACCGCAATCGACGCCGCGTTGGCGAGGTTCAGGGACCGCAGGGAGGGAAGCATCGGCAGCCGCACCCGGGACGTCACATGCGGGTCATGCTTGACATCCTCCGGCAGCCCCACGGATTCCTGACCGAAGAGGAGCACGTCACCGGGCAGGTAGCTGATGTCCGTGTAGGAGGTTTCGCCGTCGGACGTGAACGCGTAGACGCGCTCGGGCTGCAAAGCCTCCCACGCCGCGTCGAGGCTCTTATGCACCGTCACGACGGCGAGGTCGTGGTAATCCAAGCCGGCCCGGCGGAGCTTGGCGTCGGAAAAATCGAAGCCCAGGGGCTCCACCAAATGCAGCTCGGCGCCGGTGATAGCGGCCAGCCGGATGGCATTTCCGGTGTTGCCGGGAATTTCGGGGGAGTGGAAGAGGATGCGAAACACCGTCCCATCCTAGCGACCGCCCGGGCCGCCCGCTGCCTGCAGGCCGGCCGTCAGTGCATTCCGCGGAGCAGCCTGGCGAGGGCGGGAACGTTGACGGTGTTCGGGGCGGGCCCGGAGCTCAGGAACTCCTTGAGTCCCCGGACCAGTCCGGCCCCGTTGACCACCTGTACCGCTTCATGCCCGCGGGGTGACCGCCGGTGGTGGTCGATCACAGGTTCATGGAGGTTGCCGTCGGGACTGTGGATGACGGTCCATCCCGTCACGTTGAGCTCCGGGAAGATGTCCTGCATGCGCCGGACGATGTGCGCCAGCTGAGGCGGAGCGATGGCCCGGCCGCCGTGCGTCAGCGTGCTTCCGTTCCAGGCATACGCACCCTTGGGCAACAGCATGGATCCGATCAGCGCGAGCCGGTAGCCGGAGAGCACGGCATGGTCAATGTGGCTGTTGTCCGCCGGTGACTGCAGCCCGTTGATCAGCCGCGCAGCGGGAATCGCCGGGAGGATCTGCCTGCTGATCAGCTGAACGGTCCGCATTTCGCGCTGGATGCGGGCTTCCGCGCCGAAGATGCCACGTTTCCGCGGCATGCCATGGACCTGCCGGGCGGCAAGCTCCGCCGGGATCAGCGGAACGCTGCCTGACTCCGGGTCCTCGAACGGCGGGACGTACACCGGAGGGTCGCCTGCCGTGTTGCGCGGCGTGTTGGGCCGGTGCACGGTTGCGGAGGCCCGGCTCCCGGCTGCGGGGGCGTCGAAATGGGCGCCGTCCGTCGTCGTCGCGCCCGTTCCATGTGCGTACGAGCGGTCGTAGGCGGCGCGCCGCTTCGGATCAATCAGCGTCTCGTAGGCAAGCGTCACCTGCCGGAAAACGGCGGCATCGCCGCCGTGGTCGGGATGCGCCCGCCTGGCGGCCTTGCGGTAAGCCACCTTGATCTCTTTGTCCGTCGCCGTCACGGGAAGGCGAAGGACCTGGTAATGGGAGCTGCTGCCCTGGGTCAAGCACTGATCCTTATCTTGTCGGTTCCAGTCCACTCAGGCAGTCCGGTCCGCCCAGTTTAACCGTGTACAGGCTCAACGTCCGCGCCCGAGGCTCTGGTTCCCGGCCGCTGGCATAATTCAGCGCATGATCATCGCCGTTGCCATTAACCCGCGCGCTTCGTTCGGCGGTGCCCGGCACACGGGCGACGCCGTGGTGGCTTTCTTCCGCGCCGCCGGGGCACGTGTCATCGTGCTGAGGAAGGCCAGCTATGACCGGCTCGCCGCTGCGGTGGGTGAGGCGCTGGACTCGGGCTGTGACGCGCTGGTTGTGGTAGGCGGCGACGGCATGGTCCATCTGGGAATCAACGCCCTCGCCGGACTCGGCGTGCCCTACGGAACGGTGCCGCTGGGTATCGTTCCCAGCGGCACGGGCAACGACATGGCCCGGGCCCTGGGCCTCCCGTTGAACGATGCAACGGCCGCCTGTGAACGGATCCTGGCGGCACTGCACGATGGCGGGCGCCTGATTGACGCTGGGCGCGTCACGGGGAATGGTGCGACCAGCTGGTTTGCCGGAGTGGTTTCCGCCGGCTTCGACGCCGCCGTGAACGAACGCGCCAATGCGTGGCGCTGGCCCCGCGGCAGGAGCAGGTACAACCTGGCAATGCTCCGTGAACTCGCCACATTCAAAGCCGTGGACTACACGGTGACAGCCGACGGTGAAACCTGGCGGCAGGGGGCCATGCTCATTTCGGTGGCGAACGGCCAGTCCATCGGGGGCGGCATGAAGGTGACCCCCGACGCCGTGCTCGACGACGGATTCCTCGATCTGTTCATCGTGAAGCCGCTGTCCAGGGTGCGCTTCCTGGCAGTCTTCCCGAAAGTCTTTTCCGGCCGCCATACCGGCCACCGGGCAGTGCACATCAGGCAAGTGCGCCGGGTTGAGCTCTCCGCCGCGAACGTTGTTGCGTACGCCGACGGCGAGCGGCTTGGCCCGTTGCCACTGACCATCGAGGTGGTGCCCGGCGCCGTCCGGGTACTTGCCGTGCCGTAACGGTGTACCGGCCGGTGCGTCTAAACTCTTGCGGAGGACCGGCCGGAACAGCGCCGCCGGCAGAGCGGATATGGGGGCCGTGTGCAAACGATGGGCAGGGGGCGCGCGGCGGACCGCTCGTACACGCTGACCGGCGTGATCCGGCGGCTTGCGCGGCCGCTGACTTTGGCAGTGGTGCTGGCCGGCGCGGGCGGCTGCAGTGTGGGCGTCCCGGATCCCGCGGCCCCGAGCGTTGCCAAGACCACGCCCGCGCCGGCAACGCCCACCATTACGCCGGGCCACGATGCGGCGGCGGTGGCCGCGAAGGACCTTCCGTTTACCGCCGGTGACTCACTGGCCCCAGGTGTCAGCGTCGCCCTTTCGGACGGGCTCCGTGAGGCGCCGGGCTGGAAACCGGTCAGCGAGAACGTGGCAGGGGAGAACCGCTACGTCAAAGCCGACGGATGCGTTGTGTCGGCCCGGGTCCGCGTGAATCAGGGCGCACTGGCTGTTACCGGCGACGACAAGGCCTCCACCGTTGAACTGTTTCGGTACCTGGATCCCACCCTGGTTCCCGGTTACCTGAAGACCGACACCCTGCGCTGGGGCGGTGAACCGGGCAAACCCGGGCCAGCGGTTGAGGTGCTGGCTTACGACGGCGTATCGGCGCCAGGCGGAAAGTCGGCAGCGGTGCTGGCCAGGCTTTTCAGCAAAGCCGGCTCGTCCGTTTACATTTCACTCGTGTGCCCGGACTCCGCTGCGCTCGCAGCGGCCCGGGCGGACGTGGCGGAACGCCTGGTGGTCGTTCCGCCAACGGACTGAGCCGTTACCGCTAGGCCTTGCGGGAACCCCGGGGCGATAGCCGGTTGAGGGCCAGGGCGGCCACAAGCAGGCCGAAGTCGCGGAGGGCGACGTCGAAGAAGCTGCCCAGGAGCAGCAGATTGATGATGATGCCCAGCAGCCACACGGCCACCAGCATGGATCCGAAGCGTGGCCGGAGCGCCACCGCGATACCGGCAACAATCTCCACCACACCAACGATGTACATGATGGTCTGGGCCGGCAGCGGAACCACTGATGTGGCCACGGGGGCCAGATACACGGTCCAGTCGGCGAGCAGGTTGGTGAACTTGTCGAGGCCGAAAATAATCGGGGCGACCGTGAAGACCGTGCGAAGCAGCAGGAAGGCCTGCCGGCCCGGTTCGGCGGCCAGGCTGCGGCCGGGCGTGGTCAGCACCGAGGATGATTTCATGGCTTGCTCCTTCTAAAAGTAGGTAACATAATTTTAGAAAGAGATTCTGAATTAAGCAATGAATCTTGTTTTTAGAGTTAGGGTGTTCCATGCGCAGACTTCCCTGGGCCCGCCGGATCGCGGCCGTGGCATCACTTGGTGATGAAAACCGCAGGAAACTCTTCGGATTCGTATGGTCCTCCGCCGGCCCGGTGGGACGTGACGAGGCGGCCGCCGCCCTGGAGATCCCGCGAAGTACAGCATCGTTCCAGCTGGACAGGCTGGTGCAGGACGGTGTGCTCACCGTCGAGTTCCGAAAGCTCGGCGGGAAGGCCGGACCGGGCTCGGGCCGGCCGGCGAAGCTGTACCGGCCGGCCCAGCCGGAGCTGGGCGCTTCCGTACCGGACCGCAACTATGACCTGGCCGGTGAACTCATGGCGGCGGCGATTGAACGGTCCAGTGCCGCCGGCGAGCCTGTCCGGGACGCGCTGCTGGCCACGTCCTACGCGAAGGGCCTGGAGATGGCGGAGGGGAGCCACAGCCTCGAGGACTTCCTCTCGGCGGAGGGCTACCTGCCGGATCCGGACGGTGCGGGCGGCTTCGCGCTGCGCAACTGTCCGTTCCACCGGCTCGCGGACGGCCACGCCGACGTGGTCTGCGCCATGAACGGCGCGTTCCTCACCGGCGCGGCCGCCGGCTGCGGAGTTGCCGAGGGCCGCATCGTGGGGAACAAAGCGGCTGGCCAGTGCTGCGCCAGGGTTACGCCGCCCTGATTTCCGCGGGTTTCCGAGGCCGGCCTGCCAGCAGCACACCGGCTATGACAAGCATGCCCCCGAAGATCTGGGGCAGGCTGACCGGAATGCCCATCATCACCGTGATGGCCGCCGTGAACACAACAATCAGGTTCAGGTAATTGCCGGCGGTGGCGGGTGCTGTTGTTTTGAGTGCGAGGTTCCAGCACAGGTACGCCCCCAGCGACGGGAACGCGGCGATGTATGCGATGGACCAACCTTCGGCTGCGGTAGCGGGGAAACCTGCGCCCGCGGCGAGTGCCACCGGACCCAGCAGGACTGTGGCCATCACCACCTGGACGGCTGTGGCCGCGATGGCCGGCAGGCCCAGCCGGCGGGAAATAATGGTGTAGAAGCCCCACACGACGATCGCCCCGATCATCAGCAGTTCACCGAAATTGAAGGTAATGCTGAACACTCGGAGCAGTTCGCCCCGGGTCAGGACCAGGAGCACCCCGGTGAGACCCAGGGCGATGCCCAGCCAGCCGAAGAGGCCGGGCTTTTCACCGAGCATGAAAATGGCCATCACCACGATGAGCGCCGGATTGGCAGCCGTGATCAGCGAAGCGTTGAGAGCGGACGTGTGCTGGAGGGCGGTGTAGAGCAGCAGGGTGTAGCAGCCCATCCCGAGAACGCTCAGGAGCAGCAGTACCCGCCAGCGGCCAAGGACTGCACGCCAGTCGGGGCGTTCCACAAAGTGGGCCAGCGCCACAAGCGGAAGGGCGGCCAGCGCCCATCTCCAGAACGTGAGTTCCAGGGGCGTCATGGTGTCCACGGCTGCCTGCCCCACCGCAAGGTTGCCGGACCAGAAGAGGGTGGCCAGCACCAGGTAAATCGAGGCTTTCACCGCTCGAATCTACACCGGTGCCGGGGCGGGCCGGGTTGCCGCGGCTAGAATTGGCTTGTGTCCGTCTACCTCGATCATGCCGCCACCACGCCCATCGCCGCCGAGGCCCTGGCGGCGCTCACCCGCGAACTGGCCAGGACCGGCAACCCTTCGTCACTGCACGGTTCCGGCCGCCGGGCCCGCCGTTCGGTGGAAGACGCCCGGGAGGCAATAGCCGCAGCTGCCGGGGCCCACCCGTCGGAAGTCATCTTCACCTCGGGCGGCACGGAGGCTGACAACCTGGCCGTCAAGGGCCTGTACTGGGCCCGCCGCGCCGAGAAGCCGGAGCGCACGAGGATCCTGTGCTCCGCCGTCGAGCATCATGCTGTCCTGGACACAGTGGAGTGGCTGGAGCGGCACGAAGGCGCCGAGGTCAGGTGGCTGCCGGTGGATTCCGACGGCGTGGTGGATCTGGAAGCGCTGGGATCGGAGCTCTCCCGGAACCCCGAGACCATCGCCCTCGTCTCGGTGATGTGGGCAAACAACGAGGTCGGCACCATCCAGCCGGTGCGTGAGGTGGTTGCGGCGGCCCATGCTGTTGGCGTTCCGGTTCATTCGGACGCAGTCCAGGCCTTTGGGTCATTGCCGGTGGACTTCCGGGCCAGCGGGCTGGATGCCATGTCCATCTCCGGCCACAAGATCGGCGGCCCGGTGGGGGTCGGAGCCCTGCTGCTGGGCCGTGCCGTCAAGCTGACGCCGGTGATGCACGGCGGAGGTCAGGAACGCGACGTGCGGTCCGGGACGCTGGACACGGCGTCGATCGCAGCCTTCGCCGCGGCTGCCGAAGCCGCGACCAAAGACCTCCCCGGGGAAGCGGCCCGGATCACCGGGCTGAGGGACAGGCTGATCGCCGGCGTGCGGGCAGCCGTCCCCGATGCCGTCCTCCGTGGAGCGCCGGGCGATGGACGCCTGCCCGGCAACGCGCACTTCACCTTTCCGGGCTGCGAGGGTGACTCCCTGCTCTTCCTGCTGGACCTTGCCGGGGTGGAATCGTCCACTGGTTCGGCCTGCACCGCCGGCGTGCCACGGCCCTCGCACGTCCTGCTGGCCATGGGCCTCAATGAGGACACCGCGCGTGGAGCACAGCGTTTTTCCCTGGGGCACGCGTCCACGGAGTCCGACGTCGACGCCCTCCTGGCAGCACTGCCGGGCGCCTACGACCGGGCCCGCCAGGCGGGTATGGCCGGGCACGAATCGACCATCCAGACCGCCGCCACGGTGGCCCGTCAGTCGTCTGCCAGGAGCTGATCCAGGGGCACGCCGGGATCGGCCAGACGGCCCGGCCCGATGGCCGCCCGGCTGGAGATCAGTGCCTTGATGGCTTTCTGCGTGCGGGGAACGTTGACGTTCATTCCCGCCACCACGCGGCCCTCATGCTGCCAGAACGCGATGAATTCCCTACTCTCCAGGGACCCGCGGATCACCGGTTCGGCGGCCGCGGCCAGCGTGGGGAAGCCCGAATACTCCATGCTGAGCCCGTACTGGTCGGTGTAAAAGTACGGAATGGCGTCCAGTGCCGCATCCTGGCCGAGCATCGATTTGGCCGCGATTTTTCCGCCATTGAGTGCGTTGTGCCAATGCTCGCTGCGGTGGTGCTGCCCCGTGAACGGGTGCAGGGCGTTGGCCACGTCCCCCGCGGCGAAGATGTCCGGGGCGCTTGTCCGCAGGGAGGCGTCTGTCAGTATCCCGTTGCTGAGGACCAGTCCGGCCTGCTCCGCGAGCCGGGTGTCCGGGGCCACGCCCACGGCAATCACCACGATGTCGGCGGGCAGCACCTCGCCCGAGCCGGTGACCACAGCGGTGACGCGGCCGGCGTCGCCCCGGAGTTCGGAAGCGGTCGCGCGCAGGCGGAACCGGACACCGTGTGCTTCGTGAACGGAGCGGAAGAACGCGCCCAGTTCAGGTCCGATGGCGGCGGCCAGCGGGATGTCCTCGAGTCCGAGCAGCGTCACGTGGTTGCCATAGCCGACGGCAGCAGCCGCCAGTTCCATCCCGATCCAGCCCGAGCCCACCATCACCACGTTCTGTCCGCCCGGCGATAACTGTTCCCGGAGGCGGCGGCTGTCGTCCAGGGTCCGGAACATGGTGACGCCGTCGAGCCCGCTCCCCGGCAGGGGAATGCGCCGGGGGAGTGCGCCCGTAGCCAGCAGGAGTGCATCGTAGTCGAGGGACTCGCCGTTGCTGAGTTGTACTTTGTGCGTGCCCGGGTCGACGGCGGCGACGGTCACGCCCAGGCGGAGGTCGACGTCGTTCTCTGTGTACCAGGTCTCGGGAGCGACGTGGACTGCGTCCTCGCCGGCTTTGCCCAGCAGGTACTCCTTGGACAGCGGGGGACGAAGGTATGGGTGGTGGCGTTCGGTACCAATGAGGCTGATCCTGCCGGCGAACCCCTCGCTGCGCAGGGTGCGGGCGGCGGTGGCCCCGGCCAGGCCTGCGCCGGCCACGACGATGCTGTCGATGGGGTGCCCGACGATGCGTTCGACAGACATGGTGCCGCTCGATTCCTTCGAAGGCCGGTCTTATCGGCCGGCCGCTTCTAAAAATACTAATCCTGACAATAGAAGCCGCGGCTCAGTCCGTCAAGGGCCCGCGCAGGCGATTTCGGGTCCCCCTTGGGTGAGGCAGTAGAATGGTGGGGCATGCAGTGTATCCGGCCGCGTCCAGCACGCGGGCCCGGTAGGAGCTGCACACCGCACCACCACACCCTCCCCTAGAGAAAGCCAGCATGCGAGTTCTTGCAGCCATGAGCGGCGGAGTCGATTCCGCCGTTGCCGCCGCCCGCGCCGTCGAGGCGGGACACGACGTCGTCGGTGTCCACCTGGCGCTGTCCAGGATGCCCGGAACGCTCCGTACCGGAAGCCGCGGGTGCTGCACGATCGAAGACTCCCGCGACGCCTGGCGTGCCTGTGACGTGCTGGGCATTCCCTACTACGTCTGGGACTTTTCCGAGCGGTTCAAGGAAGACGTGGTCCAGGACTTCATCGACGAATATGCTGCCGGACGCACCCCGAACCCCTGCATGCGCTGCAATGAACGCATCAAGTTTGCGGCGCTGCTGGAAAAGGCCATCGCACTGGGCTTCGACGCCGTCTGCACCGGCCACTATGCCAAGGTGATCACCGACGCCGACGGAAACCCGGAACTCCACCGCGCCGCCGACTGGGCCAAGGACCAGAGCTACGTGCTCGGCGTCCTCACCCACGAACAGCTCAAGCACTCCATGTTCCCGCTGGCGGACACCCCCTCGAAGGCCGAAGTGCGCGCCGAGGCCGAGCGCCGCGGGCTGTCGGTGGCCAACAAGCCGGACAGCCACGACATCTGCTTCATTCCGGACGGCGACACCGCCGGGTGGCTTGCCGAAAAGATCGACATGACCACGGGCGACATCGTGGATGAAACCGGGTCCAAGGTGGGAGAGCACCCCGGCGCCAACGCGTTCACCGTGGGCCAGCGCCGTGGCCTAAAGCTCGGCACCCCGGCCGCAGACGGCAAGCCCCGCTTCGTCCTGGAGATCCGGCCCAAGGAAAATAAGGTAGTGGTGGGCCCCGAAGCGCTCCTGGCCATCGACGAGATCCGCGGCATCAAAGTATCGTGGGCCGGCCTGCCGATTGCGGAAATCGCCACCGGCGAAGAGTTCGACTGCCACGCCCAGGTCAGGGCACACGGCGATCCTGTTCCCGCAACGGCGCATACGGAACTGCTGACGGACGACGACGGCGCCGAGCGGACGAATCTTGTGGTCACCCTTGCCACCCCGCTGCGCGGAGTGGCCCCCGGACAGACCGTGGTGCTCTACCAGGGAAGCCGGGTCCTGGGACAGGCCACCATTGACGCCGCGCGCTCGCTGCAGCGCGCGGAACTCCACTAGGGGTCCCGCCGCGGCTGGCCGTAGTCAATTACGCCTGCGACCGCAATAATTGAGGCCTGGGGAACCAGGCTTGAAGCAGGCCGCCACCTCACCCGGTGCGGCTGCTCAGTTGAGGAAAGCAGGCCCGCAATGGTCTCTGCAGCGCTTGGAATAGGGCATGGCCTCGAGATGGTGGCGCTGACCGCCCTTGCCGAGGGCCCCTTCACCCGCAAGTCAGGAAAGCCCCTCACCACCAGCATCCGGGTACCGGTGGAGAGGGTGGTCAACGGCCCGGCCGGCGCACGTCTGGCCCTGCGGGTGCGGGCTCCCGGGGCTGACGGTCCCCGGCCCATTTCCCTGTCCGTGGACCGCAACGAATGGTGCATCGACGACCAGGACGCACCCGCCGGGCTGGAAGAGCTGCTGACCGACAGCCGGTTCCTCGCACAGCACGTCTATGCGGTGGCGACCGCAACACTACAGGCATTTGAAGTCACCCTGGGGCGCCGGATGGGCTGGGCTTCGGGCCACCGGCTGCTCATCAGTGTGTATGACAAGATCCCCTACGCCTCCACCGGCTACGACCGCGAACGCGGCCTGATCCGTTTCGGGCACCGGACCGACGACCGTTCCACGCATTCTGTCCCGTTGGCGCTCTATCACGACCTGGTCGCCCATGAGGTGACGCACGCGATCCTGGACGGTTACCGGCGCCAGTGGACAGACAGCGATGCCTTGCTGGACGGCTACGCGCTGCACGAATGCATTGCCGACCTGGTGGCCATGCTGAGCGTGTTTTCCTCGCCTGAGCGGGTGGAACAACAGCTGTCAGTGGCTGTTCCGGGCCCGGACGGGAAGTCCGGAACCGTGCCCGCCCGGAACATGGAGAAGGAAGTCCTGGCCTCCGGGCTGTTCGGGCTGGCCGACGGGCTGTTCTCGCGGGGCGCCGCCAGGCGGCCGCTCGACGTGGACGTGCCCTTCGAGTGGCGCCTGGATCCCGAACCCCACCGGCGCGGCGAGATTGCCGTGAAAGGGGTGCTGGACGCCGTCGTACGGCTGTGGCTGCAGCGGCTGGACCGGCCGGGCGGCCGGTCCAGCCGCTACCAGGTGGCCGAAGCCGGGGCGCATCTGGGACATCAGATGCTGGGCATGGTGCTGCGGGGGCTTGCCTACATGCCGCCGGTGGACCCGGGCTGGGAGGACCTGCTGCGGGGAATCCTCGCAGCAGACGCCGTACTGGTGCCGACGGACATGATGGGATACCGGCAGGCCGTGCGCGACGCCTTCTGGGACATTGACCTTTCCACGGAGCCCGATGAACTGCTGGACGGACTGAAGCATCTTCGCGATCTGCGCTACCCGGTCCGGTTGTCTGCCCTGGCCGCCGATCCCGAGGAGGTCAACCGCTTCATGTGGGAGAACCCGCGGCTGATCGAGGCTGCCGGCATCGATCAGGACACGAGCATCGTCGTGAACCGCGTACGTCCCAGTACCAGGGTGGGGCCGGACGGTTTCGTTGTCTCCGAAATCGGCGCCTCCTTCGTCCAGTCCGTGACGATGTCAAAAAGCGAGGCCAGGAACAAACTTGGTCTCCGCGTGGACAGCGACTACTACACCGTCCGTGGCGGGGGCCTGCTGCGGTTTGATGAGGGCGGCAGGCTGTGTTTCGCGGCGCTCAAGCCGGTCATGGACGCGGAATGGCAGCAGGCCAAGCTAGAAACCATCAAAAGGGAAGCCGGGACAAAAATGCCCGTGGCCACCTTCCACCCGGAGGAAGAGCGCCAGGAGTGAGCCGGGGTCAGCTTCCCCAGGGGGCCTTCCGTGCCGGCGTCGAGCCTTCCAGCTGCGCCACCTGGTCGAAGCCGCCGGCCCTGAGGCCTTTGCTGACCAGCTTGAGGATGTCCGCCCGGCCCAGCGCGCCGTCGCCGGTGACCGCCTTGATGAAGTTGTACGTGAAGGCTCCGTTGTAGCGGCCGTCCAGGAAGGCGTCGGCAGCGGTCTGGTCAGCCCGGCAGGCGGCCAAAAGCACGGGCTTGACTCCCGGGCCGGCTTTCACCAGGTCACGCAGTGCCCTGGTGTCGTTGAACTCCGTGGCAGCAACGCCGCGGGGAGTCGGTGCCGGCAGGAAGCGGGGCCGGCGCCCGGGCAGCAGATCCAAAGATTTCAGGCCCGTGCCGCTGTGGCAGGTATCCAGCACCACGTCCATCAGCACGCCGTCCGGCAAGCGGGCAAAGAGGGTGAACAGTTCGTCATCCGAAATGACGGTGGCAGGATCCCACGAGTCGCCGGTGTTGTTGATGTCGTAGCAGGCGAAGGCTTCATCCAGCCGGTCCGCTTCGTCGTTGCTTGTGTCCGGAATCTGCGTTCCGTGGCTGGAGAAGGTGAAGACGATGTGCTGGAGTTCGCCCGCGGCGGCGCGGTCCATCATCGCATCCAGCTGCGCCATCACCCGGTCTTTCGTGGCCCGGGAATCCAGCAGCAGCGAGATGTCCGACTCGGCGAAACCGTATCCGGTCTGCAGCAGTGCCGCGAGGTCGCGGGCGTCATTGACGCAACCTTGCAGCCAGCTGGATTTTGGCAGGTGTTCAAATTCGTTGATCCCCACACAGAGGGCGGCTTTGCCCATGGTCTGTTCCCTTCAGCCGGGTAGGGCAACTCTATTCCCGGGAAGGAGACTCTTCAATGGCGATTCCCTATGGCACTCACTCGTCGTTCCGTCGGAGGCTGATCCGGCCGGAACGCTGAAGAAAACGATAGTTTTGACCCAATCAGGTAAATTTTGTGTCTCAACTCACAGGTTGTAACGATTCACCGCTCTCGGGTCTGATTGAATCGTGTGACCAGGACAGCGTCCCGCCCACCGAGTCCAACTGATCCAGTTGCGTGGCGGCACGCGTGTACTCATCGAACAGAAAGTCCACAGATGGCAATGAACAAAAAGGCCCTGCACAGCGCTATCGCGCTCGCGGGTGTTTCCGCGTTTGCACTGACAGCCTGCACAGGTCCGTCCGGCGGCGGCGGAACTTCCACCGGCGGTGCCGGAGGCGGAACCATTACCTACGGCACCACCGACAAGGTCGTTACCCTCGATCCTGCGGGGTCCTATGATGCCGGTTCCTTCATGGTGATGAACCAGATCTACCCGTTCCTCCTGAACGCCAAGCCGGGCACGGCCGACGCTACGCCTGACATCGCGGAGTCCGCGGAATTCACCAGCCCCACGGAATACACCGTGAAGCTCAAGTCGGACCTCAAATTTGCCAACGGTCACGCACTCACCTCCTCGGACGTGAAGTTCTCCATCGACCGCGTGGTCAAGATAGCGGATCCGAACGGTCCCGCCTCGCTGCTGGGCAACCTTGAGTCGGTCGCCGCCAAGGATGACACCACGGTGGTCTTCACCCTCAAAGCCGGCAACGACCAGGTCTTCCCCGGCGTTCTTGCAGCCAACTCCGGACCGATCGTCGACGAAGAGGTATTCCCGGCGGACAAGCTGATGACCGACGACGAAATCGTCAAGGGCAAACCGTTCGCGGGCCCCTATACGATCGACAGCTACAAGAAGAACGAGCTCGTCAGCCTGAAGGTCAACCCGGATTACAAGGGCCTGCTCGGCAAGCCCGCAAATGACGGCGCCACCATCAAGTACTACGCCGACTCAAACAACCTCAAGCTGGACGTCCAGCAGGGGAACATTGACGTCGCCGGCCGCAGCCTGACGGCAACCGACGCCGCCGACCTGGAGAAGGACTCCAAGGTGAAGGTCCACAAGGGCCCCGGCGGTGAGCTGCGCTACATCGTGTTCAACTTCGACACCATGCCGTTCGGTGCCAAGGCTGCCGACGCCGACCCCGCCAAGGCACTCGCCGTCCGCCAGGCCATGGCTAACGTCGTTGACCGCGACGCCATCGCAACCCAGGTCTACAAGGGCACCTACCTGCCGGCGTACTCCGTGGTGCCAGACGGATTCGTTGGCGCGATCCAGCCCCTCAAGGAGATGTACGGCGACGGGAACGGCAAGCCCAGCCTGGACAAGGCCAAGAAAGCCTTCGCCGATGCAGGAGTCACCGCACCGGTGAACATCAAGCTGCAGTACAACCCGGACCACTACGGCAAGTCCTCCGGCGACGAATACGCCATGATCAAGGAACAGCTCGAAAAGTCCGGACTGTTCAAGGTTGACCTGCAGTCCACCGAGTGGGTCACCTACTCCAAGGACCGAACTGCTGACGCCTACCCGGTGTACCAGCTCGGTTGGTTCCCCGACTACTCGGACGCGGACAACTACCTGACCCCGTTCTTCGTTCCGGGTAACTTCCTCAAGAACCACTACGAAAATGCATCCGTCACCGAGCTGATCAAGTCCCAGCTCACCACCGTTGACAAGGCAGAGCGCGAAAAGGTGCTGGGCGAAGCCCAGACGGCCGTGGCCAAGGATCTTTCCACGCTGCCGCTGCTGCAGGGCGCCCAGCTTATGGTCGCCGGAAAGGATGTCAAGGGTGTCGAAAAGACCCTGGACGCATCCTTCAAGACCCGGCTTGGCGTAATTTCCAAGTAGGTCCAGTTCTCCATCCGGTCCAGGCCAGCCGAAAAGGCGGGGCGCCACGGCGTCCCGCCTTTCGTGCTGAGCCAGGGCAACAGATTCCGGGGCCCACGAAGCCGCCGGAAGCACACATTTAGGTACCAATGACAACACTGATTGAGGCGCCGCCAACCGACGCCGACGGCCTGCTGCCGTCAAAGAAGAAGTCGTCCGGCGGGGGACTGGGCCAATACATCCTGATCAGGTTCCTGCTGATCTTTCCTACAATTTTCATCCTCGTGACGCTGGTGTTCTTCCTGATGCGCATCACCGGCGATCCCATCACGGCGGCCATGGGCGGCAGGCTGCCGCCAGAGCAGCTGGCGGAGCGGATCACCGCGGCAGGCTATGACCGTCCGATCCTCGTGCAGTACTTCGAGTACCTGGGACAACTGGCCACAGGCAACTTCGGCACCACGCTCTCGGACAACCGCCAGGTCACGGAAATGCTGGCCACCTACGGCTCAGCCACTCTGGAACTGACCATCAACGCGCTGCTCGTGGCCCTGCTGGTCGGCATTCCGCTGGGCATGGTCGCCGCCTACCGGAGGGACCACGCACCCGACGCCGTCCTGCGCGTTTTCGCCATCGTCTGCTACGGCACACCCGTGTTCTTCGCCGGCATGCTCCTGAAACTCACGTTCGCCGTGTGGCTCGGATGGCTCCCCGTGGCCGGCCGCGCCAAGACCTCCAGCGAACTGGAGCTCACCTCGCTACAGTCGCCGACCGGCATCTACTGGCTGGATGCCATCCGCAGCGGCAACATGGCAGCCCTGGGCGACGTCATGGCGCACGCGGTCCTGCCGGCCGTCGCCCTGGGCCTGCTGACCGCAGGCATCTTCCTGCGGCTGGTCCGCACCAACGTCATCGGAACCCTGGGCCGGGACTACGTGGAGGCCGGGCGCTCCCGCGGCGTCAGCGAATTCCGGCTGGTCACCAAGCACGCCTACAAGCCCGCACTGATCCCCATCATCACGGTGATGGGCCTGCAAATTGCCGTGATGCTCGGCGGTGCCGTACTGACGGAAACCACCTTTGAATGGAAAGGCCTTGGCTTCCAGCTGGCCACCTATCTCACGGCCCGCGACTTCGTGGCGGTCCAGGGCATTGTGGTCCTTCTCGCCGTCATCGTGGCCGTGACCAACTTCATCGTGGACATTGTTGCTGCGCTGATCGACCCCCGCGTGAGGTACTGATATGAGCACTCCTACAACTGTTGAACCTGCTGCGGATCCACGGGCTCCCCTGTTCCGCCGGCTGCCGGTCATCTCGCACTTCAACAAGAGCGTGGGCCTGCAGCGCGGAATGCTGGTGGCAGGACTCATCCTGACCACCGCCTTTGTGTTGACAGCCATTTTCGCGCCACTCCTGGCTCCCTACGGTTACGCCCAGCTCTCGGACGCCGACGGCAGTTTCCCCGCACAGCAGGCACCCGGTGGAAAGCACCTGCTGGGGACCACGGTGGGCGGCTACGACGTACTGTCCAGGGTCATCTGGGGTACGCAAACGGCCATCATGGTGATCGTTGTCGCCGTCCTGATGTCGATCTTCATCGGCGTCATCCTCGGACTCGTCAGCGGCTACATCGGCGGCTGGCTCGACCGGATCCTCGTCGTCGTCGCGGATGCCATCTACGCTTTCCCCTCCCTGCTGGTGGCCATTGTCATGGCCATCGTCATTAGTGGCGGGCAATCCAGCCTGCTGGGCGGCATCATGGCCGCGGCAATCTCCATCACCGTGGTCTTCATCCCGCAGTACTTCCGGGTGATCAGGGCAGAAACCATCCGCCTCAAGGCCGAACCCTTCGTGGAAGCGGCCAAAGTAGTCGGGGCGTCGGACATCCGCATCATGAGCCGGCACATCTACAAGAACGCCACCCGCACCCTGCCGCTGATTTTCACGCTCAACGCCTCCGAAGCCATCCTGACCATGGCCGGACTCGGATTCCTGGGCTTCGGCATCGAACCGAGCTCGGCGGCCGAGTGGGGCTTCGACCTCAAGCAGGCGCTGGCCGACACCACGTCCGGCATCTGGTGGACCGGCGTCTTCCCGGGCCTCGCCATCGTGCTGACCGTCGTGGGCCTCACCCTTATGGGTGAGAGCATCAACGATCTTAACGATCCGCGTCTGCGCGGACGCAAGAAGGCCGCTTCCGGCAAGGGCGGGCCCGATTCGAACGCAGCCGCGAAGGCAGGAATCCAAGCAGAAGTGAGCAGTTCATGACTACCAACATCGACAAGCGCGGCACCGGCCCGGTCCTGGATATTGACCACCTCAAGGTCACTTTCGCCACCGATGCCGGGGACGTCTATGCAGTCAAGGACGTCAGCCTCGAGGTCAGGCCGGGCGAAGTGGTGGCGATCGTCGGCGAGTCCGGCTCCGGCAAGACCGTCACCGCCAAAACCATCCTCGGCCTCCTCCCGGAGACCGCCATCAGCTCCGGTGCGGTGCTGATCAACGGGAACAACGTCATCAGCGTCAGCGCGGCCAAGCTGCGGCAGATCCGCGGCCGGGACGTTGCCATGGTCTTCCAGGAACCGTCCACGGCGCTGAACCCCGTCTTCACCGTGGGGTGGCAGATCGCTGAAGGCATCCGTGCCCATGCGCAGGGCAAGGGCGGCAAGGTGTCCGCCAAGGAAGCCAAATCCCGGGCCATCGAAGCCCTCCGGAAAGTGGGCATCCCGGACCCCGAAAACCGCGTGGACTACTACCCCCACCAGTTTTCCGGAGGCCAGAAACAGCGTGTCGTTATTGCGGCCGCGCTGGCACTCAATCCGGGGCTGATCGTCGCCGATGAACCCACAACAGCCCTGGACGTCACCGTCCAGGCTGAGATCCTCCAGCTGCTTAGGGACCTGCGGGACAAGTACGGCACCTCGATCGTGCTCATCACCCACAACATGGGGGTAGTGGCCGATCTGGCCGACCGGGTGGTGGTGATGTACCAGGGCGACGTCGTCGAGGAGGCAACCGCCAAGGTGCTGTTCGCTGAGCCGAAGCAGGAGTACACGCGGAAGCTTTTGGCGGCGGTGCCGCACCTGGGCCGGAACTCCGCGTCGGAGGGACTGACGGCGCGGGCCCACCAGGGCGGCAAAGTCCTGGTGGAAGCCAAGGGCCTCACCATCGAATACCCCGGCCGGCTGGGCAGCCCCGGCTTCAAAGCCGTGGACGGCGTGAGCTTTACGCTGTCCGAGGGTGAGGTCTTCGGCCTGGTCGGCGAATCGGGATCGGGCAAGACCACTATCGGACGCGCGATCGCGGGCCTCAACCGCACCACGGGCGGCAGCCTGAAGGTGCTGGGCTACGAGATGCTGAACCTCAAAGAGCGGACGTTCAAGCCCCTCCGCAAGGAAATCGGTTTCGTGTTCCAGGACCCGGCGGCATCCTTCAACCCGCAACTGACCATCGGTGACTGCGTTGCCGAGCCGCTCATCATCCACAGCAATCCCTCGCCGGCGCAGGCGAGGAAACGCGTGGGTGAGCTGCTCGAATCGGTGCAGCTGCCGGCGTCGTACGCTGACCGGTTCCCGCACGAACTGTCCGGCGGACAGCGGCAGCGGGCATCACTGGCCAGGGCACTGATCCTGAACCCGAAGCTGCTGATTGCCGACGAACCCACTTCGGCGCTGGATGTTTCCGTCCAGGCTGTGGTGCTGGAACTGTTCAAGGACATCCAGGCGGAGTTCGGGTTCGCCGCGCTGTTCATCAGCCACGACCTCGCGGTAGTCGACATCCTGTCCCACTGGGTCGGTGTGCTCTACAAGGGCAAGCTCGTGGAGCAGGGGCTGGGCACCCAGGTGATGGGCGCACCCCAGCACGACTACACGCGCCGGCTGATCGCCTCGCTGCCCGTCCCTGATCCGGACGAACAGGCCAAGCGCCGGGAAGCCAACCGCGCGCTGCTGGCCGGTTAGTTCCGCTTCGTAGTGGAAATGCCCGCCGTCCGTTCCGGACGGCGGGCATTTCCGTCCCCGGGCAACCTCCCGCTGGAACGTTGCGGGGACGCTTAACAGCCACAGGGAATTGGCGGGGTGCCCATAGACTGGGAGCATGACCGAGCAGAACCAAGATCTTCCAGACGCCGAATCCTACGACCCCTCAGCCAGCTCATTGGCCGGACAAGTGGACCAATCGGTCATGGCGGAACTGCTGTCCATCCGGTCCAGTATCGACAACATCGACGCGACGCTCGTCTTTCTCCTTGCCGAACGGTTCAAGGCCACGCAGAAGGTCGGGTTCCTCAAGGCAACGCACAGGCTGCCTGCCGGGGACCCGGGCCGGGAGACCGCCCAGATTGCGCGGCTGCGCCGCCTCGCGGAGGAAGCCCACCTCGATCCGGCATTTGCGGAGAAATTCCTGAACTTCATCATCGGTGAGGTCATCCGGCACCACGAAGCTATCGCCGAAGACCACCAGGCCGCCGAGAACAACGGGTCCGCCGCCAGCCGGCCGGCGCCGTCAACCGCCGTCGACGCCTAGGCCATGCCGGAATCGCAAGTAACTGCCACCGCCCTGGGCCCGTGGCCCGGTGACGATCCGTTGGAGGCGACGCGGATTGTCCGCGGCGAACTCGGGAACCCGCACCTGCCGTTCCTCGTGGAGCTTCCGGACCGCGGCGTCGGCTCCGATGCACTCGGCCGGACCGCGTCACTGCTGGTGGACCTGGCCGTCGACGTCCAGCCCCACGGATGGCGGATTGTGGATCGTCCGGGGAAAGACCTCATGCGGGCGAAGTCGGCGCTGTCAACGGACATCAACGTCCTTGCCGACGTTGCCGGGACGGAAGAAAGCCCGGCCCGCGACTTCAAGGTCCACCTGCGCGGACCGTTGAGCCTGGCCGCGGGCCTCCACCTCCACAACGGTGAACGTGCCCTGCTCGACTACGGCGCCCGACGCGATATCGCCGCATCACTGGCCGCCGGCATCGGTGATTTACTGGCCCGCGTCGGTACGGCTGTGCCCGGGGCGCGGCTGGTGGTTCAGATCGACGAACCTGATATTGCGGCGGTCCTCGCCGGAACCATTCCCACATCCAGCGGCTACCGGACCCTGCGGGCCGTCCCGGGGCAGGAAGTGACCGAGGCGTGGCGCCTGGTCATCGATGCGGCCAGGGCAGCCGGTGCCGTCGAAACGGTGATCGCGGTTGACGAAATAGAGGCGCCCTTCGACCGTATTCTCTCATCGGGCGCGGACGGGATAGCCGTCCCGCTCAAGGCGCTCACCTCCCGCCAGTGGGAACAGCTAGCCGGCGCGGTCGAAGCCGGCAAGAGCCTGTGGGCCGGGGTCGTGGCCGCGGGCAACCCGTCAGCGGCACTGCCCCGGGTACAGGAAGCAGTGGAGAACGTCTGGCGGCCCTGGCGCCAGCTGGGGCTGCCCGCCTCGTCACTCGGCTCCATCCGGGTGACGCCTTCCGGGGGGCTGGCCGGGCACACGCCGTCGTCCGCCACTGCGGTGCTGACCCGGCTCACCCAGGTGGCGGACGGGCTCAACCAGCTGGCACTCGGCTAGACGCGGCTCTCCCACCGGTCCGGCCGGGCGTAGCCCGGGAGGTGGCCCTGCCCTGCGGTTTGGCCGGGGTAGGAGCGAAGGCGGTAGTCGAAGCTGCCCGCATACACCAGGACGAGTCCCAGCTGCGGCTGGATCACCTTCACCTGGATCCGGTGCTTGCCGTTTTCGCCCTCCGCCGGTTCCCACCACTGCTCCGCATACGCCTTGGCATCCAGGGCCGCCGGCAGCGGAATGCGCAGGGCACCCAGGAACAGCCGGGACGATTCGGAGACGCCGCGGAGCCTGCCTTCGGCGGTCACGCTCAGGTTGAGGTCGGTGACCAGGCGCCGGTAGCGGCCAACGTAGTCCACCAGCCCCGGCTTGCTCCGGGAGTCGTCAAAGCTGGTGGTGTCATGGAACAACCGGGTGCGGCCGGGAAACTGGATCTCGCGCCTGGCGGTGAGGCTTGACCGGCCGAACGGATCGAGGTGTGCGTGGTTTTCGATCCGGAAGGGAATACGTTCCCCGTATTCCGGAAAGAATGCTTCTTCCCCGGCGGTCAGCCGCAGCAGCGGACGGAGCCACTGCTGCCGGCACCCCACAACGTCGAAGACCCCTTCTCCGACGCCGTAGCGGCCTGAGCCGGGAGCAAGCGAAAAGTACTCCTGGAGCTCGGGCTGCAGCCGGGCGAAGTCACTGCCCAAGGCTCGTTCATAGATAGGCGTTGTCACGTTGGCCTCCTGGTTTCGACACGTCGTTCATAGTCTGCCCGCGGCCTTGAGCCGGATATAGGCGTCCGCCAGTGCGGGCGGCAGCTGGTGGGGTTCGGCGTCCACCACTTCCACCCCCATCTGGCGCAGCTGGATGGCGACCGCTTCGCGTTCCAGCAGTGCCCGTTGGGCGGCCGCCGCGCGGAACACCTGTGCCGCCGTCGTACGTTCCTTCTGCATCGTACCGAGCATGGGGTCCCGGACGGAGGCAACCACCACAACATGCTGCTGCGCCAGCTGGGCAGCCATCGGCAGCAGTCCCTCTTCCGGTGCGCCGCTGTCCAGCGGCGTCAGCAGCACCACCAGCGAACGGTGCGCCGATATCTGCCGGATCTGGCCAGGGACCTGGCTCCAGTCCAGCTCAATGAGTTCCGGTTCCAACGGGGCCATGGCCTGCACGAGCTGTCCCAGCAGGTTTCCTTTCGACGCGGAGCCTGCCCGGCCGCGCGTCCGGCGGTCGAAGGCGAAGAAATCCACACGGTCGCCGCCGCGTTCGGCAAGGACGGCCAGCAGCAGGGCAGCCTCGATTCCGGTATCGAGCCGGGGTTCATCGTCGATCCTCGCCGCCGCCGTCCGGGAGGTGTCCAGCATGATGACCACGCGCCGGTCCCGTTCGGGACGCCAGGTACGGACGACGACGGCGGACCGCCTCGCCGTAGCGCGCCAGTCAATCGAGCGCACGTCGTCACCGCGGACATAGTCGCGCAGGGAATCGAATTCGGTGCCGGCACCCCGGATCTGGACCGCCGCCTTGCCGTCGAGCTCGCGCAGTTTTCGGAGCTTGGACGGCAGGTGGCGCCGTGAGTGGAACGGCGGGAGCACCCGCACGGCGCCGGGACACCGGAGGGTCCGCTGGCGTGCGGCCAGCCACAGCGGGCCGAAAGCCCGGAGGGTCACATGCGGCGCCTTGAGGTCGCCCCGCCGGGCAGGTTCCAGCCGCACCTTCATCCGGCGCCGTTCGCCGGCCGGAACGTCGATGAACTGGCGCGGATCCTTCGCACCGGCGGACGGCTGCCAGGCGTCCCGCACCAGGGCGCGGAGCCGGCGCGGACCGGTGTTCCCGATGGTCAGGACGGATTCGCAGCTGCCGGTCAGCGTGACGTTCCCGGGAAGCGTGCGGTCCAGGGTGATCTTCCGCAGCGGCGCCGCCAGGGCAAGGTCCAGCAGCAGCAGTGCGCCCAGGACCAGGCAGACCACCAGGACCGTGCCCCAGCCGGGAAGCAGCAGCACGGGCACCAGACCTGCCAGGGCCAGAAGTACGAACCGTCCGGAAATGGCCATGGCGTCAGCGGGGCACGGGCACAGTTGCCAGGATGCTCGCGAGAACCCCGTCAACATGCACGCCGTCCATCTGTGCTTCCGGTTGCAGGGCAACACGGTGCCGCAGGCAGGGGAGGGCCAGGGCCTTCACATCATCGGGGGTCACGAACTGCCGCCCGGACAGCCAGGCCCACGCACGGGCGGCACTGAGCAGGGCGGTGGCGCCGCGCGGCGACACCCCGAGCTGGAAGGAAGGGGCAGCACGGGTAGCCCTCGCGATGTCCACGATGTAGGCGGCGACTTCGGGCGCCACCACCACGGCAGCCACTGCCTCGCGCGCCTCCTCCAGCTCTGCCGCACCCGCGACCGCGCGCACCCCGGCGGCGGCCAGGTTCCTGGAGTCGAAGCCGGCCGCGTGCCGGCGGATGACCTCAATTTCATCGGCGCGCCCCGGCAACGGCATGGCAAGTTTCAGCAGGAAGCGGTCCAACTGGGCTTCCGGGAGGGGATAGGTGCCTTCATACTCCACCGGGTTCTGCGTGGCTGCCACGATGAACGGAACGGGAAGCTGCCGGGAGACGCCGTCTGCCGAAACCTGGCGTTCCTCCATGGCCTCCAGCAGGGACGCCTGCGTTTTCGGCGGTGTCCTGTTGATCTCATCGGCGAGCAGGATATTGGTGAACACGGGGCCTTCGCGGAAACTGAACTCCGAAGTCCGGGAGTCAAAAACCAGTGAGCCGGTGATGTCGCCGGGCATGAGGTCGGGCGTGAACTGCACGCGCTTGGTGTCCAGGCTCAGGGCGGCGGAAAGCGTCCGGACGAGCAGGGTCTTGGCCACACCCGGAACGCCCTCCAGCAGGACATGCCCGCGGCACAGCAATGCGATCAGCGTTCCGGTGACGGTGGCGTCCTGGCCGACGACCGCCTTGGCCACCTCGTGCCGCACGTTGAGGAGGGCCTGGCGGACGGGATCGCTGCCGGGTGCTTCCTCCGCCGTTGCCAGGGCCGGACCGCCGGGGCCGCCCTGGGTGAATCCGTTGGTCTGCTCACTCATTGGGCGGTTACCTCTTTCTCTAGTGATTCCAGCTGCTGGGCCCAGTGGACCAGCTCGCTTTCCGAGCGGGGGCGGCCTTCGAGGACGCGGGCGGTCTCCTCGCGGGTTCGCCCAAGGTGCCGTGCGGCGGCGTCGACAATTGCCGATGACTCAGCCTCCGGTCCCAACCGGAGGAGCCGGGAGAGGCGGACCAGCGTACCGGCCCTGAGGTTGTCAGCAGCCCTGTCCACGGCGTGGGCGTCGTGGTACAGCCGGGCGCGGCCCTCGGCAGTCTCCACGGCCTTGACCACCACCGGCAGCGGCTCGAAGACCAGCGGTCCCAGCCGCCGGCCCCGCCAGGCCATGGCCAGCACGGCCACCAGGGCCAGCCAGGGGCCGAGGAAGGCGACCCACGGCGCGGCGAGCTGGTCAAGGGTCTTGGGTGTGTCCTCGGCGACCACATCAGCGAGCCCTGGAAGGTACCAGACCAGGGTGTCCGAGGCCCCCAACGTCCTCAGCGTCAACGCCGCATTGCCGTGTTCATCGAGCCGGCGGTTGCTGAGTACTTGGGTGCTGCCCAGCACCACCAGACTGCCATCGTCACTGGCGGCATACAGTCCGCCCAGGCCCTCGGCAGGCTCATAGCAGGCGAGGTCGGCCTTGTACAGGTACGCGGACTCCGCCGTGACGGCCCCGGCTGCCGCGGGATCGTCGAGCCCGCAGCCGGGATCCAGGATTGCCACTCCGGACGGCACCACTCCGGCAGGACTGATATCGCGGTCAAGAGCGCTGAGCGTGCTGAGCCGGGGAGTGACCACCACCAGCCGGTCCGTCGCCTGCCGCAACTCCTGCAGCTGCACGGGGTCCAGGTAGCCGTTGCGATCGTAGAGGAACAAGGTGGTGCCGGTGCCGTCGCCTGCTTCAAGGGCGCCGGATTCGGCGGCGTCATCCAGTGCGGACATTGTCGCTCCGAAGTTATCGGTCTGGCGAACTTCCACCCCCCGGCTCCGCAGAATCTCGGCCGCAGCCCGTGCCCCGTCGGGAGCTGCGTTGCGTGTGGACAGGGGAAAGCTGTCGCCGCGGGGCGAGAGCTGGGCCATGATCGTCAGCCCCACGCCAAGGGAAAAGACCAGGATGAGCACCGTCCACGTCCGGTGACGGCGGATCCATGCGGCGAGGGGGCGGACCGGGCGAGCGCCGTTGGCGGCGTCTCCGTCGGCCGCTCCTCCGTCGTTTACCGGCCGGTTCGCTGATTCGAGGACGGGCGTCATCGTGGCAGCACCAGCCGGTCTGCGGCAGGCTGTCCGAAGTCGGGCTTTGCTGCGTCCAGGCGCTGATCCAGCGCAACCAGCACGGCATGGTCGCTGGCCGTGGCGTCGGCACTGCCGTACCGGGCAGCGTCGAAGATGCCGGCAGCGTGACGGAGTTCGGCGGCATGGCTGCCGAAGGCCCCGGCCAGCTGGCCGGCCACCTCGTCCGCCGTCCGGCCGGGCAGGGGATCGATGACCGTGCGGTCCTCCGCGGACCGGACCATGGCGCGGAACTGTTCGACGACGGCGGTACGCCACTCGGAGCGCGCCGCGGCTGCCGCAGCGCGCCGCCGGTATTCGGCCGGGCTGACGGAAGGATCGGCGTCCACGTCGTCCCCGGCGGGGCGCCGGCGCCGGGCGTTCAACCGGGGGCGCGCGAGAAGGACAGCGACGGCGATGAGGACCAGGATTGTCACTCCGATGGCCGGTACCGCAACTCCGCTGTCCATGGCAGGGTCGCCGCTGCCGAGGGATCGCAGCCAGTCAGTGAACTGCCTCCAGAGGTCGGTGAGCCAGTCGGGCTGCGCGTCCTGGTAGACGGGTTTGGAGAGCTCTTCGGCGGCCCACCTGCGGGCCTCCTCGCTGCCGGGTTCCACGGGTGGAGCGGGAGGCACAACCTGCGCGCGGTCCAACGTCGACTGCAGGACCACCCAGGCCGCGGACGCCAGTTCGGATGCCGACTCGTATGGGCCTGGCCGGCTCATCCGGCGCCCGGCGGCGGATTGGTTGGGTGCGGCCCGTAGCTCGGAGGAGGGTTGGAGCCGGGCGGGTTGTAGCCCGGCGGCGGGTTGTACGGTGGCTGCGCGTAAGGCGAGTTGTAAGGCGACTGTCCGTAAGGCGGCTGGGGCCAGTTGCCGGTGGGAGGTCGTCCCGCGAAGTTCACTTCCGGGGCCACACCGCGTCCCGGAACGCCGTCGGCCTCGTTGCCCGATTCGAGCTGCCGCTGGAGGGCGAGGTCAAGGCCCTCCTTGCGCATCCGGAGATCAAAATAGAGGAGCCCCATCACGGAAGTCTGGAAAGCGTAGCCGACAGCCCCGATCACTGCGGTGACGATGATCGCAGCGATCCCGAGACCCGCGTCGAGGGCGCGCTGGCCGGCGTCGTCGCCGTGCGGGGCGATAACGGAGGAGAGCCCGCCGGAGGCGAGCCCGAGGGGGAGCAGCACAATCTGGCTGATGATGCCGATCAGGAGGGAAATGACCAACAGGATGCCGAAGATGCGCCACCAGCTGTGACGGGTGAGCTGCCAGGACCTCCGCAGGCCGTCAAGGACGTCCAGCTGCTCGACGACGATCGCCGCCGGCGCCAGGAGGAGCCGGATGGAGAGCCACACCACGATCAGCATGGAACCGAGGAACAGCGGGACGAGGATCAATGCCGACGATCCGCGCATGCCGTCAACCAGGAGCACCACTGCGCCGACCAGCACGACGCCCAGGGTGATGCCCGCCAGGAGCTGCAGCCCGCCATAAGCCAGCAGCGATCCGATTTTGGATCGCGACAGCTTCCACATCTCCTTGAATCCCGTGCGCCAGTTCAGGACAGACCGGGCCACGGGAACGGCCATCACACCCTGCAGCACGATGGAGATGAAGAAGGACAGGAGTCCTAGGACGGCGGCGCCGATGAGGAGGCCAAAGCCCAGTCCGATCATTTCGGGGGGAGCCATGCCGGACACCCACGTCGCGATCGACTGCCCGCGCGATTCGGTCTCCGCTGTAACGACTGCGCTGACAACGGTTGCCAGGGTTTGGGCAAGAAGTGCCGCCCCCAGCATCGCCCCGGCGTTCCGCCTGATGGTCTGAAACGACCCGTCCAGGATTTCGCCGAACAACAGGGGCCGCAGGGGCACGACGCCGGGCTCTGGCGGGGCGACATATCCGGGTTGAACGTATCCCGGCTGACCGTACGGCTGCTGAACGTATCCTGGCTGACCGTACGGCTGCTGAGGAGCCGGCTGCGTTCCGGGATGGGGGGAGCCCCACTGGGGCTGGCCGCCATAGGCGGGCGGCGGTGCGTTCCACTGCGCGGGTGCGTCCCAGGGGAGTGGCTGCACCGGCTGCGGCTTGCCCTCCCCGGGCCACGCGTTCGGATCCTGCTCTGACAACCTGTTCCTCCCCAAAAGACGCTGTCCGCGAGCCGCCCGGCCACAACTTCCGCCCGGCGCTCCGGACCGGCGGTGAACTGCACCGTCCGGCCCGCTCCCAGCCTATAGTTTTGCCTGCATGCCTCATAGCTTCCGGCTGATTCTTCCCGCTGTGGCGGGGACCCGCCGTCGGAAGCGCGCCCCGTGCGGCGGGTCCCCGCGCCATGCCGTGTCGGCCCTCAACGGGACAAAGCCCATTCAATAGGCGAATATATAACTATGAAGGCACGCATTCTGGTAGTGGACGATGACGAAGCGCTGGCCGAGATGATCGGTATTGTCCTGCGCAATGACGGATTTGAGCCCGTCTTTTGCGCGGACGGCGGGCAGGCGCTGGAAGTCTTCCGTTCCTCGAAGCCTGATCTCGTGCTGCTTGACCTGATGCTTCCGGGCATGGACGGGATCGAAGTGTGCCGGCAGATCCGCGCCGAGTCGGATTCGCCCATCGTCATGCTGACCGCCAAGTCGGATACCTCGGACGTGGTCCGCGGCCTGGAATCGGGGGCGGACGATTACGTTCCCAAACCGTTCAAGCCGGCGGAATTGGTGGCCCGTGTCCGCGCCCGGCTCCGCCCCGGCGACCAGAAGGCCCCCGAGACGCTGCGCATCGCCGACATCACCATTGATGTGGCTGGCCACCTGGTGAGCCGGAACGACGAACGCATTTCGCTGACGCCCCTCGAGTTCGATCTGCTTGTTGCCCTTGCCCGTAAACCGTGGCAGGTCTTCACTCGGGAACTGCTGCTGGAGCAGGTCTGGGGATACCGGCACGCGGCAGACACCCGCCTTGTGAACGTCCACGTCCAGCGGCTGAGGTCCAAGATCGAGCGCGACCCCGAAGCCCCCGAAGTAGTTTTGACGGTCCGTGGTGTCGGCTACAAAGCAGGTTCCTGAACCGTCCAGCGGCGACGTCGGCAATGAGCCGGAGATAGCCCGACCGCCAAAAACGGAACACCCCCACGTCCACAGCGCTCCGGAACACACCGACGCCATCGCAGGTGTGCTCTCCGGGTTGCCGTTCCGTGCCCGGATCTGGGTCCGCCGGGCCCGGATCGTGGGTCTCCGGGTCTCGCGGCTCGTCCGGACCGGGCTGATCAGGCTCCTGCCGGGCGTCCGTTTCCTGCTGCGGGCACTGCACAGGCGCTGGCGCCGGTCCTTGCAGTTCCGGACGGTCCTCACCACGCTGCTGCTGTCGATCGGTTCTTTCGCAGTAGTTGGCGCCTACCTGTCGAACCAGATCGCCAACAACCTGTTCCAGGAGCGGTTGACGCAGGCGGAGTCGGAGACGCTCTATAACGTCAAACAGGTCCAGGACACGTTCGACGGCGCCCAGGTCACCGACCAGTCAAGCGTCATTACGCTGGTCTACGACACCTTGAATGCCGTGGAGGGGCGCGGAAACGTGATCCAGCGGCGCTACGTGTTTGAGGCCATGCCCGAGCAGACCAAGCCCCGAAACCGCTGGGTGGAATCGCGGGCCTCGGACCAGCTGACCATCAGCGTGATTCCGCCGGAGCTGCGGAAGGCCGTCCAGGAGTCCGGAAAGGACCAGTTCTGGGCATCCACGGAGTTCCCCGTGGGAACCGAGGACCGGCCGGGCATCGCCGTGGGCAACAAGGTCACCTTCAACGGCACCGTGTACGAGCTGTACCTTATTTACGACCTCAACACTGCACAGAAGACCCTCGACGAAATACAGAACGTCCTCCTGGCCGGCGGCGCGGTACTTGTGCTGATCATCGGTGCCATTGCCTGGTACGTGACGCGCAACGTGGTCAGCCCGGTCAGCCACGCCGCAGTGGTGTCGGAAAAGCTGGCGGCGGGGCAGCTCCAGGAACGAATGGTGGTCAAGGGCGAGGACGAAGTGGCGCGGCTGGGCGCATCGTTCAATCACATGGCCGCCAGCCTGCAGGAACAGATCACACAGCTGGCCACCTTGTCGCAGATGCAGCAGCGCTTCGTCTCGGACGTGTCCCACGAGCTTCGCACGCCGCTGACCACAGTGCGGATGGCCGCCGAGGTTCTGTACGACGCACGGCACGATTTCGACCCCATCAACAAGCGCTCGGCGGAACTGCTATACAACCAGGTGGAACGGTTCCAGTCGCTCCTGGCTGACCTGCTTGAGATTTCACGCTTCGATGCCGGCGTGGCGGTACTCGACGCCGAACCCACCGATATCCTTCAGCTCGTGGCCAATGTCGTGGAGGATGCAGGGCCGGTCGCGGCCGAGTACGGTTCCGAGGTCACCATCAATTCGCGGGAAGAGAGCATCGTCGTGGAGATGGATGACCGGCGCATCGAGCGGATTCTCCGCAACCTGGTGCTGAACGCGCTCGAGCACAGCGAAGGCAAACCGGTCAGCATTTCCGTCGCAGCGAACGAAACCGCCGTGGCGGTGGCCGTCCGCGACCACGGCATCGGCATGACGCAGGCGGAAGCCGCCAGGGTGTTTGACCGTTTCTGGCGTGCGGACCCCGCCCGGGCGCGGACCACGGGCGGCAGCGGGCTGGGCCTGTCCATCGCCGCGGAGGACACCAAACTCCATAACGGGTGGCTCCAGGCCTGGGGCAGCAAGGGGACTGGATCGAACTTCCGGCTGACGCTGCCCCTGCGGCAGGGCGAAGCGATCACCAAATCGCCGCTCCAGCTGGAACCGGCCGACGTCGAATTGCCGGGCGGATCGGGCCAGGGCACCATGCTGCTGTTTGGAACCGTAGCCCTCCCGGAGGAAGCAGGAGCCGACGGCGGTCCTGCCGGGCCGCCCACAGGGCAGGCAGAGCCCCAGCCGGCCGTGCCGTCAGCAGCTGCTCCGGGGTCGAAGCACGGCGAGGGCCGGGAAGAAGCAAAATGACCGGTATCACACGGCGGTTTGGCACGGCGGCCGCGGCCTTGATGACTGTATTGCTCCTGCTGCTCACCTCCTGCGCCCAGATTCCGCGCTCGGGGCCCGTGGGGAAAAGCACCGACGAGAGCGCGGGCAAGCCAAACAATGCGCCCGTCTTCTTCCCCGTTGCACCGCGAGAAGGCGCCGGCCCCGAATCCGTCATTGAAGACTTCTACCTCGCTGGCAGTGGCTACGAGGACGACTACGCCGTGGCGAGGGAATACCTCACTCAAGCAGCCTCTGTTGCGTGGAAACCGGACCAGCGGACCCTGGTCTTCCGCTCAACCAAAGTGGTCCGCACCGGGGTGGAAAACGTCTACAACTACGAACTGGACGTCGCCTACTCCGTTGACGCGGACGGAATTGCCACACAGTTCCCCGAAGGCACCAAGGAGAAAATTCCGGTCACGCTGACGCAGGTGGACGGCCAGTGGCGCATCTCCGCCATTCCCGACGGGATCGCCATCCCGGAGCAGACATTCAAGGTGATTTACGGCGCCTACCCCATCTATTTTTACGATCCCGGCTTCACGTATGCCGTGCCCGACGTCCGATGGTTCAACAAGAAGAAAACGGTCAAGGCGATGACCAGCGCCTTGCTGAGCGGACCTGCCCCGTACCTCAAAGGAGCCGTGGTCAGTGCCTTCCCGTCCGGGATGAAACTGACACGGGAGTCCGTCCCGGTCGTTTCCGGCGCAGCGCAGGTTGATCTGTCAGCCAAGGAACTCGTGGAGGCCTCCAATGAGGATCGGCTGAGGATGCAGACCCAACTGGCCCTTTCCTTCCGCGGCCAGCCGGATGTGGTCAACGTCGAACTGCGCGCGAACCAGGACCTTGTCCGGGTCGAGGACAACGGGTCCGTGCTGCCCCCTGTCCGGGACAAGAACGTGCCGGCCCGCCAGATCGCGGTTAACGACGGCCAACTGGTCCGATACGAAAACAACCGGATCTCGCCGCTCCCGGACATTCAGCCGGTGGGGGCCCTTGGCCCGGCTTCCCCTGCCGAATCGCCGATATCGCAGTCGGCGGCGTTCCTGAACGGCAGCCGGACCACGTTGTACTCCATCGTGCCGGGACAGCCGGCACGGGCGCTGACCACCCGCAGCACCCTCACCCGCCCGTCGTTCGGCCAGCAGGATTGGGTCTGGACGGCCGGACCCGGCGCCAACGGGGCCACGGAGGTGCTTGCCTACCGGCCCACCGGAATTCCGGAGGGCGCCAACATCCCCACCGTCACGCTGGCCCCTGCCTGGCTGGCCGGTCGTACCGTCAAGGAATTCCGGATATCGCGTGAAGGCGTTCGTGCACTCGTGATTTCTGAGCAAAACGGAAAAACGCGGGTGCAGGTGACGGGAATCGTCCGCACGGCAGACGGCACTCCCCGCGACCTCACGGCCCCGACCACCCTCCTGACCGACCGCGATCCGGACCGAGGCGTCTGGGTCAGTGACACCACCGTCGCGGTCATGAAAGCATCGGCAACTGAGAATGTGACGCCCGAACTGCTGTCCTTGGCGGCGTCACAGCCCCAGCAGCTGGCGCCCTGGCCCGGGCTTACGGCCATCAGCGCCGGCAACGGCCCGGAGGAAATTTTCGGCCAGTCCGCCGACGGCATCTTCCAGCGCCTTGGAAACGGCTGGTCGCCCCAGCTGAAGGGGCCCGTGGACCCGTCATTTCCCGGCTAACGCCGTCGGTACCTTTTCCACATAGGCGCCGAATCCACATAGGCGGACAGGCCACTTCCGGCGGAGCCGCCCGCCCTGGAGGCTTGGCGTGTGGAGAGAAGCCCGGACCCGGACCTTGAACCGCCCGCACCCACTGCGGCAAAGCACCGCAGTGACTACTCACAATGGTGGCCGCGGGCCGCGGACCGTGCAGCCATGGCGGGCCGCGAGCTACTGGCGCTGGCAGCGCCGGTTGAATGCGTCTGTTGCGGGACTGAGGACTTTGCGCTGTGCGGACCCTGCGAGCGGGCGGTGCGTATCCTCACGAGGACTCCGTTCCGCGCTGAGGGGCAGGCTCCTGCCCTCATGGATGTGAACGGTTCGGTGATCCTCCCCGTCGTCGCAGCAGGCATTTATCGTGAGGAACTCGCTCAAGCTGTGTTGTCGTTTAAGAAACATGGCCAGGGGCAGCTCGGATCGGTGTTGTCCAAGGCGCTGGGACGGGCCATCAGCGGCGCGGCCGGAACTTTGCAGGGATACTGCCTGATACCCGTTCCCACCACCAACAGCGCATTCAGGAAGCGAGGCTTCAGCCCCGTGCACCTCCTGCTGCGGAATTTGGACCGCCGCGGGAGCCTCGGCGCCGGGAACCTCACCAACGCACTCCGCAAGGGACGTGCCCTTACCGAAGGGGCAGCTTCCAATAATGACCTGCCCGGACGCCTCCGGGCGCTGGTTCCAGCGCACCCGCTGGCCGGAGGTCAAAAGGGACTCGGGCGGGGTGCCCGCGCCAAACGTGTCCGGGGGTCCATGCAGGCACGATTGTCGCCGCTCGCGCCGGACATCCGCGGACGCCCGTGCATCATCGTGGATGATGTCCTCACCACCGGTGCCACCCTGGCGGAAGCAGCGCGTGCCGTCCACCGGGCGGGAGGCGTTGTGATGGGTGCCGTAGTGCTGGCAGCGACACGCCCGCCCGACGCCGCCGACCCACCGGCCGTTCACGGTGCCACAGCAGGGACTGGCGGCTGACATTGAAAAAAATAAATGAAGAAAAGGTGAATAACGGGTACCGATGAACTAACGTCGGTTGTGGGTACCAAGATCAGTTGTACCTGTCGATAGCGGCTCGGAAAGGGGCTCGACTGTCAGTCAGATCGGCCCCGGGAAGTGCCGCCGTCGTGTCACCGAAGTCATTTGGAGGGCACCATGGAGTTCATGATCAGCGGACGGAATTTGACGGTTTCAGACCGCTTCCGCGAATACGCCGACGAGAAGATCTCAAAGATCGCATCGCTGGGAGACAAGGTCCAACGGGTGGACGCGAAGGTCTCCAAGGAGACCAAGGCCCGCCAGACCGCAGACTTGCTCACGGTTGAGCTGACCGTCTTGGGCCGCGGCCCCGTCATTCGTGCAGAGGCAAGCGCCGCCGACAAGTTCGCCGCGTTCGATCTCGCTTACAACAAGCTTCTTGAGCGCCTTCGCCGGGCCAAGGATCGTAAGAAGGTCCACCACGGGCGGCACACACCCAAGGCCGTCCGCGAGGCAACTGCCAGCCTTGAGCCGGCAAGCACCACCGAGCCTCTGTATGTGGAGGCCATCAACCACCAGGAGCCCCAGGCCGCGCCCGTTGAAAAGTCGCCCTACGAGGTCGACAACGACATCCCCGCAGGGGATTCTCCGGTTCTGATCCGCCGCAAGGTGTTCCCCGCGGCGTCCCTCACGCTCGACGATGCCGTCGACAACATGGAGCTCGTGGGCCACGACTTCTACCTCTTCGTGGACAAGGAAACCAAAGCACCGTCCGTGGTGTACCGCCGCGACGGGTGGACCTACGGCGTCATCAGCCTGGACCAGACGTGCGAACCGGGCGAAGCAGCTGTCGAGGAAAAGATCCTCGCCTACCGCTCGGAGGATGAACCTGCGCGCCCTTAAGCCGCGCGTCCGCCTAAGCTGGTGTTGACCAGCCAACGGAAGGACTGACATGGGCGCATCGCTGAGCCTTATCCAGGCGCGGCGGATCGCTTTGGCAGCCCAGGGATTGGACAAAGGACGGCCCGCCGGACCCGTGAGCGCACGGGCGGTGGGCCGTACCTTTGACCGGCTCCACCTGGTCCAGATTGATTCCGTCAACGTTCTGTCCCGCAGCCACTATCTGCCCTTCTTTTCCCGGCTCGGAAATTATGACCGCGGCATTCTGCACCGGATGGCCTCAACGCATCCGCGCAGAATGACGGAGTACTGGGCACACGAAGCGAGCTTCATCCGGCCGGACCATTTTCCGGACCTGCTGCTGTGGCAGAACCGGAAATGGGTCGGCGCATCCGGCATGGATCCCGAACTGCGCACGGACGTCGCTGAGAAAGTCCTCAGCGCGCTGGCCAGCAGTAAACCCCTGACTGCCGCAGAACTCACCGCACGGATCGGGCACGTCGAAGACCGTCGGACGGACAACTGGGGGTGGAACTGGAACGCGGTCAAGCGGGTCCTGGAGCACCTGTTCGAGGAAGGACTTGTCTCGGCCTCCTCCCGGACCGAACAGTTCGAACGCCGCTACACGCTGTCCTCCAAGGTCTACACCGCGTTCGACGGCGGCGGAGCTCAGGACGCGGATCCCGCGGCGGCAATGGACCGGCTCATCGAGGCCGCCGCAAGGGCCCACGGCATCGGCACCGTCCGCTGCTTCGCCGACTATTTCCGCACGCCGCTGAAGGCTGCGGCCACCGCTGTGGAGCACCTGGTCGACGGGGGCACCCTTGAGCCGGTGTCGGTCCGGGGCTGGGACCGGCCGGTGTACCGGCACGTTGACGCCAGGCTGCCCCGCGCAGCTACAGGGCGGGCGCTTCTGAGCCCTTTTGACTCGCTTGTCTTTGAGCGTCGGCGGCTGGAGGAGCTCTTCGGCTTCCACTTCAGGATCGAGATCTACACTCCGGAGGCCAAACGGCGCTTCGGCTACTACGTCCTCCCGTTCCTCCTTCGGGACGGCATCGTCGCTCGGGTGGACCTCAAAGCCGACAGGCCGGCCGGGCTGCTCTTGGCGAGGGCGGCGCATGCCGAACCGGGTGCCCCAGCCGACACCGCCGTCGAACTTGCCGCGGAACTCCACCTCATGGCCGAATGGCTGGGGCTTGACGCTGTGGTTGTCTCGCCGGTCGGCGACCTTGCCGCTTCCCTTGCCGAGGCCGTCGCTGCCCACGAAACCGGACTATCCGCTCTCAGGGAACAGGCGTAACGTGCCGTGCGTGACTCCCGTAGACTGAACACGCCAGAATTCGGCAGCTTGAGACTGGGAGCAACTTCACGTGGCATCACTTATCGAAAAACTTCTCCGTACGGGTGACAAAAAAACCCTGAGGCAATTGAGGAACTATGCCGATTCCATCAATGCCCTGGAGAGCTCTTTCAAGACCTTCACGGACGCCGAACTGCGTGAAGAAACCGACCGGCTCCGTGGACGCCACCAGGACGGCGAGAAGCTCGACGATCTCCTGCCGGAGGCCTTCGCCGCCGTCCGCGAGGCTTCCTCGCGGACTTTGGGAATGCGGCACTTCGACGTTCAGCTGATGGGCGGCGCGGCGCTGCACCTGGGCAACATCGCCGAAATGAAGACCGGTGAAGGAAAGACCCTCGTGGCCACCGCTCCGGCCTACCTCAACGCCCTGGCCGGCAACGGCGTCCACGTCATCACAGTGAACGACTACCTCGCCGAGTACCAGTCCGACCTCATGGGCCGCGTCTACCGTTTCCTCGGCCTGAGCAGCGGCTGCATCCTGTCCAACCAGGACCCGGCCGTGCGCCGCGAGCAATACGCCGCGGACATCACCTACGGCACCAACAACGAATTCGGTTTTGATTACCTGCGCGACAACATGGCCTGGGACAAGTCAGAACTGGTCCAGCGCGGCCACCACTTCGCGATCGTTGACGAAGTGGACTCCATCCTCATCGACGAGGCCCGCACCCCGCTCATCATTTCCGGTCCGGCCCAGGGCGACACGAACCGCTGGTACAGCGAATTCGCCAAGGTGGTCCTGCGGCTCAAGGCCGACACCGACTACGAGGTCGACGAGAAGAAGCGCACCGTGGGTGTGCTCGAAGCCGGAATCGAAAAGGTCGAAGACTACCTCGGCATCCACAACCTCTATGAGTCCGCCAACACGCCGCTGATCGGGTTCCTGAACAACGCCATCAAGGCCAAGGAGCTCTTCAAGCGGGACAAGGACTATGTCATCCTCGACGGCGAAGTCCTGATCGTGGACGAACACACCGGCCGCATCCTGGCCGGCCGCCGTTACAACGAGGGAATGCACCAGGCGATCGAGGCCAAAGAAGGCGTCGAAATCAAGGCGGAGAACCAGACGCTGGCCACTGTCACGCTGCAGAACTACTTCCGCATGTACGACAAGCTTTCAGGCATGACCGGCACCGCCGAGACCGAAGCCGCGGAGTTCATGGGCACCTACAAGCTCGGAGTGGTGGCCATCCCCACCAACCGGGACATGCAGCGCATCGATCAGTCTGACCTGGTCTACAAGAACGAAGCGGTCAAGTTCGACGCCGTCGTCAAGGACATCGCCGAGCGCCACGAAAAGGGCCAGCCCGTCCTCGTGGGAACCACCAGCGTGGAGAAGAGCGAGTACCTCTCAAGGCTGCTGGCCAAGGAAGGCATCCGGCACGAGGTCCTGAACGCGAAGAACCACGCCCGTGAAGCCGCGATTGTCGCGCAGGCCGGCCGTAAGGGAGCCGTGACTGTCGCCACGAACATGGCCGGTCGCGGTACGGACATTATGCTGGGCGGCAACGCCGAATTCACCGCCGTCGCCGAACTGGCCGCCAAGGGCCTGGATCCGGAAGAAAACTCGGAAGAGTACGAGGCAGCCTGGCCTGCTGCGCTCGAAGCGGCCAAGCAGGCAGTCAAGGACGAGCACGAGGAAGTGCTGAACCTCGGTGGACTGTACGTCCTGGGCACGGAACGCCACGAGTCGCGCCGCATCGACAACCAGCTCCGCGGCCGTTCCGGACGTCAGGGCGACCCCGGCGAGTCCCGGTTCTACCTGTCGCTCACCGATGACCTGATGCGTTTGTTCAATTCGGGCGCGGCCGAGCGGCTCATGAACAGTTCTGTGCCGGACGACGTTGCACTGGAATCGAAACTGGTGTCCCGGGCCATTGCGTCCGCGCAGGGCCAGGTTGAAGGCCGCAACGCGGAACAGCGCAAGAACGTCCTGAAGTACGATGACGTCCTCAACCGCCAGCGTGAAGCAATCTACGGTGACCGCCGGCGCATCCTCGAGGGAGATGACCTGCACGAGAAAGTGCAGTACTTCATCGAGGACACCATCACTTCCCTCATCGACGCAGCAACCGCCGAAGGCACCGGCGACGACTGGGACTTCAACCAGCTCTGGACGAACCTGAAGACGCTCTACCCCGTCAGCGTTACATCCCACGACGTCATCGACGAGGCCGGCGGAAAGTCCCGCATCACGGTGGACTTCCTGAAGGAAGAGATTCTTTCCGACGCCCGCCTGGTCTACCAGGCCAGGGAACAGGTCATCGGATCCGAGAGCATGCGCGAACTCGAACGCCGGGTGGTCCTGTCCGTGATCGGCCGGAAGTGGCAGGAACATCTCTACGAGATGGACTACCTGAAGGAAGGCATCGGCCTTCGGGCGATGGCCCAGCGCGATCCCCTGGTGGAGTACCAGCGGGAGGGCTTCATCATGTTCCAGGCCATGATGGAGGCCATCCGTGAGGAAAGCGTCGGATTCCTGTTCAACCTTGAGGTCGAGGTGACTCCTGCGGAAGACGTTGTGGTCGCCGACGGCGCCGGAGAACACACGGAGCACCACGAGCCGCAGATCCGTGCGGCCGGCCTGGAAGCTCCGGAGAAGCCCGCGCAGTTGCAGTACACCGCACCGGGAGAAGACGGCGCCAGCCAGACGCGTGTCGAGGGAAGGACTTCCGGGCGTTCAGGGAACCCGGCCAAGACCGCTGCCCAGGACGGCACCCGGAAGGCCGCTGCGAAAAAGAAGAAGCGCTAGGAATTGACGGCTGCCGGAGCAGCCGCACCTTGAAAACGGATGAGGACCGGAACCACTGTTCCGGTCCTCATCCGTGTTCGCAGGGGGTGGTGGGACAGGGTTGTGTGGCGGCACCTTTGCAAAGAATCGTCAGCCGATCTCCAGCGCGGTGATCCGCCACACCTGGTTGCTGCGCTCCAGCCTTACTGCCACGGCGCGGACCCGTAGTTCATCCACGACGACGGCACTTGCCTCGTAGATCCCCGCTGCGACTTGGCAGGCGCGGACCGTGCGGACGGCCGGATTGCGGTGCAGTCGCCCTGCTGTCGGAGACGGTCCGGCCGCAACCCGTCGGGTCAGTGCGGCGCGGTGCTGCAGTGATGCCAGGCATCGTTGGTCAAGCCTGCGTGAGAGCTGCTGGATGGGACGAGTGCCCGCCAGCACCTCGATGGCGGCCTGTACCGTCCCGCGGGCAATGGCACAGATTTCCCTGTTCTCATCCACCAGCTGGAGGGCGCGGCGGCCCTCGGTGGCTTGAACCGGGCCGCTGGCTGCCGGGCGTTCCGCCTGCGGCAGGGCGGGGACCAGATGCAATGCGCTCATGACGTTTTCCTCTGATTGATGGCGGATATCTAAAGGTTCAGGGTTGCTGCGGATTTAGGACGTGGACGGAGGCCGGAGTACCTGTCCCGGAAGAAGGAAATCGGGGTTGTCACCCAGAACGGCCCTGTTGGCCTCGTACCAGCGCGGCCACTCCAGGGCGATGTCGCGATCAGAAGCGGAGCCGCCCAGCTGGTTGGCCGCAATGGTCCATAACGAGTCACCGGCCACCACCGTCACGTATCCGTCCTCGTCAACCGGGTGTTGGCGGGCCGACCGCACAGGATGTGCCGTCATTGGACCCGGGCCGACGACAGGAGCACTCGGTTTCCACCGTGGATCCGTGCCGCCGGGACCTGGGTGAAGTGCTGACGCCGCCTGTTCGGTGGGCATCCACACTGCTGCAGTGGCCTGTGGGGAGGTTGGACTCCACCGAGGGTCGGCACTCACCGTGCCGGCATGGGCAAGCGGGGCTCCCAGCAGCTGAAGTCCCACTGCGGCGAGGGCGAGGCGGCGCATGAAGGCAGGACTGTATTTTCCGGTGATCTCCGCGGCCCGGCGGCTTCCGGCCCGTTCCAGGCCGGCGGATGTTAGGGCAATCACCAGCGACAAGATCCACCAGGCGACAATGATGAGTCCCGTTGTGGCGACGACGAATCCGAGCAGGTCTTCGAAAGCCAGTGATTGCTCCCTTGCAGATGATCGCTGCCATCGCTCCGTCAGCGAGGCGCCTGTTGCCGCCAGAAAGAGACCGAGAAGCAGGATCGCCACTGCCAGCATTGCGTCCGAGCGGAGCAGCCTGCCGCGGGAAACTTCCATAATCCCTCTCCTCAAGTCATTTGATGGTGTTTGATGCTGTTTGATCTATTTGAATCCAGTTTGAACTTACTTTCCGACTTTTGTCCAGTGATTTGTTTTTTCGTCGCATTGGCCGGCCGCGAATTGACCGCGGCACGGTGCGCGCCTAGATTGGCGGCATGCGTTGGGACGCCTTGTTTGAGGACTTGGAGGCACAGCTGGCCTCAGTTGGCCGGCTGGAGCTCGAATCGGAAATCGCCGAACGGTCGCGGGCGGATGTCGCAGGCGTGGGGCTGGCCGACAGGTTGCGCGGTTCGTTGGGGCTTAGGGTGGCGGTTCACCTGGGATCGGGGGCCGTGTTCGAGGGCGTCTTGAGTCACGTGGGCGGAGAGAGCCTGGTGCTCAACGATCCTCCCCACCAGGTGCTGGTCCCCTTTGCTGCAGTTTCCCGGTACCACGGCCTGGGGAGGTTGGCGATGGCGGAGCCGTCATCCGTCCGGCGAAAGCTGGGGCTGGCCAGTGCCCTTCGCGGGCTGGCGCGAGACAGGGCAGATCTGACGGTAGTCCTCATCGGCGGCGCGCAGGGCGCGGCGGGACTGAATGGCGTTATCGACCGCGTGGGGCGGGACTATTTCGATCTGGCCATGACCAGGCCCGGAGAAGTCCGCCGAGCCGCCAACGTCAGCCAGATTGCCTCGGTACCCTTTTCCTCGCTGGGTGCACTACGTTCGGTACGCGGAGCGGATCTGTGAGCGCACTCCTGCGCTGCGGTGCGGTGTGTACACCCGCGCACGGTCGCGGCCCCGCCCGGCATCCCAGCTCAGACAGACTTGGACTTGGCTTCCTGGATCATGCGCTCGGCTTCCGCGTACCGCTCTTCGATGTACTGTTCCAGCATCTTTTCTTCCACGCGCCACTGTCCGCGGCCGCCCACCTGGATGGCTTTGAGTTCGCCGCTGCGCACCAGCGCATAGGCCGCCGGGGAGTTGATCTGCAGCTGTTCGGCTACGTCTGCGAGGGTGAGGAATCGGGGCATGCTTTTATTTTGCCACCATTGGCGTCGGGTGGTGCTGTTATCCACAGTTTGACGTTGTTTGTTCTTTTGACTTCTGATCAGGCCCGTTTGCCGTAACAATGAGGTAGTCCGGCGCATCAACCAGTCCGTCGGCACCGATGGGGGGAGCGGGTACGTGAGTTCAGGTACGACGGCCACTGCAGTCAGGCTCAAAAAGCCGTCTTGGAAAGATCCGCGGCTCCTTCTCGGGTTCCTGCTGGTCCTGGCCTCCGTGGCCGGTGTTGTATCGCTGGTCGGGGCCGCCGATCAGACCACCGAGGTGTTTGCGGCAAAGGGCCAGATCGCCGTGGGTGAAAAACTCACTGCCGAAAACGTCAACCGAGTGAAGGTCAGGCTCGGCGACGTGGAATCCCACTATGTCACCGCAGAGGCGGGACTTCCCGAGGGCATGGTCGCTGTACAGCGGATCGGTCCGGACCAGTTGGTCCCTCGGGGAAGCCTTGGCAAGCCCGATGTGCTGAACCGTAAGCCGGTCGCAATTACTGTCGACGAAGCCCTGCCGGAACAGGCCGCGGCTGGATCACGGGTTGACGTCTGGGTGGCCCTGCCTGATGCCCGCAACGGCTTCAGCGAGCCGAAGTTGCTGCTTCCAGGGGCCGAGATCGCTGAAGTCACCCCGGGTTCGACCACACTGGGATCGTCACGCTCCACGGTGGTCATGGTCCTTGTCACTGACGAGCAGATGCCAAGGCTGCTGGGTGCCCAAGCGAACAAGGCGAGGATTTCGGTGGTCTGGAACCCGGGCGGAACGTCATGAGTATTCCGGTCGTCACGGTGGGCCAGTCCCGGGAGGACCTGGTCGGCGGCCTTGAACGCCTCCATGGACCGGTCACCGTCGTGAGGAGATGCTCGGAGCTGACAGAGCTGCTGGCTGCTTGCCAGAGCGGCCTCGCCCGGGCGGCCGTTGTCGCGGAGGGCAGTGACGAACTGACGGCCTCGCTCGTTGACCGGCTCACCGCTGTGGGCGTCGTCGTCATCGCATTGACGGACAGCGCAGAAGAAACGGCGAGGCTGGCAGCGATCGGTGTCACGGCAGCGCCGGCGGGGGTTGACTCGGCAGCACTTGCGGGCAGGATCTCGGGCGCGGTTGCCCGGTGGGCCAGTCCCACGCCGTTTCAGGGGCGGGACAGTGGATTCGCGGACACGGGTGCCGCCATCCGGACCGTGCCGGAGGAGATCGATCCCGTCCCGGAAGAACCGTCCGGCAGTGGACAGGTCATCACTGTCTGGGGTCCCACGGGTTCCCCCGGCCGGACTCTGCTGGCCGTCAATGTGGCCGGTGAACTGGCCGCTGCAGGCAATTCGGTTCTTCTGATTGACGCCGACAGCTATGGCGCCAGCGTCGCGGGCATGCTGGGGCTGCTGGATGAATCCGCAGGTCTCGCCCAGGCATGCCGGCTGGCCGACCTCGGACAACTGGATGCCGGCGCGCTCCTGAAAATTGCCACACCCGTCGTCCTCAAGTCCGGGACGCTCCGGATCCTGACAGGCATCACACGTGCGGATCGCTGGACGGAATTGCGCGCAGCAGCCCTGGGTGTTGTGTTTGAGAAGGCCAGGGAGGTGGCGGACTTCGTCGTTGTGGATGCCGGCTTCTGCCTCGAAGCGGACGAGGAACTCAGCTTTGACACCATGGCTCCACGCAGGAATGCCGCCACGCTTCGGAGCCTCGAGCTTGCAGACACCGTCTATGCCGTGGGATCGGCCGACTCCATCGGCGTGCCGCGACTCGTCCGCGGCCTTTCTGAACTCGAGGCAGCGGTTCCGCAGGCTTCACCGAAGGTGGTCCTGAACAAGGTTCGGGCCGCGGCCGCCGGACGCTTCCCCGAGCGCCAGCTGCGCGAGGCATGGGAAAGATACGGGCCGTCAGAAGGGATCTTCGCATTCCTCCCGGCAGACAGTGCAGCAAGTGATGCCGCGCTCCTCGCCGGGAGTCTGCTGCTGGAGGCCGCACCCGAGTCCGGGCTACGCCGCGCCATTTCCGCATTGGTTTGTGCACCTGCCCAGCAAAAACGCCGATCCTCTGTCTTTTCTTCCACAGCGAAGCGGCATCTAAAGGGCTAGGCTCGCCATAAGGGCTGCAATGAGGCAGCCATGAACTTGTGATGGAGGCGTTTGTCGATGTCGTCTGGCTCCAATGTGGAGGATCAGTCCGTTTTGCTCGGAGCCCGTGAAGGGTACTTCGGAGACTATTACGAGCACCTTGCGGAGGAGGATTCCCGGGCGTATTCGCCTGACGTCCTGGCTGCCCGCGCCGAGACCCACCGCGAAGTTGCCGCTGTCCGCGTCCCGGGCACGGCCAGCATCAGGATCGTGGACGAGTCGGACTGCAGCGTCGTGTACATCGTCACGGACGACATGCCGTTTCTGGTGGACTCCGTCAACGCCGAACTCGTCCGCCAGAATTCGGCAATCCACCTTGTCCTTCACCCGCTGTTCGTCGTCACGCGCAACCGCGCCACCTCCCGGCTGACGAAGGTGGACCGGGTGCCATCCAGCATCGGCATCTCCAGCGGCGACACTGCCGCGATGCCGAGCCTGTCACACCTGATTGCCCAGGGTGACAACGCCTCGCACATGGAGTCCTGGATCGCCGTCGAAATCGGCCTTGCCAGCGAGGAAGCCAGGGGGCGGCTCGTCGAAGGCATTGAACGCGTGCTCGGCGATGTGCGGGCGGCCGTCGAAGACTGGCCCAAGATGCGCAACAAGGCCCTCCAGATCGCCCAGGACCTGGACAACGTGGCCAATGCCTCCCAGATCGAGGAACTTCGCCAGGCCCAGGACCTCCTCCGGTGGCTCGATGACGGAAACTTCACCTTCCTGGGCTACCGGGAATATGACCTGGTCAACGAGTCCGGCGAAGACGTCCTGGAACTGCGGGAGGAAAGCGGACTCGGGCTGCTGCGCAGCGGCGCGGACGGGCACCACGTCCAGCACCTCACTGTCGCCGGCCGGCGGAAGGCGCGGGAAAAGCGCGCTCTGGTGATCACCAAGGCCAACTCCCGCTCCACCGTGCACCGCCCGGCCTACCTCGACTACATTGGCGTGAAGAGCTTCGACGCCGCCGGCAACGTCAACGGCGAGCAGCGGTTCATCGGCCTCTTCGCGACCAGCGCCTACGCGGGCTCGGTCCGGAACATTCCGATCGTTCGCGAAAAGGTCGAAGCCGTCCTGCGCAGCGCCGGGTTCCCGCCGCACTCCCATTCGGGCAAGGACCTGCTGGGTATCCTTGAAACGTACCCCCGCGATGAACTGTTCCAGATCGAGGTTTCCGACCTCGCCGCGACGGCAACAGGCATTCAACGCCTGCAGGAGAGGCGGCGCACACGCTTGTTCCTGAGGCCCGACATCTACGGCCGGTTCATGTCCGCACTCGTCTACCTTCCCCGCGACCGCTACACCACCAACGTGCGCCTCCGCATCGAGCAGGAGCTCCGCGAGACTTTTCACGCCGTCTCCATCGACTACGAAGCCAGGATGACCGAATCCGCGCTGGCCAGGCTCTTCTTCCGGATCCGGCTTCCGAAGGACGCCGACGTCAGCGACGTCAATGTCGAGGAACTTGAAAAGAGGCTTGTCCGGGCGGCGCGTTCATGGAGCGAGGGCATCACGGAAGTGCTGCGTGCCAGCGGCGCCAACGGCGACAACAAGGCGATTGCCTCTGCCTGGGCCGAGGCCTTCCCGGCCAGCTACCGGGTGGACTACGAGGTTGAAGATGCGCTGACGGACATTGCGCGCTTTGAGAAGTACGGCTCCGCCGCCGAACCGACCGAAAAGGGACGGCTCGAAAAGCCCGGCGTGCACGTGTACCTGCCCGAGGGCGCAGGGGCAACACTCGAAGAGGACGCCCGCGTCAAGCTCTACATGCTGGAGCCGAAGAGCCTCAGCCAGATCCTGCCGTTCTTTCACAACCTGGGGCTCGAAGTCCTCGACGAGAGGCCCTTCGAAATCGAGACGGCCGACAAACGGGACTTCTTCCTGTACGACCTGGGCCTGAAGTACCCCTCCGGTGTTGCTCCCCTCGCGACGGGCCAGCTGTTGGCGGAGGCTTTCGGCGCCGCCGTTTCGGGCGACGTCGAGTCGGACAGCTTCGACCGCCTGGTCCTGCGCGAGCGCATGCCGTGGCGCCAGATTGTGGTTCTCCGCGCGTATGCGAAGTACATGCGCCAGATGGGCAACACAAATTCGTTCGGATTCATCGCTGACACGCTCCTGGCAAATCCCGACGTGACACGTTCGCTCGTGGCCCTCTTCGCGGCACGCTTTGACCCCGCACTCGAGGACGACGTCCGGGCGGAGCGCCAAGCCACCGTCCGCGCGCAGCTGGCGGCTGCCATTGAACAGGTTGCCACCCTGGACGCCGACCGCGTGCTCCGGACTTTCGCGAACCTCATCGAGGCCACGCTCCGGACGAACTTCTATCAGCAGAAGCCGTACCTGAGCTTCAAGCTGAATCCTGCCGCCATCGACGGGCTGGCATTCCCGCGACCCATGTTTGAAATCTGGGTGTACTCGCCCAGGGTGGAGGGCGTGCACCTCCGCTTCGGCAAGGTGGCCCGCGGCGGGCTGCGCTGGTCCGACCGGCGTGAGGACTTCCGGACCGAAATCCTGGGCCTTGTTAAGGCGCAGACTGTCAAAAACGCCGTCATTGTGCCCACCGGCGCCAAAGGCGGATTCTTCGCCAAGCAGCTCCCGGATCCTGCCGCTGACAGGACCGCATGGATGGCGGAGGGCGTGGAAAGCTACAAGACATTCATCCGGGGCCTGCTGGACCTGACGGACAACCTGATCACCACGCCGGACGGTGAAGCTGTAGTTCCGCCGGCCGACGTCGTCCGCTACGACGACAACGACAATTACCTGGTTGTCGCAGCAGACAAGGGAACCGCAACCTTTTCGGACATCGCCAACGGGCTCTCGGCGGAATACGGCTTCTGGCTCGGGGATGCCTTTGCTTCAGGCGGGTCCGTGGGCTACGACCACAAAGCCATGGGGATCACTGCCCGGGGCGCGTGGGAATCGGTCAAGCGCCACTTCAGCGAACTCGACCTTGACACGCAGTCGGAGCCGTTCACCGTGGTGGGCGTCGGGGACATGTCCGGGGACGTCTTTGGCAACGGCATGCTGCTGTCGAAACACATCCGGCTGCTGGCCGCGTTCGACCACCGCCACATCTTCCTGGATCCGAATCCCGACGAGTCGGCGTCCTACGAAGAGCGGCTGAGGCTGTTCAACCTGCCGCGGTCCTCCTGGGATGACTACGACAAGGCCCTGATCAGCGAAGGCGGCGGCGTGTACGGACGGCAGGCCAAGTCCATTCCTGTCTCCGACCAGGTGCGGACGGCCCTGGGACTCCCGGACGGCACATCCGAGCTGAGCCCGCCTGAGCTCCTTCGCGCGATTCTCCTGGCGCCTGCCGATCTGCTGTACAACGGCGGCATCGGAACCTACGTCAAGGCAAGCACCGAAACGCATGCCGAGGTGGGGGACAAGGCCAACGACGCCATCCGCGTTGACGGGCGTGACCTCCGCGTCAAGGTGGTCGGCGAAGGCGGAAACCTGGGCATGACCCAGCGCGGACGCATTGAGGCAGCACTTCAGGGTGTCATCCTGAACACGGACGCCATCGACAACTCGGCCGGAGTCGACTGCTCGGACCACGAGGTCAACATCAAGATCTTCGTCGACCGGATGGTCGCCGCGGGCAAGCTCGAGTCCGCCGAGCGGGCCGATTTCCTGGCGTCCATGACGGATGAAGTCGGACGGCTCGTCCTGGAAGACAACATTGACCAGAACATCCTGCTCCTCAATGACCGTATCCGGGTGGCGGAGTGGAGCCCCAGCTACGAACGGCTGATGGACTGGCTGGAGAAGTCCGCCGACCTCAAGCGCGAGCTCGAAGCGCTGCCCACAACCGCGACCCTCCGGGAACGCCTGGCCCAGGGGCAGGGGCTGACGTCGCCGGAACTCTCGGTGCTGGCGGCCTATGCCAAGATCGAACTTGCAACGGCTCTGCGTGAGAGCGATCTCGCCGACGATCCGTGGTTCAGGCAGACGCTGCGCTCCTATTTCCCGAAGCAGCTGAGGGAGAGGTTCGACGTCGAGCTCGACAGCCATCCGCTGCGGCGCGAGATCATCGCCACGGTGGTGGCCAACGACATGATCAACCTTGGCGGCATCACGTTTGCCTTCCGCACCATCGAAGAGACATCAGCCAACGAAGCCGCGGTGGCCAAGGCGTTTGTGGCCCTCCGCGAAATCTACGAGCTGGACATCATGGTCGGCGAGCTCAACGAACTGCCGGCCTCCTTCCCCACCGAGCACTGGAGCACCGTCCACCTGGACATCCGCCGGCTCCTGGACCGGGCTGTCCGCTGGGTGATCGGCCAGGGCAACGCTTCCCGGCCGATCTCCGAAATCGTGGCTGAGTTCAAGCCGCTGATGGATCCGATGCGGGCACGGCTCCTCGATTACCTGCGGGGCGAGGACCGCGCCCGGGTGGCTGCATGGCTGGAAAAGGCCCGAAGCTGGGAGCTTCCGGAGGATCTCGCCCATCGCTGGGCCGAACTGTTCGAAAGCTTCGTACTGCTCGACATTGCCAAGATCGCCCACATCAATGCGGAGCCGGTGGAAGACATCGCTCACGTGTATTACACGGTGTTCGACCGCTTCCACGTCGATTCCCTCCTGGAACGCATCACCAAACTCCCGCGCCGCGACCGCTGGCAGGCGCTGGCCCGCGCCGCCTTGCGTGATGACCTCTACTCCACCATTTCGGACATTACGACGTCGGTGCTTGAGTCGACGTCGCCCGGAACCCCCGCGGCGGAGCGGGTACTGGAGTGGGAGGGCCTGAATGCCGAACAGCTCGGCCGTGCCAGGAGCATGTTTGAGGAGGTCAACTCGCTCGAAGCGGACGATATGGCGTCACTGTCGGTAGCATTGAGGCTCTTGAGGTCAATCGTCCGGCGCTAGGGATCCGTTCCTTGCGTCGAATCTGGAGGTGTAGTGGCAATCTTTACGGACCCCATCAGGGAACACGCTGATTTTGGGCCGGGGGATGCCGAGTGGCTTCACCTCCTGGTGGGCGACTGGCAGATGGTCGCCGACCTCGCCTTCGCTGACCTTGCCTTGTGGTTTCCGCATCCTGAGTTCGGCTACGTGGCCTTGGCCCACGTCCGCCCCTCCACCACGCACACGGTGTTCCACACCGACTTCGTGGGGGAGGGGATCAGGTCGGATCTGCAGCCGCTGGTTGATAAGGCGTGGAGCAGCCGGACCATTGAGCGCTCCAGCGAGACCAACTGGAGCAGCGACATGGCCCTCCGCGTCGAGGCTGTCCCCATGGTCAGGAACGGCCGGACGCTCGCTGTCGTGACCACACACATGGACTTGTCCAGTTCACGGATGCCGTCCAGGCTCGAACTGACGTACAGGCAGTGCGCCTATGACCTTCTCCGGATGGGAACGCTCGGACTGTGGCCCGACTTCGCCTCGCCCACCGGATCCCGCCGCGGCGCGCCGCGCGTGGGAGACGGGCTGATCCGGCTCGACGCAGACGGGATTGTGCAGTACGCAAGCCCCAACGGCGTCTCCGCATTCCGGCGCCTGGGTGACGGTGAATCCCTTGAAGGCAGGTCGCTCGCCGAGGTTACGGCGGGACTGCTGCGGGACCGCCGCATGGTGGATGAAACGCTGCCGCTCGTGGTCACCGGCCGGATGCCGTGGCGGAGCGAAATCGAATCCCGCGGAGTCAGCCTCTCACTTAGGGCCATCCCGTTGCGCGATGAGCAGCAAAGGTTCGGAGCCCTGGTGCTCTGCCGCGACGTCTCCGAGCTCCGCCGCCGTGAAATGGAGCTTGTGACCAAGGACGCCACCATTCGGGAGATCCACCACCGGGTCAAGAACAACCTTCAGACTGTCGCGGCGTTGCTGCGCATGCAGTCGCGCCGGATGGTCAGTGATGAGGCCAAGCAGGGCTTGGAGCAGGCGATGCGGAGAGTCGCAACGATTGCCCTGGTCCACGAGACGCTGTCCCAGGGTTTGACGCAAAGCGTTGACTTCGACGAGCTGATCGGACGTCAGTTCCGCCTGTCCGCCGAGGTCGCCTCGCCGTCGCAGCAAGTCAAAACCGCCAGGTCCGGGCTGTTCGGCGAACTGCCCAGCGACTTCGCCACCCCGCTTGCCCTGGTTATCAACGAACTCGTGACCAACGCCGTCGAGCACGGCCTGGAGGGACGGACCGGAACCGTCTGGCTACTCGCCGACCGATCGGAGGGCGACGACGGCGACGAGTTCCTGACCGTGACGGTGGCCGATGACGGTGTCGGGCTTCCGGAAACGCCACATGTTGAAGGCCTGGGATTGCAGATCGTCAGGACCCTCGTCACCAGTGAGCTGGGCGGGAGTATCCAGTGGAAACCCCGCGAGGGTGGCGGCACCGCTGTGCAGATCGTCCTGAACCTGCAAAAACGGTGACGGTGAAACCCTAACGACCTTTAAATAGGAGCGGCCGCGGACTCTGAAGTCCGCGGCCGCTTCACTTTGGCCGGAGGCCGGAAGTTCAGACGGTCAGGAGGCCCGGCGAGCGCGTGCAGCACGGCGCTTAAGGGCACGACGCTCGTCTTCACTCATTCCGCCCCAGACGCCGGCGTCCTGTCCCGATTCGAGGGCCCACTGGAGGCAGGTGTCCACCACCGGGCAGCGGCGGCACACACTCTTGGCCTCCTCGATCTGCAGGAGAGCGGGCCCGGTGTTTCCTACTGGGAAGAACAGCTCCGGGTCCTTGTCGAGGCACGCTGCGCGGTTACGCCAATCCATGCTGATCAGTCACTCCATTCCTGGGAACTCGTTTTAGCCACTTGTGAAAATATTCACTAGAAGCAACATAAGAAAGGGACCCAGCCGGGTCCCCTTGGTCATCTGAATTAAGCGTGTCATGTTAACGCTGTGTAAACAAGGGGTAATCGTCCACGAAGTGCCTTATAAGCGTGAGCGATACGTCACATAGCTCGCCAGCGCTCTCCCCGGAGTCGACTATGTCCGGTATGGTGCCAGTGTGTCAAGACCCCCAGAGGACCACTCCGACGCCAGCCCCGAGCCCCGCTTGCCGGGCGATGCCGACGATTCGGTTGCATCCCCGCGCCCTGTTTCTCCGGAAGTTCGGGCCATCCGGCCGCCGCCGGTCACCGTCCTGTCCCTGATCGTGGCCGCTGAAGCAACGGCACTTCTTGCGGCAGCGGGCTGGTATGCAATTCAGCTGATCACGGGAGCGCCCGTCCTTTCCTTTTGGGGGGCTGTTTTTACCCTGGCACTACTGCTGTCGTTTTCGGCCTGGCTTTACGCCGTTGCCTATTTTCTGTTCCGGGGATTCCGCTGGCCGCGGGCGGGGGCTTTGGTGGCCCAGCTGTTTGTTCTGACGATCGGATTTCCGACGCTCACCGGCGGTTACATTGCCGCGGGATTCGCGATGCTGGTTCCTGCGGTCATTGCCGTGGTCCTCCTCTTTAACAAGCGCGTGATCAGCTTTGCTTCACGTGCCGGCGGGGCTCCGCCGGCGTTGTGACCCCGGAGTCGGGTCCGGCCGCCAACTGAACGGGCACTGCCCGGCCCTCGGCAATGATGACGGCCCTCCCTGCGGGCGGGTTGGCTTCCACCTCAAAGCGAATGCCGAAGAAATCGCCGTCGCTGATGTGCCGTGGCGCGATCAGGATGCCGGCCCCCTGGCCCCGGGCATGTGCAGCCAGTGGGACGCGTTGGCTGAGTGAAGGACTGAACCCCGCAGTCAGGATTACCCTCAAACCAAAACCATGCAGGGCCTCGAGATGCCGGTGGGCCTCGGGGGTCAGCGTGTCCGCATCGTCCACGAGCAGGACCCCGTCCTTGTTAAGCGTCCCCGCCTCAGCGTTGGCCAGCACGCCGGCCCAGTAGCTGGCGGCTGTATCTTCCGGGCCGGGGCAGAGCCATCCTGGAGCATCAGCGTTGAGCTCCGGGATGGCTGCAAGAAGGGAACTCTTGCCGGAAGACGGGCCTCCCAGAACCGGTAGGACGCTTCCCGGTGGAAGACGGACTGCAGCCGGGACAAGTTCATCACCGCCGAGCCCCACAAGTATCTGGCGGCTGCTGTTGCCGTGTCCGGCTGCAGCAGCGGTGCCGGCTGGTGGTGCGGGAACGCCCGGGACGCGTGCCAGGACATCCGCAACGCTGAGACGCCTGGGCAGGGCCTCAATTCTGAAGGGCCTGACGGCCGGTTCCTTGCCCGTGGGAGGGGCTGCCGTCGACGCACGAGGGGCTGTGTAAAACTGGGCCGCTGAGGCCGGGCTGACCGTCAGCGGGCCGAACATCACTGCCCGTCCGCGGATTAGCGGTATGTCGGGGAGCCGTGGCCAGGCGAGCCGGCCCTCGTCGGTGGAGCTGGCGGGGAAGTAGGCCCGGTTGGGGATCGAGGCGAAGTACCGGGCCGTTACTACCTCCCGGTCTCCGGCAATGAGCACCGTCACGCCCGCTTTGGCACCGTCCCGGACGATGTCCTGGACGGTGTCTTCCGCCCAGGCCAGTGGCCCGGCCCGGAGTGATGAGACCCATGAACCCCAGCCGGAAAGCACCAGGACGATCGGTGGCGGCAGTGACTCCGTCGGGCCGCTGAGCCGCACTGAAAGTTCGAGGGCAACACGTTCCAGGATCCTGACGGCCCGGCGGAGTTCGTGGAGGCCGGCCGCCGCGCCGACCCGGGGCTGGGAACGGACCGAGCTGAAGGCATTTCCGGCATCGAGCAGGTAAAGATGCGATTCCGTGTCATGTTGGATCAGCTGCTGAAGTATTAGGTCCAGGGCTTCTTCCACTCCGCTTCCCGTTCCGCCGACCAAGGCCAAGTGACCATGGTTGGCCGGCTGCCACGTCAGCCGGGAGACCCGTTGCCTGTCCGGTTCGTCCAGCAGGCCGAGCGGTACGGACCAGATGCCGGGATCGGGCCCGCACTCTCTGCCGGCCTCGGGGAGGAGCACTGTCGTTGGCAGGGGCAACGCCACGGGACGGCGAGGCGGGTCTCCCAGACCGTCCCAGAGTTGCACCAGCGACTCCACAATGGGACCGGCTGCCCGGGCCGGCGACAGCCGGCACCCCGGGTCAGCGTCGTCCTCCTGGCCGGCCACTGGCGACACAAGGGCCTCGGCTGCAGGGCGAACCCGGACCGGCGATGCTCTCACCGCTGCCGCGGCACCCGCGAGCGTCGCCGCTTGGAACTCGACCGGATCCTCCGACCCGCGGGCGAGGTAGGCGCGCCCGGGGTTGGCCACAGGAATGCAGGCGGCAAGCCGTGAATTGATAATGTCCACCGATTCCATATCCGACTGGACGCGCAGGGCAATGCTTGTGGTGACGTTGGCGCGGATGTCTGCCGTAAGGGCGCCCTGGGGCCGCTGCGTGGCCATGATCAGGTGCAGGCCCAACGACCGTCCGACGGCCGCGATCCTCATCAGCTCCTTCAGGGCGTCGGGGGCGTCTTCAACGAGCATGCGGAATTCGTCAATGATGAGGACCAGATGGGGGAGCGGACCCGACGGGGAGCCAACGGCCCGATAGCCAGCCAGATCCGGAGCCTGCGCGGCCTGCAGCAACTCTTCCCGGTGCCGGATTTCCGCACGCAGGGAAATCAGGGCGCGGTCCAGTTCGTTTCTGGTGAGGTCGGTCAACATGCCCACACAATGGGGCAGCCCGGTCAGCGGTCCCAGGCCCGAACCGCCTTTGAAATCAAAAAAGAGGAAGTTGATCCGGTCCGGCGGGTGGCCGAGTGCCAGTCCAGCGGCCAGGCTCCGGAGTAGTTCGGATTTTCCGGACCCGGTGGTTCCGGCCACCAGAAAATGCGGGCCGTCCGACTCGAGGTCCACCACGAGGGGCCCATGCGCAGTCATCCCGATGGGAACGCAGAGTCCTGGCCTTGTGCTGCCGGCAACCCAGCGGCCCGAGACGTCTTGTGCAGCATGAGGAAGGACTTCAGCCAGCGAGCAACTCTGCGGCACGACGGGTGTGGCATCCGGGCTCTGCTCAAGCTTCACGGCCATGTTCCGGCAATACCGGTCGAAGACTCCCTCCGGGACGAGGTCGGGCAGGAAGTCCGTCGCCGTGCCCTCAATCCGCAACCTTGCGGCGGCTCCTCCCAGTTCGATGACCGCACCCGATTCGGGGTGGCCCTCCTGCGGGTCGCCATCCTGGGTACAGTCAACAACGTGCCAGCCCCGGCTGATGGCGGCGGCAGTCATGCCGTGGGACCGGGGCTCGCCGCGGACATCAGGTGTCAGTATCAGCACGCCCCGCTCCCGGGTCAGGTCGATGCCGCGTTCGAGAAGCTCCGACGTCGTCCGTGCATTGGGCGACAGCATGACCCGCGCTAGGTACCGTGCAGTCAGCGGCAGGGAGGTGGGTGTTCCATGAACAACGACCCGGGTCCGGGCCGCTGACCTGAAGCTTGTGAGCTGCATCAGCATGAACCTGACCATCCCGGCCACGTCCTGCCGCGGTCCGCGGACAAGCGTAAGGTCCGAAAGCTGCAGGATAGTCGGCATGAGGCCCGCCGCCGGCGCCTCGAAATCCGGGTCGGCCGGGTCCAGTCTGATGTTTGCCCGTTGCTCGGCCACTCCGAGTCGAAGCCCGATATCGTCGGGCACGGCTGGCCCGCCCCGCCGGCCGGTGTGTTCCGAGCGCCCGCTCAGGGCGAGTTCGGCCGCGGAAGGTGCGGCCCGGCGTCGTCGTTCCCTGTCCTCGTCGACGGCGGCAGCCACCAATGCCTTGAGCCGCCGCCGTTGACGGCGGCCGGCGAGCACGGGAACCAGGACAGAGACAGCGGATACGGCTGTAAAAGCCAGGAACATCCACATTCCGGTGATGACGGCCAGGCCCACGCCAATGAGTAGCGGCAGTATCGCTGTGAGGAGGAGAATTCCCCGGTTGCCGCCTTCCGGCCGGTGCGGAATCGTGAGGGGGTCGACCACGCTGGATCCGGCGGCCTCCCACTCCGGCAGACGTCCAGCAGGACCAGCCCCGAACACAATGGACAGCGTCGAATTTCCGCAGCTGATGAGCGAGTCTGTTGAGACCGCGGCATGCCCCGCCCGCTTCCCGTCGACGAAGGTCCCGTTGACACTGTCCAAATCGGTGATGGTGACGGCCGTGTCAGTGACATCCAGCCTGGCGTGCTCGCGGGAGAGGGCAGCATCCGGTAAGGCGATTTCTGTACCGCTCCGGCCGATCCGGTAGCTGCCGCGCCTCAGCGGCAGCACCGTCCCCGCCGCCGGACCGCTGTGTACGGCAACCAGCAGAGTCTCGGCCCTTCCGTCGCCGCTTTGCGGCGGGCGCTCCCGGGCGCCGTCAACGATGACCGCCCCGGTAACCAGCGGCGGTAGACCAACGACCAGGCTGCACAAGGGAAGGCCGGACACGGAGAGTTCACGAGCATCGTACTCCTGCGCTAATGCCTGCTGCAGCATGAGCCCGGAGCCTCCCGGTGGCGCCTCGACGGTCAGTTCGAGCGGTGGTCCCGGACTGGCGGCATCGGGGCCGCGGACCAGGGTGCAGTGGAGCGTCATCAGGTGCTTTCCCTTGGGGAGGAGGTGGTTTCTGCCCAAGCTACCGGCTGGCAGGGCAGCGGGGCATCGCCCCCAACGCACTATGTGGATAAGCCCTGCCAGCTCCTTCGAATCGTTAGTGTCGGCGTAGTCTCGGGTAGGCTAGAGCAGCAGCCAATGCACAACATTGGGCTGCCCGCATTCGAACCAGGAGATTTTGTGACCGCTGACCTCGTCATCGTAGGGTCGGGCTTTTTCGGCCTGACAATCGCAGAACAGGCCGCCACTGAGCTTGGCTTGAAGGTCGTTGTCCTCGACCGCCGCCACCACATCGGCGGCAATGCCTACAGCGAAAAGGAAGAGCAGACCGGCATCGAAGTGCACCGGTACGGTGCCCACCTGTTCCACACGTCCAACGAGCGTGTTTGGGAGTACGTCAACCGGTTCACGACGTTCACGAATTACGTGCACAAGGTCTACGGAGTCCACAAGGGCGAGGTGTACTCGCTGCCGATCAACCTGGCCACGATCAACCAGTTCTTCCGCGCAAACCTCACGCCGGGACAGGCGCAGGCCCTCATCAAGGAGCAGGCCGGCGAGCTCGCAGGCACCGATCCCCAGAACCTGAACGACAAGGGCATCCAGCTGATCGGACGTCCGCTGTACGAGGCGTTCATCAAGCACTACACCGGCAAGCAGTGGCAGACGGATCCGAAGGACCTGCCCGCGGGTATCATCTCCCGCCTCCCGGTGCGCTACAACTACGACAACCGCTACTTCAACGACAAGTACGAGGGACTGCCGACCAACGGCTACACCGCGTGGATCGAGAAGATGGCGGAGCACCCGAACATCGAGGTCCGGCTCGACACCGACTTCTTCGATGAGTCGCACGAGTACAGCAAGAACAAGGTCGTTGGCCAGATCCCGGTGATCTACACGGGGCCGGTGGACCGGTACTTCGACTTCGCGGAAGGCGACCTGTCCTGGCGGACGATCGACTTCGAGGAAGAAGTGCTCGACGTCGGCGACTTCCAGGGAACGTCGGTGGTCAACTACAACGACGACGACGTCCCCTATACGCGCATCATCGAACCGCGCCATTTCCACCCCGAGCGCGACTACCAGACGGAAAAGACCGTCATCATGCGCGAGTTCTCCCGCGCGGCGGAGAAGGGCGATGAGCCTTATTACCCGATCAACACTGCCGCCGACCGCGAACGCCTGCTGAAGTACCGCGACCTCGCGGCCGCGGAGAGCGATGTACTGTTCGGCGGCCGCCTGGGCACGTACAAGTACCTCGACATGCACATGGCAATCGGCTCAGCCCTGACCATGTTTGACAACCAGATCCGGCCGCATTTTGAGAGTGGCGCAAAGCTTGAAAGCGGAGGCGTAGACGCATGAGTGTCTCAACCGAAAGCCCGAAGGGCACCGACAGCCTGGAGTCCAGCGAACAGCGTTGGGATACGCTTCAGCGCGTCATCCTGCCGAGCTCCAGCCAGATGGACACGGTGCCCCTGTACATGGACATGGGCACGGCCACCGGCATCCAGTTGCCCACCGTCGGCGACCGCGACGGAAAAGCCAGCAAACCGCAGGCCTTCAGCAGCCCTACGAAGGAAGCCCACGTGGAGGACTTCCTTTCCCGGTTCTCCACGTCCGTGCGGTCCGGCGAACGGGTTTCCTTCGGCAGCTACTTCAACGCGTTTCCCGCCAGCTACTGGCGGCGGTGGACCACTGTTGAGAAAATTCGCCTCCACGTCCGCACCCAGGGCACCGGCTCGGTCATCGTCTACAAGTCCAACGCCCGCGGTTCGCTCCAGCGTGTGGACACCCGCAGGGTCGAAGGAATCTCGGAGAACTTCTTCGATCTGTCCCTCGCGCCGTTCGGCGACGGCGGCTGGTACTGGTTCGACCTCGTGGCCGGCTCGGAACCGCTCGTCATGCTCGACGCGGAATGGCAGGGCCCGGCAGCCGAGAGCAATGCCGGTTCTGTAACCCTGCAGATCACGACGCTGAACAAGACCGACTTCTGCCTCAACAACCTGAGGCTCCTTGCCGAGAACGGCGAGGCGCTGGAGCACGTCAAGGAAATCCTGATCGTGGACCAGGGATCGCAGAAGGTCGCGGATGCCGAGGGCTTCGACGAGGTCCAGGATTCCCTGCAGGGGAAACTGCGGATCATTAACCAGTCCAACCTCGGAGGCTCCGGCGGGTTTGCCCGCGGGATGTTTGAGGCAGTGGAGAACGGCAGCGACTACGTCCTGCTGATGGATGACGACGTCGTTGTCGAACCGGAAAGCATCATCCGCCTGTTGACCTTCGCGGACCGCTGCAAGACCCCGACCATCGTGGGCGGGCACATGTTCGACCTCTACAACCGGACGGTTCTGCACACGTTCGGCGAGATCGTGAACCCCTACCGGTTCCAGCCCTCGCTGCCCAGCGAGGAAATGATTCTGGGGCACGACTTCATGTCGTCGAACCTCCGCCAGACGTCCTGGCTGCACCGCCGTTGCGACGTGGACTACAACGGCTGGTGGATGTGCCTGATCCCCACGAAGGTCATTCGCGAAATCGGGCTCTCCCTTCCGCTGTTCATCAAATGGGACGACTCCGAATACGGTCTTCGGGCGAAGGCCCACGGGTTCCCCACGGTTTCCCTGCCCGGCTCGGCCGTCTGGCATGTCTCCTGGATCGACAAGGACGACCTGGTGGGCTGGCAGGCTTACTTCCATGCCCGCAACCGCGTCATTGCGGCCCTGCTGCACAGCCCTTATGAACATGGCGGACGCGTTGTCCGGGAATCGCAGTACATCGACGTGAAGCACATGGTGTCGATGCAGTACGCCACGGCCCAGGGCCGCGGCTGGGCGCTCGAGGACATCCTTAAGGGCCCCGAGGCCCTGCGGGAGCTGCTCCCGACCAAACTGCCGCAGATCCGGGAAATGATGTCCGGCTATTCGGATTCAGTGATCCGCCCCGATCCGGATGAATTCCCTGCACCCAAGATGGACAAGCCCCCTCGCCGGGGACACGGGATATCCCAGCCGTCCAAGGTATCGCTGCTGCCGTGGGCCGCAAAGACTGTCATCCGGCAGCTTGCCACTCCGGTTAGCGGTTCCAGCGCCGAGCGGCCGCAGGCGACTGTTGCCCACCAGGACAACCGCTGGTGGCGGATGGCCCAGTACGACAGCGCAGTAGTGTCCAACGCCGAAGGAACCGGTGCGTCCTGGTACCGCCGCGATCCGAAACAGCTTCGGAAGATGCTGGCTGAAAGCGCACGGCTGCACGCTGAACTCCTGAAGGACTGGCCGGCGCTCAGCAAGAAGTACAAGGCTGCAATGAACGACCTCACGTCGATTGAGTCCTGGAGGAAGACGTTCGAGCAGCACACTCAGAACGAGATCAAGTGAGCGCGACTACTCCTGGGGAACTAACCACGCCCGGACTGGGCGGCGGCCTGCGCGATCTTCGCCAGTCGGGGTTCCTGCTGAAACTCCTGGTGCGGAAGGAACTCAAGGTCCGCTACCGGGGCTCCGTTCTTGGACTCCTGTGGTCCTACGTGAAGCCCGGTGTGCAGTTCATTGTTTTCTACGTGGCTTTGGGGGTGTTCCTCGGACTTGAACGCAGTCCGAGGAACCCCGAGGGATTGTCCAATTACGCCGTGTACCTGTTTTCGGGCATTGTCCTGATCAACTTCTTTTCCGAGGCGCTGGGTAACGCGGCCCGGTCAATAGTCAACAACGGCAACCTGATCAAAAAGATCTACCTCCCCCGCGAGCTGTTCCCCGTCGCGTCCGTCTGGGTGTCAGGTGTCCACTTTTTCCCGCAACTTGTGGTTCTCGTGGCGGGCTGCCTCATCGCAGGATGGCATCCGGACGTGTTCCAGCTCCTGGCCGCGGTCGCCGGCTTTGTGATCGTCGGCCTGCTGGCAACCGGTCTGGGGCTGTTGTTCGGCGCAGCCAACGTCTATTTCCGCGACTCCGAAAACCTCGTGGACATGCTGCTGATGGTGGCCACCTGGGCGTCGCCGGTGATGTACGCGTGGACGATGGTGCAGGAGAAGCTTGGCGCCGCGGCTTTCGCGGTCTATCAGGCCAACCCGGTGACGATCGGCGTCGAACTGTTCCACTATGCTTTCTGGTTCCCGACGACGGACGGCTCCGCGGCCGTTCCGCCGAACCTGTTCAGCCTCTGGACACCGGTCGGACTGGGCGTTGCCCTGCTGGTCCTCGTCCTGGGCCAATTAACCTTTCGGCGGCTCGAAGGCCGCTTCGCGCAGGAGCTGTGAGTGGTCAACGCAATCGAAGTCTCTGACATCAGCAAGCAGTTCGTGCTTCGCCACACACGGTCGATCAAGGAAGCCGTCGTCTGGCTCGCCAAAGGGCGAAAGGGCGACCTGTCCGAGAAGTTCCATGCATTGAAGAATGTCTCCGTAGAGGTAAAAACGGGAGAGACGGTTGCGCTCCTGGGACTGAACGGCTCGGGGAAGTCCACGCTGCTGAAGCACATTTCCGGCGTGATGCTTCCCGACTCCGGCACAGTGCGGACCAGGGGCCGCGTCGCCGGCCTCATCGAAGTGGGCGCGGGATTCCACCCTGATCTTTCGGGCCGCGACAACGTGTTCCTCAACGGTGCCATCCTGGGCATGACCGAGCAACAGGTCAACGACCGGTTCGATGACATTGTCGAGTTTTCCGAAATCGGCCAGTTTATTGACACCGAGGTGAAGTTCTACTCTTCGGGCATGTATCTCCGGCTGGCGTTTTCCGTGGCGGTCCACACCGACCCGGAGGTGTTCCTCATCGACGAGATCCTTGCAGTCGGTGACGAGCCGTTCCAACGGAAATGCATCAGCAAAATCCAGGAACTCGCACAGAACGGCAAGACGCTCGTGGTGGTCAGCCATGACCTCGACCTTGTTTCCCGCATTTGTGCCCGCGGAATCCTGCTGGAGCACGGCGTCGTAAAGTTTGACGGTTCAATTCACGACGCCGTGGCGCTGCTGCGCTCCTAGCCAGGGTTCCGGCTAACCAGAGTTCCGGCGCCGCCGTCGCCGGCCAGCCACGGCACCAATCCGTTTCGTACGGATAGTCCAGCAACGGAGCGGACAACTATCGCTCTCAACCGGAAGGATAGTTGTGCCCGCTCTGCCCGCGCCCGCATCCCTTGCTGCGCCGCCAGCCCCGAACCGTCCTGCACCCAGGCGCGACATCCAGGGCCTCCGGACAGTGGCCGTGGGGCTGGTGATTATCTACCACATCTGGCCGGCGGTGCTGCCCGGCGGTTTCGTCGGCGTGGACGTATTCTTCGTCATCTCTGGTTTCCTCATTGTGGGATCGCTCGTGCGCGAAATCGAAGCGACCGGACGAATCGCACTCCGGTCTTTCTACGCCAAACGGATCAGGCGGCTGCTCCCTGCCGCCAGCCTGGTCCTGGTGGCAACGCTGGCGGCCATGGTGCTGCTGCTCCCGCAGAGCCGCTGGCAGTCAATTTCCTTTGACGTGATCATGGCCGCCCTCCAGGTGCAGAACTGGAACCAGGCCTTCGGTTCCGGCAGCTACGAAGGAGCCACGGCCCTCGTCTCTCCGGTCCAGCACTACTGGTCGCTGGCCGTGGAGGAGCAGTTCTACGTAATTATCCCGCTCTGCCTGATCGCCGCGGCCGCGTGGGCAACAAGGACCGGGATGGCCAAGAAATCGCTGTGCCTTTACCTGCTGGTTGCACTGTCCGCGGCGTCGTTCCTCCACAGCGCCTTCTTCTCGGTCTCCGACCACGACGTCGCCTATTTCGCCACCACTACCCGTATGTGGGAACTTGGGCTGGGCGGGATCCTGGCGCTGGTTCTTCCGCGGTTCCAGCTTGGGGAGCGGTTACGAATGCTCCTTGGATGGGCCGGACTGCTGGGCGTTATGTGGTGCGCCTTCACGTTCTCCACGTCCATGGCCTTCCCGGGTTACGTCGCACTGCTACCCGTTGCGGCCACCGTTTTCGTTCTGGCCGCAGGCACGACGGCTGCGGGCAACCACTCTGCAGCGGCCGCCTCGGTAGTGAAGCCGGGTAACGGCCGGTTCAGCGCGTCCTCGCTGCTCTCAACCGGTCCGGCGAAGTTCCTCGGCGACATCTCCTATTCCCTTTACCTGTGGCACTGGCCCGTGGTTGTCCTGTATGTGTTCTTTCTGGGGAGGGCGCCGGGGCTCCTGCATGGCTCCGCAATGGCCGCCATCAGTCTGGTGGCGGCGGTGGCGTCCTACTACCTTGTCGAGCAGAAGTTCCGCCACGATGGCGGGCACGGTGGCGTGGAGGTCCCCGTCCGAGGGTTGAGGCACATGGGCCATCGCAAGGCCTTTGTCCTGGCAGCCGGGCTGGTTGCAGCTACCACGCTGACCGCACTCGCTCCCTGGGGAATCGTTGAGGCGAAATCTCAGCAGCTGGACGGGGCCCTTAACTTGCGTCAGTATCCGGGAGCAATGGCGCTCGATGGTGACCGGCCGGCGGCGGTGCCTTCAGGACTGGCGGTGCGGCCCGATCCGGCCGTGGCGATGAAGGATGTTCCCGTGACAGGCGGCAACGAATGCGGAGCGTTCGATCCGGCGAAAATGGGCGAGGAGAAGTGCCGCTACGGGAGTGCCGACGCCGGGAAGACCATGATCGTCGTTGGTGACTCGCACGCAGCGCAACTGGTGGATCCGTTGCTGCTGGTGGGGGAGCAGTCCGGCTGGAACGTCCACGCGATGGTCCGGAACGGCTGCCCGTTCTCCCTGGCCCCGCCGGAATCCGCAGACACGGTCTTCCATAACTGCTCCAACCAGAACCGGGAGACGCTGGGCCGGATCCTGCGCCTGAAACCTGACCTGGTAGTGGTCTCGGGCATGACGCCCGCAGGCTATGAACGGGCCCTTCAGTGGGGGTGGAAGGACCCGGAGGCCCTGGTCTCGGGCTATGCGGGCCTGCTGAAGCCGCTTCGGGACGCCGGAATCAGGGTCTCGGTCGTAATGGATATTCCGTATCCCGAGTTCGCCGCACCGGACTGCGTGCAGGCGAACGGCAGCGGCTCGGACGCCTGCGTCATCCAGCAGGCCGTCGGGGACCGCCCGGTCGATCCCTTGCCTGCGGCTGCCGCGAGGGTTCCCGGTGTGGACGTGGTCGACCTGTACCCGTACTTTTGCACCGACGGCCGCTGCCCGTCCGTCATCGGCAACGTGATGGTCTATCGGGACAACCACATGACCAACAGCTATGCCAGGACGCTCGCATCGCCGCTGGCGAGGATGCTCCGGCTCTAAAACGTCAGTAGCAGGCGGTCACTTCAAACAGCTTGGCGTCACCGTGGCGGGCCAGCAGTTTAAACCCGGGCGTCGCGTCGGGTATCTGCAGGCCCACGAAACCATGGTTTCCGCCGTGGACTTCCCGCGTTCCAAAATCGAGGACATAGCGGACGTTGTCCGCGCGGGCGGCGTCGCAAACGGCAGGATCGGTGCCAGCCTCCCGCAACTTGTCGTTCAGCAGTTCGGTGGCCTTCGTGTATGTGGTGAGCGTGTGCTTGGACGTGGTGTTGCGGTCGGCGATCGCAAAGGCCATTGCGCCTCCGGTCCAAGGGTTGACGGCGATGGTTGCATCGGCGGGGACGAGGTCATCCAGCTCGTCGATCAGGGCCATCTCGTCTGAACTGACCAGGGCCGAGTCCGGGGTTGTTGAGTAATTGACCTTGGCCGACTGGATGGAAGCACCCAGCGGCACTGTTTGGGCGGCCAGAATCAGGCCAAGGAGTGCCAGCGGCACCACAGCGGACACCACGAGGCGGGATTTCCGGATTCCGGCAGGGACGGCCTTCAGCGAATCACGGTGCGTCACCCAGACGTGCTGAAGCTTTCCGACAAGCCAGCCCGCTCCGGCAGCTGCCAGCGGGACGGCGGCAACGGGCAGGAGGGCCGCAAGGCGGTAACTGTCGTTGTACCAGACACCGGTCAGCGTATTGCGCAGCCACCCGGTCGGCCCGGCGGAGACGACGATGAACAGGGCGGCTATGACGGCGAACGAGCCGAGGAGCCAGATGCGCTTGTGACGGCGGCACAGGACCACAACGCCGGTGATCAGCAGGATGCTCACAGCCCAGGCTGGCGGACGCTGCATTGCGGAGTTGGTGAGGATCTCACCCACGGCTTGGCCGGGTGTCTGGAAAGGAAGCCAGGTTGCCGCCGCCGCGGGCGGACGAATGTACTTCCACATGACCGCGATGACGCCGAGAATTCCAAGCAGCCCGGCCCCCATGAGAAGGGTTCCCCTGTGGCCATGACCGTTCCTGTACCTTGCCAGCGAGAACGCGACGAAGGACACCAGAAGGATGGGGATCGACAAGGCCAGCAGGGACATGAGCCCGTTTGGATGCGCCAGGGCGACGCCGATTGCGGCCACGGGGGCCAGGACGTACCGTGCCATCCCCATGGCGCCCGGAGCATCGCTGACGCCAAAGAATATGCTGACGCTTGCCAAGGCGGCCGGAATCATGCTGACGGACAGGAAGTTCGGGTAGAGCACCCCGAAGTCCAGCAACAGCAACGGGAATGATCCAAACCCGGCGGCCAGCACGCCGGCGGCGGCAACGGCGTAGGCGTTTGGTCCGATGACTGTCCGCGCCAGGAACATGCAGCCTGCTGTCCAGACGGCCGCGGCAACAACCAGGTTGACGATGTTGACGGCGACGCTGATCTGGGCGCCGGTCATCTGGACCAGGAGGGATGCCAGCCCGTGCCACGCGGCAGGGTAGAAATAGGGCGGGCTGTCGCCGCTGGTCATGCCGGAAAGGGTCAGGGACGAAGCGTTGCCCGAATCCAGGATGTACCGGATCGCATTGAGGTGAAAGACATTGTCGAACGTCTGGGAGATGTTTTCCGGCCTGCCGAAAGCCCGGTGGAGTTGCAGCGCGATGGCACTCGAGCCTGCGAGGAAGCCCACGGCAGCTACGATGTCCGCTTTGGCCGGCTTACGCAGTGCCCGACGTGCGCGGAGCGATGCGCCGGGCCCGGCGCTGCGACTACGGATCTTTCGGACTCCGAAGAGCACGCCGGAGACCAGAACAGTGGAGACGGCAACTGGAAGGGGGGACCAGCCGATTCCCAGATACGGTGCCGCTATGGCAGTGACCGCTACGAGGCTGACGGTCAGAACGGGCGCGAGGGCCAGGTAGGACCAGCGCTGCAGCCCGAGTCCGGCAAGCACCAGCGTGCCCGGCGCAAACAGCAAAAGCAGGCACGCCAGAACGACGGGCACGGTAGCAAACCAACTCATTGAGACTCCACTCGAAAATACGACGGCGGCAGTCCCGCCAGCTGGCCGGAGATGCCCTAGTTCTCCAAGAGGCCCAGAAGGTAGCTTCCGTAGCCGCTCTTGACCAGCGGTTCAGCACGTTCGCGAAGTTCGTCGTCGGTCAGGAAACCCTGGCGCCAGGCGATTTCTTCCGGGGCGCCGATTTTGAGTCCCTGGCGGTTTTCAACCGTACGGATGAAGTTCGAGGCGTCACTGAGGTCGTTGAATGTTCCGGTGTCCAGCCACGCTGTACCGCGGGGGAGGATCTCCACCTGAAGATCACCGCGCTCCAGGTAGGCACGGTTCACGTCGGTGATCTCGAGCTCGCCGCGAGGGGAGGGCTTGAGGTTCCCGGCAATGTCGATGACGTCGTTGTCATAGAAGTAGAGGCCGGGAACGGCGTAGTGGCTGCGCGGCTTTGCCGGCTTCTCCTCCAGGGAGAGTGCTTTGCCGTCGTCGTCGAACTCAACGACACCGTACGCTTTCGGATCATTGACCCAGTAGCCGAACACCGCACCGCCCTTGATGTCAGCGTGGCGCCGGAGCTGGGTGCCCATGCCCTGGCCATAGAAGATGTTGTCACCAAGCACCAGGGCGACCGTCTCGTCGCCGATGTGGTCCGCTCCAAGGATGAACGCCTGTGCCAGGCCGTCCGGAGAGGGCTGCTGCACGTAAGTAAGGTTGATACCGAACTGCGAACCGTCTCCGAGCAGCCGCTTGAACTGATCTGCATCGTGGGGAGTGGTGATGATGAGAATGTCGCGAATGCCGGCAAGAATGAGCGTGGACAGCGGATAGTAGATCATCGGCTTGTCGTAAACAGGGACGAGCTGCTTGCTGATGCCAAGAGTAATCGGGTGCAGCCGGGACCCAGTTCCGCCGGCCAGAATAATTCCACGCATGGTCCCCATCCTCCCGTACCGAAGGCCGAGACGCCAAACGCTGTAGAATGGACCGTCTGCCGACACCCAAAGGAAGCAAAGGTTTGAGCACTCTCACTCTGAAACCCAAGGCCGTTCCGGCGCCCCAACTGGGGCGGGCACTCGACCCCAGGGGAAACAGCCTCAACCTTATCCGGCTGGTTCTTGCACTGGCGGTGCTGTTCGCGCACAGCTGGCACATCGTTGGTGCGGGGAATGGGCCGACCTTCCAAGGGGAGAACCTGGGCGGGTGGGCCGTCGCCGGGTTCTTTGGCATCAGCGGCTATCTGATCACGGCAAGCAGGTTCAGCAATCGGATCGGCCCGTACCTGGTGCACCGTGTGGCCAGGATCTTCCCGGCGTTCATCGTGTGTCTTGTCATGATGGCTTTTGTCTTTGCACCGGTTGCCTACCTGGTTCAGCGCGGGAACCTGCTGGGGTTCATGTCCACGCCCACCACGCCGCTGAACTCGATATTCGCAAACCTCTCGCTCCGCATTGTCAGCTACGACATCGCGGGCACGCCTGCAGCGGTTCCCTACCCGGGAGCTTGGAACGGGTCGCTCTGGACGCTGTATTTCGAGTTCATGTGCTACCTGCTCGTGGCCTTCCTCGGGTTCCTGCCGATCGTCAAGAAGACCCCGTGGCCCGTCATTGCCGCGTTTGGACTCAGCGTTGTGCTGTGGGCAAATATCGGCATGCTAAAGCCCTACATGCAGTCCAACCTGGACTTTGAACTGGCGGCCCGGCTGATCCCGTACTTCCTCGGCGGTGCCGTAGTCCAGGTGCTGAGTTCACGTCTTGGCATCCACCGGGTGGCAGGTCCCGTGGCTGTCGCGATAGCTGCTGCATTGATTCTGTGGGTTCCGGGGTTCGGCGGGCAGCTCGCGGCGCCGTTTATTGCGTACGGACTCCTGTGGATATCCACCTGGTTGCCGCAGCCTGCGATGGTCGCAAAGAATGACATCTCCTACGGGGCGTATATCTACGCGTTTCCCGTTCAGCAGTTGCTGGCGGTTTTCGGCGCATATCACTGGGGAGTCTGGTGGTTCACCATCGCCGCGACCCTGTGCACTATTCCGCTGGCAGCCGCCAGCTGGCTGTTCATTGAACGCCCGGTAATGCGTCGGGCGAAGAAAAGCGTCTAGAGGCCTGTCGCTTGTGACGGGCTAACCTCGATTTTTCATGATGGTCGGTGATGGTCGCTGGTTCGTGCCGGTGTGTTGATCGGCGGGTGTTTTCTGTTTTCG